>NZ_JBEYYO010000014.1:0-149425 GCF_040645615.1 Glycomyces sp. NPDC046736 | reverse complement strand
CGCAGCACCGCTTCGTGCTCGGCGACCACGTCGGGGTGGTTCCAGTTGAGGTCGGGCTGCTCGGGGGTCGGTGTTGTATTCGGGCGGCCGACAACGAAGCGAGCGGGCGAATGGGCCCGATAGCGGCCGGTGGGGGTTCTTAAACACCCCCTAGCGGTTCGTAGACGGCGGGGCCCTTCGGGGACCCCGCCGTTTGCGTTCCTCGGGCACAATGGTGTCGCCCGCAGCCCCCGCGACCCCTGGAGTAGCCCATGTCCCGTGTCAGCGTCTGGTGGGGCTCGGAGCTGAGCCAGAGCCACGCGATCAACGAGCTCGACGAGGAACTGGCCGCCGAGCGCTCCGCGCGCCGCGCCCAGGCCCGGCGGCTCCAGGAGACCCGCAGCGAGTTCGACCGCAGCCTCAAGGCCGTCGGCTCCAAGTTCGACTCCGTGGCCGAGCGCATCGACGAGGTCTTCGCCTGGACCGAGCTGCGCTTCCAGCTCCTCGAATTCGACGAGTACCAGGCCCGCAAGGAGATCCGCAAGACCTTCCGCGCTCTGGTGGAGGAACGCCCCGCGCCCTCCCCTGAATTCGACGACGTGCCCGGCTACTGGCTCCCGCCCGCCGCCTCAGCGGTGCTCCCGCTGGTCCTGCGCGACCGCGTGGTCCCCACCCAGCGGTCGCTGCCGTTCGCCGACCTCAAGGCCGGGTTCGAGGCCGCCGGGGAAAGGGACGGCATCCGCGCCGAGCTGTTCAACCTCGCCGCGGGCCGCTGCTTCGAGCAGCCCGCCCTCATCGACGCCGCGGTGCTGCGGCTCCTCGGCGAGGCGGTCGACCTCGGCGTGACCGAGCCCGGCCAGGTCGCTGCCGGGTGGCGGACCCTGTGGGAGCAGACCGCCGCCGGAGCGTTCGGTCCCGGTGCGGCCGAACAGCTCACGCAGCGCCTGCGCCAGCTCTTCGACGCCGACGACGAATCCGAGATCGCGGCCTGGGACCGCGCGCTCGACGAGTTCGTGACCACCGGCGGCCGGGCCGAAGGCTGCGCGGCCCTCGTCGCCCACCTCACCGCCGAGGACATCGAACCCGAAGCGCCCCAAGACGACGTGGACTGGCAGCACTACCTCCAGGAGCTCATCGAGGAGCCCAGCCCGGCCGAGCTGCCGCTCGTGCGCGAGATGGAGGCCCTCGAACTGGGCGAGGCCGCCCGCCACAGCCGCCCCACCTGGACCGAACCGGCCGGGACCGTCACCGCGCTCGTGCGCCGCGACCTCCTCGACCCCGACGGCCCGGTCGCGCTGCGCCGCCTCGCCCTCGACATCGCCGGCCCGGTCCTGCGCGCCCGCGCCGAGCACCTCGCGCACACCCTCCCCGCGCCCGTCCCCACCGAGACCAAGCTCCGCCGCCGCGGCGTCACGGTGACCGTGACCGCCTCGGGCGCCGACAAGAAGGAAGTCGCCGCGGTCGAGGACCGCTTCAACCGCTCCGCCGAAGCGGGCGCGCCGTCCACGGCCCCCGCCGTGGGCATCGCGATCGCCCTCGGCGCGTTCGCGCTGCTCATGCTCTCGGTCCAGCAGTGGTTCCTCGGGGTCGTGTTCGTCCTCGCGATCGTCTTCCCGGTCCTGTGGCAGCGCCGCCGCCAGGAGACCCACCGCGAAGACCTCGCCCGCCGCGACGAGCAGCTCGTCAAGTTCCGGTCCGAGATCGTGAACGCCACCAAGGCCGCCGCGGCCGAGGACGAGAGCGCCGCGAAGACCTACTCGGCCGACCGCTCCGCCCTCGACGACCTCGTAGCGGCCATTCCCCTGGAACGTCCCCGCGTCCTCTGAACCGAGAGCACGCGTGATCCGACCCTAGGCGTGTAAACCTCGACCCATGCGGCATCCTGTAAATCACGAGGCTTTCTACGATTGGGCCCTTGGATGACGCCAACCCCCCGCCGCGTCCGGCAGCTGCTGTCGTGGACCGCGACCGCCGCCGTGTGGTGCTCCGTGCTCGCTGCGGCCGTCGTGGTCGGCTCCCAGACCTCGCTCCCGTCGATCGACCAGGACACCGCCGCGGCCCTCGGCAGCATCGGCGTGGCCGGGGCCGGGCTCCTCATGTGGCGGGCGGCCGGACACGTCAAACCCGGCCGCCGCATCACCTACCAGCTCCTCGCCGCCGGGATGCAGACCACGGCCGCCACCGTGGCCGCCGCGTGCTGGCTCCCGAACGGCCTCGCCGACACCGTCGCGGGCGCGGGCTTCGCGACCGCCGTCGTGGTCTGGTCCCTCGCGCTGCTGCGCCTGCCCGACAACGAATGGGACCCCAAAGCCGTCCAGCGACGCCTCGTCGACGGCGCGTTCGTGGGGCTGTGCACCCTCTTCGCGCTGTGGCTCCTGCTGGGCCGCCCCCTGTTCCAGGCCCAGCGGGGCCACGTCACCGGCGGCGACTTCGCCATCATCATCCCCACCATGATGGGCGTCATCCTCCTCGGCGTCGGCCTCACCACCACCCTGCGCATCCGCCACTGGCGCCGCCGCCACGCCCTCGCCCACATCGCGGTCTTCGCCGTCCACTTCACCGGCACCGCCATGTACACCGCATGGCAGTGGACCCGCCCCGAAGAGCGCGTCCTGTGGTGGTCGGTGGCTTGGGTCGCCACCTGCACCGCGCTGTTGGCGGTCACCTACTTCGCGCGCCACCGCAAAGCCTCCCCAGTGGACAAACCCTCCTATCCCGGCGTCCACTACACCGTCCTGGCCGGAGCCGCCGCGATCGCCGCCGCCGCGGTCCTCATCAACGGCGCCGCCTCCGGCCCGCTCCCGCTGGACGCGGCCCTGGTCGGCCTCGCCGCCGCCGCCGCGCTCGCCGCCCGCCTCATCCTCACCTTCCTCGACGTCCACCGCGTCACCGTCGAGGCCGCCGCCCGCCAGAAGCGACTCTCGGCCATCGTCGGGGTCGCCTCCGACACGGTCCTGGTCCTCGACCCCGACCTCAAGATCACCTGGGCCCCCGAGGACTCGGCCCTCAAGCCCGCCCCCGAGTCCGGCCCGTGCCTGGGCGCCTCGTTCCTCGACCTGGTCCACATCGACGACCGCCGCGGCGCGGGGGAGGACCTGAGAGCGCTCCTCGACGGCCTCAGCCACACCGGCCAGGCCCACCTCAACATCCGCATCCGCGACGTCGACAGCCGCTGGCACCACACCGAAACCGTGGTCACCGACCTCCGCGGCCGCCCCCAGGTACGCGGCCTGGTGGCCCGCATCGAGGACGTCGGCGCCCGCCGGAGCCTGGAGACCGAACTCGCCCGCATGGCCTACACCGACCCCCTCACCGGCCTGGCCAACCGCCGCGCGCTCCTCCAGAGCCTCGAAGACGGCGTGGCCGCCGAAGAGCACCAGACCGCGCTGCTCCTGCTCGACCTCGACGGGTTCAAGAACGTCAACGACACCCGCGGCCACGACTTCGGCGACGAACTGCTCGTCGAGGTCTCCCGCCGCATCAAGGAACTCCTGCGCCCCACCGACGTCGGCGCCCGCCTCGGCGGCGACGAGTTCGCGATCCTCCTGCGCGCCAGCAGACCCGAAGCCGTCGCCACCGCCAAAGCCCTCGTCGCGCGCCTCGGGGAGCCCTACGAGTTCCACGACGAGTCCACGGTGTTCACCACCGGCTCGGTCGGCATCGCCACCGCCGCAGACGGACTCGGCGACCCCGAGATCCTCCTGCGCAACGCAGACCTCGCCCTGCGCGCGGCCAAACAAGCGGGCAAGAACCGCCACGCGACCTACGACGCCGAGTTCGACCGCCTGGTGCGCCGCAAGAACGAACTCACCCAGGAACTGCGCGGCGCGATCGCCCGCGACGAACTGCGCCTGGTCTTCCAGCCCGTGTTCGCGATCGCCGACCGCACCATCGTCGGCGCCGAAGCCCTCCTGCGCTGGAACCACCCCCGCCTCGGCCAGGTCAGCCCCGGCGAGTTCATCCCCGCCGCGACCGAATCGGGCCTGACCCAGGACCTCGCGGTCTGGACCGTCAACCGCGCCGCCGAACAGCTCGCGGCCTGGCACTCCGCCGGGATCAAAGCCTGGATCTCGGTCAACGTCTCGGTCAAGGAACTCCACACCCACCTGTTCGCCACCGAGGTCAACACCGCGCTCATCGCCGCGGGCGTCCCCGCCAAACGCCTCGTGCTCGAAGTGACCGAGCACGACTTCTCCCACCAGATGAACACCCTCATCGCCCAACTCGGCGCGCTCCGCGGCGCCGGGGTGCGGATCGCCTTGGACGACTTCGGGTCCGGCTACTCGTCTTTGGGACAGCTCGACCGCCTCCCGGTCGACATCCTCAAGATCGACCGCGACCTCATCGCCAAGGACGACGGCGGCGTCGGCCCCCTCGCCGCCGTCACCGTCGAACTCGGCCGCCTCCTCGGCATGGAGGTCATCGCCGAAGGCGTCGAGACCGACACCCAGCTCAGCGCCATGATCGCCGCCCAAGCCCCGCTCGTGCAGGGCTATCTCCTCGCCAAACCGATGGAACCGGACGACCTGACGCGCTGGCTCACCGAGGAGCCCAAGGCCCTCCCTCCCGCGCCGCCGCTCGTCCCCGAGCCGCGCGACACGCCGAGCGACGTCCCGGAGTCTGAGAAAAGTTGACTCACGGGCCGGAATCGTGCATCCTGGGGAGCGTGCCGAACGAGAAGCGGTCTCTCCACGAATGTGGAGGTCTTCCGCAGAACTACGACTCCAACGCGACCGAGGCCTTCGCCGCCCGGCCGCTCATCGTAGTACTTATGTAGCGCACCGTCGTTCTCTGACGGTGCGCTCGCCCCGTGCGTCTAGCACGCGGGCGATTTTTTCTGCCCGGGGAACGACACAGCATGTCGAACCAGCCACATATCTCCCTATTGGACGAAGGACATGAGCACACCAGTGAAGGCACCGAAGCCAGGGCCGCAGGCTGCCAAGGCTCAGCCCGCCCGGCCCAGGGCACCCAGGCCCGCTCCCCCGCTCGGCGCTCCGGCCGCCGCGCCCGTTCTCACCGGCGCGCAGGCCGTCGTCCGCGCGCTCGAAGAGCTCGAGGTCGAAGCGGTCTTCGGCATTCCGGGCGGCGCGATCCTCCCGGCCTACGACCCGCTGCTCGACTCCGAGCAGGTGCGCCACGTCCTCGTCCGCCACGAGCAGGGCGCCGGCCACGCCGCGCAGGGCTACGCGATGGCCACCGGCAAGGTCGGGGTGTGCATGGCGACCTCCGGTCCCGGCGCGACCAACCTGGTGACGCCGCTGGCCGACGCGCACATGGACTCGGTCCCGATCGTGGCCATCACCGGCCAGGTCGCCTCCTCGGCGATCGGCACGGACGCCTTCCAGGAGGCCGACATCTGCGGCATCACGATGCCGATCACCAAGCACTCCTACCTGGTCACGGCCGTCGAGGAGATCCCGCGGGTCCTGGCCGAGGCCTTCCACGTGGCCGCCTCCGGGCGCCCCGGCCCGGTCCTGGTCGACATCCCCAAGGACATCCTCAGCGGCACCGGCTCGTTCTCGTGGCCGCCCAAGATGGACCTGCCGGGCTACCGGCCCACCACGCAGCCGCACGGCAAGCAGATCCGCGAGGCCGCCGCGCTCATCGCCGAGGCCAAGCGCCCCGTGCTCTACGTCGGCGGCGGCGTGGTCAAGTCCGACGCGCACCGCGAGCTGCTGGCCCTGGCCGAGCTGACCGGCGCGCCGGTCGTGACGACCCTCATGGCCCGCGGCGCGTTCCCCGACTCGCACCCGCAGCACCTGGGCATGCCCGGGATGCACGGCACGGTCCCGGCCGTCCACGCGCTCCAGAAGTCCGACCTGCTGGTCGTGCTCGGCGCCCGCTTCGACGACCGCGTCACCGGCAAGCTCGACAGCTTCGCGCCCGACGCGAAGGTCGTCCACGTCGACATCGACCCGGCCGAGATCGGCAAGAACCGCGAGGCCGACGTGCCGATCGTGGGGGACTGCAAGGCCGCGATCGCGGCGATGATCGAGGCCTACGCCGACGCCGACAAGGCCCGCCTGAAGACCTGGTGGGAGACCCTCGACGACCTCAAGGCCCGGTATCCGCTGGGCTACACCGACATCGACGACGGCCTTCTGACCCCGCAGGCGGTCATCGAGCGGCTCGGCCAGCTCGCGCCCGCCGACACGATCTGGACCACCGGCGTGGGCCAGCACCAGATGTGGGCCAGCCAGTTCATCTCCTACGAGCAGCCGGGCACGTTCCTCAACTCCGGCGGCCTGGGCACGATGGGCTACGCGGTCCCGGCCGCGATGGGCGCCAAGCTCGGCCGGATGGACCGCACGGTGTGGGCCATCGACGGCGACGGCTGCTTCCAGATGACCAACCAAGAGCTCGCGACCTGCGCGATCGAGGGCATCCCGATCAAGGTCGCGGTCATCAACAACGGCAACCTCGGCATGGTCCGCCAGTGGCAGACCCTGTTCTACGAGCAGCGCTACTCCAACACGAACCTGTCCACGCACCACTCCGAGGCCTCGCCGCGGGTGCCGGACTTCGTGAAGCTCGCCGAAGCGCTCGGCTGCGTCGGCCTGCGGGCCGAGCGCCCCGAGGACGTCGACCCGATCATCGAGCAGGCCAACGCGATCAACGACCGCCCGGTCGTGGTCGACTTCACCGTCGGCCCCGACGCGATGGTGTGGCCGATGGTCCCCGCCGGGGTCTCCAACGACGAGATCCTCTACGCCAGGGACGTGCGCCCGAACTTCGAGGACGAGGAGCAGATCTAAATGAGCGCCCGCACCCGTCGCCCCGCCCACCGGCGCCGCTTCGCGATGCCGTCCCCGAACCGGAGTGAACGCTGATGAGCATCCACACGCTCTCGGTCCTCGTCGAGAACAAGCCCGGCGTCCTCGCCCGCGTCGCCGCCCTGTTCTCCCGGCGCGGCTTCAACATCGACTCGCTCGCCGTCGGCGAGACCGAGCACCCCGGCGTCAGCCGCATCACCATCGTGGTCGACGTCGAGCCCGGTTCGCTGGAGCAGGTCACCAAGCAGCTCAACAAGCTCATCCACGTCCTGAAGATCGTCGAACTCGAAGCGGGCTCGTCCGTGCAGCGCGAACTGCTGCTGGTCAAGGTCCGCGCCGACGCCGCCACCCGCGGCCAGGTCATCGCCGCCGCCGAGCTGTTCAAGGCTCGCTCGGTCGACGTCACACCCGACACGGTCACGTTCGAGGTCACCGGCAACTCCGACAAGATCGAGGCGTTCCTGGAAGTCCTGGAGCCCTTCGGGATCAAGGAGCTCGTCCAGTCGGGAACGGTCGCGCTGGGGCGCGGCGCCAAGTCGATGGCCTCGCTGTCCCGCTACGTCTCACCGAATAGCTAGTGAAGAAGGAAGCATTTGCATGTCCGCTGAAGTGTTCTACGACGACGACGCCGACCTGGGCCTGATCCAGGGCAAGAAGGTCGCCGTCCTCGGCTACGGTTCGCAGGGCCACGCCCACTCGCTGAGCCTGCGCGATTCCGGCGTCGAGGTGGCCGTCGGCCTCCAGGAGGGCTCGAAGTCGCGCCCCAAGGCCGAGGAGGCGGGCCTGAAGGTGCTCACCCCGGCCGAGGCCGCCAAGTGGGCCGACGTCATCATGATCCTGGTCCCGGACACCGTGCAGGCCAAGCTGTACGCCGACGAGATCGCCCCGAACCTGACCGCGGGCAACAGCCTGTTCTTCGGCCACGGCTTCAACATCCGCTACGACCTGATCCAGGCCCCCGCGGACGTCAACGTCGCCATGGTCGCCCCCAAGGGCCCCGGCCACATGGTCCGCCGCCAGTTCGTCGACGGCAAGGGCGTCCCCGCCCTCGTCGCGGTCGAGCAGGACCCCTCGGGCGACACGCAGGCCGTGGCGCTCTCCTACGCGAAGGCCATCGGCGGCACCCGCGCCGGGGTCCTCAAGACCACCTTCAAGGAGGAGACCGAGACCGACCTGTTCGGCGAGCAGGCCGTCCTCTGCGGCGGCGCCGCCGAGCTCATCAAGGCCGGCTTCGAGACCCTGGTCGAGGCGGGCTACGCCCCCGAGGCCGCGTACTTCGAGTGCCTCCACGAGCTCAAGCTCATCGTGGACATGATCTACGAAGGCGGCATCGCCAACATGTGGTACTCGGTCTCCGACACCGCCGAATACGGCGGCCTCACCCGCGGCCCCCGCGTGGTCAACTCCGAGACCAAGGCCGAGATGAAGCGCATCCTCACCGAGATCCAGGACGGCACCTTCGCCAAGGAATGGGTCGCCGAATCCGAGAAGCGCGAGAACTACAAGAAGCTCCAGGCCGAGCAGAACGACCACCAGATCGAAGAGACCGGCAAGAAGATGCGCGACCTGATGCCTTGGGTCCAGCGTCAGATCACGGAGACGGCGTAGCCGCGGAGTGATCCAGAGGCTCAGCACGGAGACGGCGTAGCCGCGGAGTGATCCAAACGGCTGAGCACGGAGACGGCGTAGCCGCGGAGTGATCCGAAGGCTCAGCACTGAGACCGCTTAAGTAACAGACAAGAGGGGCCGAGAACCGCATCGCGGTTCTCGGCCCTCCTCTGTTGCAGCGCAGACGAAACGGGCCGGAACACCTCTCGGTGCTCCGGCCCGTTCGCTCAGCGCTGGTACTGCTGTTGCTGCTGCTGGTTCTGGTAGTACTGGGCGGTGGCGACTTGGCGGGCGGCGGGGGTCAGGGCCGGGCCGACCTGGTTGATGAGGTTGGCCAGTTCGTGGCCCACTTGGCCGATGTCGCAGTGGAGGCCCGCCAATGCCAACAGACTCGCGCCGCTCGACACCGACATCGAGAACATGAAGCCGCCGTTCATCTCAGTCAGGTTGCTGATCACCGGGTCCGCCTGAAGCGAACGCGCGGCTCCCGCGAGGAGGCTCGTCAGACCGGAGGCGATGGCCGACAGCCGCTCGGCCTCGTCCCGCGGCAGGGTGCTGTTCGACGCGATGAGGAGCCCGTCGGCCGCCACGGCGATCACGTGCGTCACGTGCGGCACCCGGCCGACGAAGTCGTTGAGAAGGAAGTCCAGTTGTGCGCTGGTCGTCATGGGTCGATCCTCGGGTCAATTGTCATTTGTGGGGTTCGGGGTCCTACTGCCGGAGAGACCGCGGGCGTACGCCGCATAGGTCGCCCCGATGCTCCTCGGGTTCCGCTCGATCGGCCCCTCGCTCTGGTTCGCCGTCGGCGCCACCGCGCCGGGCACCAGGTTCGACATCGGCTGCCGCTGCGGCAGACCGTTCGGGCCGGTCAACGGGGCCTCGGGCACCGGGAGCGGCGCCCCGGCCCGCAGCGACGGGTCCGCGTGGACGACCGTCACGTCGAACCGGATCTCGGGCAGCTCGGCCAGCAGCGCCGAAGTGGCCGTTCCCAGTTCGGGTTGCGGGCGGCCCACCACCGCCACACCGCGCGCCGGCCCGGCCGGAAGCGCGCGCGCCTCCCCGGACGGCGAAGGCGGCGGCGCCTCAGCGCCCTGCGCGAACAGCGGCGCGTTGTCGCGCGGCTTCGGCAGCGGAGGCTGACGCGGCGCGATCGCCGCCGGCCCCTGCGCCGAACGCGGCGGAGGCGTGAACGACAGGAGCGACCCGGGAACCGCGACCTCCACCACGGTGCCGCCGCCGATCGACGGCCGCATCTCGATCTCGATCCCGTGCCTCGACGCGAGGAAGCCCACCACCGTCAGGCCCATCGCCTGCATGGCCTCCAAGTCCACCGGCGTCTGCCGCTGAAGCCGCTCGTTGAACCGCTCCAGGCGATCGGGCTCGATCCCGATCCCGTGGTCGCGGACCTGAATGATCACCTTGCCCGTAAGCACCCGGGCCGTCACCTCGGTGGCGGCCTCGGAGTAACGGGTCGCGTTGTCCATCAGCTCGGCGAGCAGCTGCACGATGTCGTCGACCACGTCGGCCTTCACCCACGCGCCGTCATCGGCCTCCACCTCGATGCGCGTGTAGTACTCGATGCGGCTCTGCGCCGCCTGGAGCACGTCGTCCAACGCCGAGTCCACGGTCCGGACCTTCGCCGCCGACGAGCCGCCCAGCACCAGGAGGCTGTCGTTCGCGCGCCCGATCAGCGACGCCAAGTGGTCGAGCCGGAACAGCCGCTGCAAGCGGTCCGGGTCCTGCTCGTCGCGCTCGGCCTCATCCAGTTCGGCCGTCAGCCGCCCGGTCAGCGAGTGACCGCGACGCGCCAGCCGCACGAAGATCGCGCCGACGTGGAAGCGCAGCAGCGCCTGCTGCGCCGACACCCGGATCGCCTCGCGGTGAACGATGTTGAACGCTTCACCGACCTCGCTCAGCTCGTCCTCGCCCTGCACCTGCAACGGCGGCGTCGTGCGCGCCGCGAACTCGAACGGGCTCAAGCCCCCCAGGCCCTGCTGCTGATCCACCCGCTTGACGGCCAGCGGCAGGTCCACCATCGCGATCTGCCGAGCCGACGTCGACAACTCGCGCAGACCCCGCGTGACCGAACGGCCGATACCGTAGGCGATCAGGACCGCCAGCGCCAGCGCCACGATCGCGATCAGACCCTCGGTGGCCAAGCGCCGCAGCGCGGCCGCGTTGGTGGCGTTGGCCTGGTCGGTGGCCTCGCTGAGCGACTCGCGCACCAGCGCCGAGGTGGCCGCGTGGCGTCCGTCGTAGGCGGCCATGAGGACCGCGTGCTCGACGACCTGCTCGTCGTCCGAACGGGACGCCGCGACCTGGCTCTCGAACCGGTTGGCGGGACGGGCGTCGGCCGAGCCGAGACCGCCGACCTCGAACACCGAGGCGTCCGGGTCGCTCTGGCCGACCAGGCGCCGGTACTCGTTCAGCGACTCGTCGCGGGAGGCGGCCAGGCGCACGAACGCGCGGTGCTTCCCGGCCAGCGGCTTGCCGTCCTCGAGCGACAGCGTGAGCAGTCGCAGCTGCTCGGAGTACTCGTCGATGCTCGACAGGAGGCTCGCCGTGCGCAGGATGCGGGAGAGCTCGGTCGTCCCGGCGGTGTCGACCGCGTAGTCGACCACGGCCGACAGTCGCATGATCACCGAGTTGTACACGGTCAAGTGGACCGATTCCACGGTGCCGTCCATGACCGCGCGCCGCGACTGCGAGATCCGCTCCAGGGGCGTGTCGGCCCGCACCAGCAGCGCCTCGGTGTCCTCGTTGAGGTTGAGGTCGGCTCTGGTGGCCTCCAGCGCGTCGAGCGCGTCGGCGGTCTCGGCGCTGTGCTGCTCGAACTGCTTGAGCAGCGCGGCGGGGTCTTCGAGGCCGGTGTTCTCCTGGAACACCAGTTGCGCGGCGTCCATCCGCTCGGCCTGGAGGGCCGCGATCACGGCGCTGACGTCGTCGGCCAGTTCCACGATGTCGGCGGTGGCCCCGACCTCGCGGGCCTCGGTGGCCGATTCGACCAGTCGCACGGCGACCATGCCGGCGAGCGTGAGCGCCGGCACGAGGAGCATGACCGTCAGCTTCGTCCGGATCTTCACGCCCGACATGAGTCGGCGGCGTGGCTTCCGGTTCTCCGCCGAGGATGTCGGCTCGGGTTGCGCTTCGTTCATCTCAGGGGGTTCCTCTTGCTGCGCGAGTGCTACTCGACGCCTAGGTAGGCTTGCACGACCTTCGGGTCCTTCAAGAGTTCGGAGGCGGGGCCGCTGCGCGCGATCTCCCCGGTCTCCAGTACATGGCCGGTGTCGGCCGCGCTCAACGCCCTGCGGGCGTTCTGCTCCACCAGCACCACGGTCACCCCGGAGGCGCGGATCTTCTCGATCACCGTGAAGATCTCGTCGACCATCTTGGGGGCCAAGCCCATCGAAGGCTCGTCCAGCAGGACGACCTTGGGCCTGGCGATCATGGCGCGGGCGATGGCGAGCATCTGCTGCTCCCCACCGGAGAGCGCGCTGGCGGGCAGCGCGCGTCGTTCGGCGAGCACGGGGAACAGCTCGTACATCTCGGATTCGGGGGCGGCGTGGCGGCGTCGCCGGTGCGCGCCCAGGCGCAGGTTCTCGGCGACGGTGAGGGTGCCGAGGATCTGGCGGCCTTCGGGGACGAGGACCAGTCCGGCGCCGACGCGGCGGTGCGCGGGCCAGCGGGTGATGTCCCGTCCGCCGAGGATCACTTTGCCCGCGGCGGGGCGGACCAGGCCGGAGACGGCGGCGAGCACGGAGCTCTTCCCGGCGCCGTTGGCGCCGACGAGGGCCACGAGGCCGCCTTCGGGGACGGAGAAGGAGACGCCGCGGACGGCGTTCACGCGGCCGTAGGAGACGTCGACGTTTTCGACCGAGAGGATCGGGTCGGTCGCGGGCTTGGACTCAGACATTCTCGCTCGCTTCCTCGTCGAGCACGCCGCCCAGGTAGGCCTCGACCACCTTGGGGTCGGCGGCGACCGCGCGGGGCTCGCCTTCGGCGATGACCTCGCCGAAGTTGAGCACCACGAGCCTGGTGCAGGTGTCGAGGACCATTTTCACGTTGTGCTCGATGAACAGGACGGTGATCCGGTCGTCGGCGAGACTCCGGATGAGTTCGGCGAGCTCGGCGGCCTCGACGTGGTTCATGCCCGCGGCGGGCTCGTCGAGGATGAGCAGCGTCGGGTGGGACGCGAGCGCGCGGGCGATCTCGAGGCGGCGCTGGTCGCCGTAGGAGAGCGAGCCGGGCCGGGCGTGGGCGCGGTCGGCGAGGCCGACGCGGCGCAGCTGGGCCCAGGCGAGGGCGCGGGCGCGTTTCTCGTCGCGGCGGGCCGAGGGCAGCCAGATGAGCCGCCTCAGGTAGGTGGAGCGGCTGACGGCGTGGGTGCCGACCAGGACGTTGTCGAGGACGCTGAGGCGGTCGAACAGCTTGGAGTGCTGGAAGGTGCGGCTCACTCCGGCTTGGGCGAAGCGGTGCGCGCCGCCGGTCGCGCCGAGGCGCACGCCGAGGACTTCGCCTTCGCCGGTGGTGGGGGTTTCGAGGCCGCTGATCATGTTGACCAGGGTGGTCTTGCCCGCGCCGTTGGGGCCGATGACGCCGAGGATCTCACCGGAGCGCAGGTCGAGGTCGACCTCCCGCACGGCCTGGACGGCGCCGTAGGACTTGCCCAGGCCCTTGATGCTGGCGATCGGGGTCCCGTTGTCGGGCAGGGGCTCGAGGCCTTCGATGTCGCCGCCGGGGTCGGGGCGGCCGCGGCGGATGCGCGCGAACGCGGTGGAGAGGCCGCCGGGCAGGAACAGGATCACGATGAGCAGGATGACCGCGGTGATGAACGGGTCGACCCAGCCGGCTTCGACGCCGAGGGCCTTCTGGAGTTCGGGCACGGCGGTGAAGAACCCGGCGCCGAGGATGGGGCCGAAGAACACGAGGTAGCCGCCGAGGACGGCGGTGACCAGGCCGTCGACGGTGAGGCTGAAGTCGAACGTGGTGGGGGTGATGCGTCCGAAGAAGTACAGGAACATCACGCCGTAGACCCCGGCGATGGCGCCGGAGGCCACGAAGGAGGTCATGCGGGTGCGGACGACGTTGACGCCCATGGAGCTGGCGGCGAGTTCGTCTTCGCGGACGGCGGCGAAGGCGCGGCCGATGCGGGAGGGCCCGAGGCGCCAGAACAGGTAGGCCAGGACCGCGACGATGATCCACGCGAAGTCGACGGTGACCCATTTGTCGACGCGCACGCCGAGGGCCCCGTTGGTCCATTCGGCGTTGTTCATGAACACGCGGACCATCTCGCCGAAGGCGATGGTGCCGATCGCGAGGAACACGCCGCGGAGGCGCAGGACGGGAAGTCCGACCAGGAACGCGGCGGCCCCGCCGACGAATGCGCCGACGGGGATGCCGATGAGGACGGGGGAGAGCGACCCGAACAGGGGCTCGGTGGGGACGATCAATGTGGACACGTAGGCGCCGAGGGACGCGAATCCGGCTTGGCCGAGGTTGAGCTGCCCGGCCATGAGGACCACGTGGAAGGAGTAGGCCAGGATCGCGGCGAGCGCGATGTTGGTGATGAGGGTGTCGTATCCGACGAGCATCAGACCTCCCTGACCTTCACGTGTCCGAAGAGCCCGCGGGGGCGGATTACCAGCACCAGGAACAGGAGCGCGAAGGGCACGAGTCCCTTCCAGGTGGAGTCGAAGTAGTGGATGGTGAGGGCTTCGGCGAGGCCGAGGACGATCCCGGCGGCCATCGCGCCCCACAGCGATCCGAGGCCGCCGAGGATGATCACGGCGAACCCGATGAGTTCGATGGAGAGCCCCAGGCCCCGGTCGGCCTGGCCGAGGTTGAGGGCCAACAGCGCGCCCGCGACGGTGCCGAGCGCTGAGGACAGCGCGTAGGTTCCGGCGGTGACGCTGTGGACGTTGACGCCCACCACCTTCGCGGCCGTGGGGTTCTCGGCGACGGCCCGCATGGCCCGTCCCAGCGGTGTGGCTGAGACGAGCCATGCGAGTCCGAGCATGAGCACCAGGGCCAGGCCCAGGGTCACCAGCTGCGTGAGCGTGACGCGGATGCCGCCGAACTCGAACAGCTGGTTGGGGAAGTAGTCCTGCTTGAAGCTCTTCGGCTCGGTCCCGTAGCGCGCCTGGATGAGCGCGATGAGGACGCCGCCGAAGGCGACCGAGGAGATCAGTCCCGCGAAATGCTCGTCGTCGCGCCCGGCCAGCGGCCGGAACGCGACGCGCTCCAGCAGCAGGCCGGCGAGCGCGCCGACGGCGGCCACGACCGGGAAGAGCACCCAGATGGGCATCCCGGTCCGCGTCGCGATCTCGATGCCGACGAAGGCGCCGGCGGTGAAGATCGCGGCGTGGGCGAGGTTCAGGTGCCGGAGGATCCCGAACACGAGCGTGAATCCGATCGCGAAGAGCGCGTAGATCGAACCGGCGAAGACGCCGTTGGCCAACTGTTGCAGCATTTCGTTGTGATTCCCTGGGCGGAGGTGGGGAGCGGGGGTTACGGGGTTAGAGCAGGGTGAATTCGCCGTCGCGCACGATCTGGACGACCGGCTCCTGGGTGACCTCGCCGCTCTCGTCGATCGAGATCGGGCCGAGGATCGAGTCGAATTCGAGGATCTGGCCGAGGTTGTCCTTGATGGCCTCGCGGTTGGCGTCGCAGTCGGCGCGGATGGCCTGGTCGAGCAGGTACGCGGCGGTGTAGGCCTGGGCGGCGAACTGGTCGGGCTGGCGCTCGTACTTGGCGAAGTAGTTGGCGATGAACTCGGCGTTGCCGGTGGTCTCGGCCGCGGCGCTCCACGCGCCGCCGACGATCAGGCCCTCGGAGGCCGTCTCCAGGGCGCCGACCAGGACCGGGGAGTTGAAGGCGTTGCCGCCCACGATCGGGGCTTCGATCTCCAGGTCGCGGGCCTGCTTGACCAGCGGCACGGTCGCGCCGGGGAGCGCGGAGAGGATGACCGCGTCCACGTCGGCTTCGAGGACCTTGGTGAGCTGGGCCGAGAAGTCGGCGTCGGCGGTCTCGAAGCTCTCGTCGACGACGACTTCGATGCCCTCGTCGGCGAGGACGTCGAGGATCGTGTTGTACGCCGAGGCGGTGAACTCGTCGGCGCTGTCGTAGAGGACGGCGACCTCCTCCAGGCCCAGGGACTCCTTGGCGGCCGGGATGGACGCGGCGAGCGCGACCTCCTCGGGCAGCGAGGCGCGGAAGATGTAGTCGCCGATCTCGGGGATGCCCTCGGCGGTGGTGGAGACGCCGAGCGCGGGGACGCCGGCGCTCTGGGCGTCGGTGTAGGTCGTGAAGGCCATGTTGGAGAGGGTCGGGCCCACGATGGCCGAGACCTCGTCGCGGTTGATGAGCTTCTCGAACGCGGCGACGGAGTCCTCGACGGTGGTCTTGTCGTCTTCGAGGATCATCTCGTACTTGACGCCGCCGACGGCGTTGAGTTCCTCGATGGCCAGCTCGAAGCCCTCGCTCTGGTAGGCGCCGGCGAACGCGGCGGCCTCGGTGAGGCTGAAGACGGCGCCGATCTTGACCGTCTCGTCGATGGTGCAGTCCGCGCCGGTGCCGGAGCCGGTGAGGGCCGAGTCGCTCTCGTTCGAAGCGGGGCTCTCGGAGACGCAGCCCGCCGAGACGAGGAGTGCCGCGGCCGCGATTGCGGCAGCGGCGGAGGAGCTTTTGAGGCGCATATTCTTCCCTGAGTGAAGTGCTGGTGGGGCAGAGATGGGTGTGTCGCCGTCCTGTGGTGGGCGAGTCCGGTCGCGGCCTCAGCCTGGTTGCGGACTCAGCGGCACGCAGGTCACCTTATAAGGACGATCGGGACGGCACAAGGTCAAAGGCAAATTAGTTTCAAAGAGTGAAAGCGCCCTGCAAAAGGCCTGGGCCCCCTGGCATCCCGTAGAGTGAACTGAAGAGCTTGCCGCCGTGAGGAACTGATCACATTGGGCAGTTACCGCGGGGTATTCCTGAGGTCGCAAGGGGGTGCCTTCGGCGCCCCCGCGTGAACACTGGTTCACTGTCGTCACGTCCTCCAAAGGTTGCTGTGTCGATTCTCACGGTCCTTGGCTTTCGGTTGCGGGCCCCGCGCGGCGGCGAATTGTGCATCGCCGGGCCCCGTCCCGGCCGTGCCGCTGTGATCGCGCTCGCGTCTATCCTGGGGGAGTGGCTGAGCTAGGTGTGAAGACGTACCAGGTGAAGACGTACGGCTGTCAGATGAACGTGCACGACTCCGAGCGGATCGGCGGGCTGCTCGAATCGGCCGGCTATGTGCCGGTCGAAGGCGAGGCCGCGCCCGACCTGGTCGTGTTCAACACCTGCGCGGTGCGCGAGAACGCCGACAACAAGCTCTACGGCAACCTCAGCCACCTCGCCCCGGCCAAGCGCGCCAACCCCGACATGCAGATCGCCGTGGGCGGCTGCCTGGCCCAGAAGGACCGCGGCGAGATCGTC
The DNA here is from genome assembly GCF_040645615.1 of Glycomyces sp. NPDC046736. NCBI lineage: Bacteria > Bacillati > Actinomycetota > Actinomycetes > Glycomycetales > Glycomycetaceae > Glycomyces > Glycomyces sp. NPDC046736. The sequence continues at coordinate 132,608 of NZ_JBEYYO010000014.1, read as the reverse complement.
AAGCGCGCCCCCTGGGTCGACGCGGTCTTCGGCACCCACAACATCGGCTCGCTCCCGGCCCTGCTCGACCGCGCCCGCCACAACCGCGCCGCCGAGGTCGAGATCCTCGAATCCCTGGAGACCTTCCCCTCGACCCTGCCCACCAAGCGCGAGTCCACCTATTCGGGCTGGGTCTCGATCTCCGTGGGCTGCAACAACACCTGCACCTTCTGCATCGTGCCGTCCCTGCGCGGCAAGGAGAAGGACCGCCGCCCCGGCGAGATCCTCGCCGAGGTCCAGGCGCTGGTCGACGAGGGCGTCTCCGAGGTGACCCTGCTGGGCCAGAACGTGAACACCTACGGTGTGGAGTTCGGCGACAAGCTCGCCTTCGGGAAGCTCCTGCGCTCGTGCGGCGCGATCGAGGGCCTGGAGCGGGTGCGCTTCACCAGCCCGCACCCCAAGAACTTCACCGACGACGTGATCGCGGCGATGGCCGAGACCCCGAACGTGTGCCACTCGCTGCACATGCCGCTCCAGTCCGGCTCCGACCGCGTCCTCAAGGAGATGCGCCGCTCCTACCGCTCGGCGAAGTTCCTGGAGATCATCGACAAGGTCCGCGCCGCCATGCCCGACGCGGCGATCACCACCGACATCATCGTGGGCTTCCCCGGCGAGACCGAGGAGGACTTCCAGGCGACCTTGGACGTGGTCGAGAAGGCCCGCTTCTCCTCGGCGTTCACCTTCCAGTACTCGATCCGCCCGGGCACCCCCGCGGCCACGATGCCCGACCAGATCCCCAAGGCCGTGGTCCAGGAGCGCTACGAGCGCCTCGTGGCCCTCCAGGAGCGCGTCTCCTGGGAGGAGAACCGCGGGCTCGAAGGCACCGAGGTCGAAGTGCTCGTCACCGCCGGGGACGGCCGCAAGGACGAGGCCACCGGCCGCCTCTCCGGCCGCGCCCGCGACGGCCGCCTCGTCCACTTCGCCGTCACCCCCGGCGAGGGCCCCACCGGCAACGCCGAGGGCGTGCGCCCCGGCGACGTCATCACCACCGCGATCACCTACGGCGCCCCCCACCACCTCGTCGCCGACGGCCCGATCCTGTCCCACCGCACCACCAAGGCCGGCGACGCCTGGGCCGCGGGCAAGGCCACGAAGCTCCCCGGAGTCAACCTCGGCATCCCCACCATCGGCCGCAAACCCCAACCGAAAGCCGAAGCCCCCGGCTGCGCCGCCTGCTGACCGAGGTTCAGAACCAGAACATCGCGCCGAGGACGAAGAACATGATCCACACCGGGATGCTCACCGCGCCCAGGATCAGCCCCGCGAGCGCGAAGGAGCGGGAGTCGGATTCGCCCTTCCGGTACTTGTCGAGGCCGATGCAGCCGAACACGATCGCCAGGATCGTGAACGGCGCGAAGCTCGCGAAGGACATCACGCCCATGCCGAGCGCGATGTGCCCCATGAGGTTCGACTTCTCCTCGGGCTCGGCGCGCGGCGTCGCCGGGGCGGGCTGGGGCGGGACCGGCAGGTTCGTCTGCGGCAGGTCTTCGAGCAGCCGCGCGACCTCGTCGTAGGTCTGCGCGTCGTACAGGTCGCGGGTGCGCTGGTCGAACTCGCCGAGGTCGAGGCGGCCCGCGTCGAGCGCGTCGCGCAGCTGCGAGGCCACGGCCTCGCGCTCCTGGTGCGAGATCCGCATGTGTCCGGGGTCGGGCATGGCGTGTCCTTCGGCGGCAAGGGGGTCCGGTGCCCTCAGCGTAGACCGGGCGGGGCGCGCAGAGCACGGCCCGCCCGGCGCGGTCATGGTCATCGCGACTTGGACGGCCGTACACGGCCGTCGCCGCTGCGCCGCGGCCCGCCGCGTCTACACCAGCGAGTCCTCCCATTGGCGGTGCAAGGTCGCGTATTCGCCGCCGTGGTCGATGAGCTCGCCCGGGCGGCCGTCCTCGATGACGCGGCCGCCTTCGAGCACCAGCACCCGGTCGGCGATCTCCACCGTCGAGAGCCGGTGGGCGATGATGATCGCGGTGCGGTCGGCCAGGATCGTGCGCAGCGCGCGCTGCACCAGACGCTCGGACGGGATGTCCAACGAGGACGTGGCCTCGTCGAGGATGAGCACTCGCGGGTCGGCCAGGAACGCGCGCGCGAAGACCACGAGCTGGCGCTGACCGGCCGAGAGCCGCCCGCCCCGCTTGCGCACGTGCGTGTCGTACCCGTCGGGCAGCGCCTCGATGAACTCGTGCGCCCCCACCACCTTCGCGGCCTCGATGATCCGCTCGCGGCTCGCGCCGGGGCTCCCCAGTTCGATGTTCTCGGCGATCGTGCCGTTGAACAGGAAGTTCTCCTGCGTGATCATCACGATGTTCCCGCGCAGGTCGGCTTCGGAGAGGTCGCGCAGGTCCACGCCGTCGAGCGAGACCGTGCCGCCGTTCGGGTCGTAGAACCGGCTCACCAGCTTCGCGATCGTGGTCTTGCCCGCGCCGGTGGCCCCCACCAGTGCCGTGGTCTGCCCGCCGGGGATGCGCAGGTCCAGGCCCGGCAGCACCACCCGGTCGTCGCGGTACTGGAACCTGACGTTCGCAAAACGCAACTCGCCCTTCGGGTTCGCGATCGTCTTCGGCTGCTCGGGCTCGGCCACCTCGACCTTCTCGTCGAGGACCCCGGAGAGCTTCTCCAGCGCCGAGGTCGCCGACTGGAGCACGTTGTAGAACTGCACCAATTCGTTCAGCGGGTCGAAGAACCGCTTCATGTACAGCAGGAACGCCGCCAGGACGCCCAGCTCGGTATTGCCCTGCATGACCTGCCAGCCGCCGAACAGCAGCACCACCACCGTGGCCAGGTGCCCGATGCCCCGCATCCCGCCGGACATGAACGCGTTCTGCTGGTGCCCGGCCGCCTGCGCGAACCGGTTGTCCACGTTGAGCCCGGCGAACAGCTCCCGGTCGCGGTCCTCGCGCCGGTAGGCCTGCACCGCGCGCACCCCGCCCATCGACTCCACGAAGTAGACGATGAGCAGCGCCACGGTCTCGCGGGCCTTGCGGTAGGCGATGGCCGAGACGCGGCTGAACCAGCGGCCCAGCAGCAGCATCAGCGGGAACGTCAACAGCGCCACCGCGGCCAGGCGGGCGTCGACCACCAGCATCACCACGGTGATGGTCACGACGTTGAGCGCGGCGAGCACCAGGTCGTCCACGCCGTTCTCGGTCATCTCCCGGATGGCCTCCATGTCCGAGCTCTGCCGGGCCGTGATCCTCCCTGAGGTGAACCGCTCGTGGAAGGACACCGACAACCGCTGGAACTTGCGGAACACCCTGGAGCGCAGCGCGAACAGCATCGCCGCGCTCACCCGCGCCGACTGCGCGATGTAGAGCCGGATGCACAGGTACTCCAGGATCGCCACGACCGCGAAGCTGACCCCGATCCAGATCACGACGGAGTAGTCGTCCCGGTCGGTCATCGCCGGGATGCCGTGGTCGATCCCGTACATGACCAGCAGGGGCGTGGACATGCTCGCGAAGTTCTGCACCACCAGGATCGCGACGAGGAACCACAGCGACCGCTTGTGCGGGGCCATCATCCACCCCAGGAGCCGCCGCGACTTCACGCGCAGCTCCTTGATCGAGGCCGCGTCGTCCACTTCGGCGCTGGTCCGGTCGGCCTCGCTGGACTCGGCGTGCCCCCTCCAGTGCGCGTGCTTGTCGGTCTGCTGCGTCGTCTGCGTCATGCCGCCATCTCCTCGGCTGTGCTTTCCACAAGATCCGCCGAGAGCACCTCGACGTACTCGGGGCTCGTGCTCATCAGCTCGGAGTGCTTCCCGGTGGCCGCGATCCTGCCTTCGTGCAGCAGCGCGACCCGGTCGGCCAGCGCCACCGTGGACGGCCGGTGGACCACCACCAGCGCGGTGGTGTCCCGCAGGACCTGCGCCAAGGCACGCTCGACGAGTTCCTCGGTGTGGACGTCCAGCGCCGAGAGCGGGTCGTCGAGCACCAGCAGCGCGGGCTTGACGACCACGGCGCGTGCGAGCGCGAGGCGCTGCCGCTGGCCGCCCGAGAGCGAGAGGCCCTGCTCGCCGATGCGGGTGTCGAGCCCGTAGGGCAGGTCGTGCACGAATTCGGCCTGGGCCACGCGCAGTGCCTCGTCGAGGTCGGCTTGGCCTGCGCCGGGCCTGCCGAGCGCGAGGTTCTCGCGCACGCTCATCGAGAACAGCGTGGCCTCCTCGAACGCGGTGGTCACGACCGAGCGCAGGTTCGCCAGTTGGAGGTCGCGGATGTCGTGGCCGTCGAGGAGGATCCGGCCCCCGGTGGGGTCGTTGAGGCGCGAGGGGAGTGAGACGAGGGTGGTCTTGCCCGAGCCGGTCTTGCCCGCGATGGCCACGGTCTCGCCGGGCCGCACGGTGAGGTCGACGCCGCGCAGGATGTCGCGCGCATCGTCCTCGTAGCCGAACCGCACGTCCTCGAAGACCAGGTGCCCGCGTACTTCGCCGCGGTCGAGGACCTTCGCGTTGGGGCGGTCGCGGATGGCCGGTTCGGTGTCGAACACGTCGTAGACGCGGTCGGCGGCCGTCATGGCCTCGTTGCCGTGGGCCATGACCCAGCCCGAGGCCTCGATGGGCCACAGCAGCGCGAGCTGCAACATGATGAACGCGGTGAGGTTCCCGACCGAGAGCACCCCTTCGGCGACCATGATCGACCCGAGCACGAGTGTGACCCCGAGCGAGGCCGACGCGATCGCGGCGAAGCCCGACCAGGACCGCGAGGCCACCAGGCTCTTGCGGATGCCGCGCTCGCGCAGCTCGGCGGCCTCGGTCTCGAACCGCTGCGCCATGAGCGGCCCGCGTCCGAGGGCCTTGATCGCGCGGATGCCCAGGGCCGACTCCTCGGCGGCGCTGGATACCTCGCCGGACTGGTCCTGCTCGGCGCGGGCCATCGGCAGGTAGTGGCGGAAGAACCCGCGCCCGATGAGGAACAGCGGCACCGCCGAGGCCGCCACGATGAGCGCCAGGCGCCATTCGATGAACAAGAGCTGCCCCAGGATCAGGCTGATCATGCCGATCGAGGAGATCGCGAAGACCATGCCGCCGGCGAAGAACCGCCGGATCATGCCCAGGTCGGAGGTGACGCGCGCGAGCAGTTGACCCGTCTGCCAGCGGTCGTGGAATCCGGTGTGGAGGCGCTGGAGGTGTTCGTAGAGCGCGGCGCGGATGTCGGCCTCGATGGCCATCGCGGTGGTGGTCTGGAAGTAGCGGCGCGTCAAGTTGAGCAGCGCGTCCATCAGGCCCAGGAAGGCGATGACCGCGACGATGGCCCACAGCCCGGCCATGTCCCGTTCCTTGATCGGCCCGTCGATGGCCCGGCCCACCAGCGGCGGGATCGCCAGGCCGGTGAGGATGTTCAAGAGCACCATCGACCACAGCACGGCCAGCTTGAACCGGTAGGGGTACAGGTACTTCTTGATCCGCCACAGGTTCGTCAGCGCCGACCGACGTTCCGCGGGATCGTCCGTTTCCGATGTTTCTGGAGTTTTCAACCGCTCTGAGCCCACCGCTCCAACCTACGAGCGGGGTACGACACCGGGCAACCCAATTTCACCTGCCGACCGGTAAGTAATCCTACCGATCAAGCCGAATTCCTTGCGCCCCAACGGATCTGAGGTGAAAAAATTCGAGGCCGCCGTGCCCGACTGGCGGGACGCGGCGGCCCGAGGCCTACTCCAGCAATTGCGAGCGAAGCGCCTCGACCTGGTCGAAACCGGTCGCCTTCACATAGTCCGGGAGCGAGCCGAACCGCTCGTTCATCTCCTCGATCGTGGCCAGCATCGCCGCGGCCGGGGTCGTCAGGCCGCTCTCGGACGCGGGCTTGCCCATGTTCGCGTCCCGCCACGCCCGCCACCGCACGATCCCGTAGTTCGACAGCTCATAGTCGGCCGCGATGTCCCGCGCGTCCACGCCCAGCACCGACAGCAGCGCCGCCGCCACCAGTCCCGTACGGTCCTTCCCGGCCATGCAGTGGAACAGCACCGGCTCGCCCGAGGCGATCACGTCCAGAGAGTCCTTCACCGCCTGGTACCCCGCCTCGTACATCCCCGAATAGCGCTGGCGCAGGAACGGCACCACGTCCGAACCCTCCGGGTGGCTGCGCCCGATGGCCTCCCACCTGACGTGCGAGAGCTCGAAGTGGTGGAACTCGACCCCGTCGACGTCGGGGAAGCGCCCGGCGACCTCCCACTCCTCGGCCCGGCGCAGGTCGATCACGTGCCGGACGCCCAACCGGTTCACCAGCAGGTCCCGGTCGGCATCGGAGACCATCCCGAGGTTGTCGGAGCGGAACACCCGGCCCGACCGGACCTTGCGGCCCTCGGCGGCGTCCCAGCCGCCCACGTCGCGGAGGTTGAACACGCGCTCGGCGTCGATGAACTGCCGGGGCAGGCTGTCGAGAGTGGAGACGGATTCCAAGGTCATGCGGTTGCCTTCCTGTCGGGGGACGATTCGGCCGGAACGACGAACGGCGCGGCCCACACAGGTCCGCGCCGTCGGGTCCCGCACCCATTATCCCGATCGCCCGGAGAACGCCGTCATGCGTCGCTCCGAACCAGGATCAAACAGGACCTGTCGTCTACTTAGAGCCCTCAGCCAAAGCCAAGAACTGTTTCTTGCCCGCCAAGTCCGCTTCGGCCTTCTTGATCCGGCCCGCGTTCCCGTCCGCCTTCGCCCGGGCCAGCTTCTCCTCGGCCTCGGCGACCTGCTGGCGCATCTGGAGCAGCAGCGGGTTCTCGTCGACCGGGACCTTCCGCCAAGCGGTGTCCAAAGCCTCGCGCAGCTTGTCCTCGACGTTGCGCAGACGGCGCTGCAACTTCGCCTGGTTCTTGCGCGGGACCGGGCCGATGTCGTGCCAACCGGCCTGGAGGTCGCGGAACGCGTTCTGCGCGGCCTTCGGGTCGGCCTCGATGTCGAGCGCCTCGGCCTGCTTGAGCAGCTCTTCCTTCTGCGCCTGGTTGGCGTCCAGCTCCGCGTCGCGGGCCGAGAACACCTCCGAGCGGGCGTTGAAGAACACGTCCTGCGCGGCCCTGAACCGCTTCCAGGCCTTCTGCTCGGCGTCCGGAGCCAGTCGCCCGGCCTCCTTCCACTCGGCCATGAGGGCCTTGAGCTTGTCGGCCGTAGGGCCCCAGTCGGTCGAGGTCGAGAGCGCCTCGGCCTGCTTGATCAGGTCTTCCTTGGTCTGGCCGATCACCTTGCGCTCGGAGTCGAGCTGCGAGAAGTAGGCGCCCCGGTGCCGAGTGAACGTGTCGCGCGCGGCCGAGAACCGGCGCCACAGCTTCTGGTCGGTCTTCCGGTCGACCCCGTGGATCGCCTTCCACTCCTCGATGATCTCGCCGAAGCGCTGGCCCGAGGCCTTCCAGTGGCTGTCGCGGGCCGCCAGCTCCTCCGCCTCGGCCACGAGGGCCTCCTTGGCGGCGACGGCTTCGGCGCGCTCGGCGTCCTTGGCGGCCTTGAACTCGCCCAGCTTCTCGTCGGCGTGCTTCGACAGGCCGTCCAGGCGCGTGGCCAGGCCCTCCACGTCGCCGACCACGGCCGCGGTGTCCAGGCCCTCGCGGAGCTTGCGCAGCTGCGAGGCCGCCTGCTCCACGTCGGCCGACTCCGAGTTCAAGCGCGCGGCGATGAGATCGACTTCCACCACGAGGTCGGCGTATTTGCGCGCGAAGTGCGCGAGCCCCTCATCGGTGGAGCCGGCCTGCCAGGAGCCGACCGCGCGCTCGCCTGAGGAGGTCTTCACATAGACCGTGCCGTCGGCGTCGATGCGGCCGAAGCTGGTCCAGTCTCCGAGGTCACTCATCGCGGTAATCTCAAATCCTTCACACGAACTAAGGGACGTACTTCCCGTACCTTACGGTGGTCGGCGGGTCTCCGCCAGCCGGGTGGGGGCGCACGAACCGAGGGGTCATTCAATTGAACGGTGTCAACGGGAGGCTCGCAAGCGAGGCCGCCGAGTCATGACTCCCGAGCTCCGCCGAGAGACGGGTGGCGGCCTTTCCACCCTACAGCCGCCGGTGATCGCCGTCGTAGGGCCCACCGCCGCCGGGAAGACCGCACTGTCCGTTTCGCTCGCTCTCGCCCTGGACGGCGAGGTGGTCAACGCCGATTCGATGCAGTTGTACCGGGGCATGGACATCGGCACCGCGAAGATCACCGAGGCCGAGAAACGCGGTGTGCCCCATCATGTCTTCGACGTCCTGGACGTCACCGAAGCGGCCGATGTGGCCCGGTACCAGACCCTCGCGCGGGAGGCGATCGCCGACATCCGCTCCCGTGGGAAGCGCCCGATCCTGGTGGGCGGATCGGGGCTCTACGTCCAGGCCGCCCTGGACGAGATGGACTTCCCCGGCACCGACCCCGAGATCCGGGCCCGGCTCGAAGCCGACCTCGAACGCGACGGCTCCACCGCGCTGTGGGAGCGGCTCAAGGCCCTCGACCCCGAGGCCGCGAAGTCGATCCTGGCCTCGAACGGGCGCCGCGTGGTGCGCGCGCTCGAAGTCGTGGAGCTCACCGGCAGCTTCACCGCCTCGCTGCCCGAGCCGCGGGCGCACCTCGAAGCGGTCCGCATCGGCGTCGACCTGGACACGGCCGCGCTCGACGAGCGCATCGAGCGCCGCGTCCAGTCCATGTGGGACACCGGCCTGGTCGACGAGGTCCGGGCCCTGGAGGCCCGGGGACTCAGGCAGGGCCGCACCGCTTCTCGCGCTTTGGGCTACCAGCAGGTGCTGGCGTTCCTGGCGGGGGAGTACGACGAGTCCGAGGCCTTCCGCCTCACCGCCCAGGGCACGCGCCGCTTCGTGCGCCGCCAGCGCTCCTGGTTCAAAAGGGACGGCCGCATCGAATGGTTCGATGCGGCCGATCCGGAGCTCTTCGAGGCTGCCCTCGCCCGGATAAGATCCTATACGATATAGGATATATCCTATCGGGTGCTAGGCGCGCGGGTTCGGAGCCGTGGTCTCCTTCGGGTCGGTCACCGAGACCGGCGCGAGGAGGTCGTTGATCTTGCCGTAGACCTCGTCGGAGAGCTTGACGCCGACGGCCTTGACGTTCTCCTTGACCTGCTCGGGACGGGTCGCGCCGATGATCGCGGCCGACACGTTCGAGTTCTGGAGCACCCACGCGAGCGCGAGCTGCGCGATGGTCAGGCCCTGCTCCTCGGCGATCGGGCCGAGCTGCTGGACGCGCTCGAGCACGTCGTCGTTCATCCAGTTCTCCACGAACCGCCCGAACTTCGGGTCGGCGCCGCGCGAGCCGGCCGGCGCGTCCTGGCCCGGCTTGTACTTGCCGGTGAGGATGCCGCCGGCGAGGGGGGACCACACGATCTGGCCGATGCCCAGCTCCTCGGAGGCCGGGACGACCTCGGCCTCGATGACCCGCCACAGCGCGGAGTACTGCGGCTGGCTCGACACGAGCTGGATCTTCAGCTCCTTGGCGAGGGCGGCCGCGGCGCGGATCTGCTCGGCGTTCCACTCCGAGACGCCGATGTAGTGGGCCTTGCCCGAGTGCACCACGTCGGCAAACGCCTGCATGGTCTCCTCGAGCGGGGTCTCCACGTCCCAGCGGTGGGCCTGGTACAGCTCCACGCGGTCGGTCTGGAGGCGCGTCAGCGAGTTGTTGATCGACTCCTTGATGTGCTTGGTCGACAGCCCGCGGTCGTTCTTGCCCGGGCCCATCGGCCAGTAGACCTTGGTGAAGATCTCCAGGCCGTCGCGGCGCTCGTTCTTGAGCGCGCGTCCGAGGACCTCCTCGGCCGCGCCCTGCGCGTACACGTCCGCGGTGTCGAAGGTGGTGATGCCTTCCTCAAGGGCGGCCTGGACGCACGCGACCGCCGCGTCCTCTTCGACCTGCCCGCCGTGGGTGATCCAGTTGCCGTAGACCAGTTCGGAAATTACGAGGCCAGAGCGGCCGAGATGACGAAACTCCATGTTGAAGAGCCTACCTGCCGTGCGGCTAGCGTCAACGAAACCAAGGTCACAAATACGCCGCACCCGCGTATAGCCCGCGCGAGCGGGCTATCGATCAGGAGTCCGGAGTGTGCCTGCGCTGCTCGAACGGCGACTCGTTGAGCAGCATCTGGATCTCGGTCGGCTCGATCGTCTGCGCCTCGGCCTGGTCACCGGCGAACACCCCGCTGCGCACGTCCATCACCGACTGGTAGCTGTTGACCCGCATCCGCGGGATGCAGTGCGGGTGCTCGTCGACGATCCACCGGATCATCCGCTCGCGCACCTCGCACCGCAGCGACCACTGGTCCGAAGGGCTCGCCGCCGAGACGGTGATCCGCAGCCGCATGTACGGCCCGGTCGCCTCCAGCACCACCATGGCGTGGCTGCGCCCGTCCCACAGCGGGTTCGCCCGCAGGAACCGGCCCAGCTCGGCCCGCGCCTGGTCGACCGGCAGCCGCCAGTCCGCGTCCAGCAGGATCGTGCCCAGCACCGCCGGGTTGTTCCGCGTCCAGTTCACGTACGGGTGCGACTTGAAGTACGAGGTCGGCAGCACCAGCCGCCGCTCGTCCCAGATCCGCACCACCACGTACGACAGGGTGATCTCCTCGATGCGCCCCCACTCGCCCTCGATCACCACCACGTCTTCGAGCCGCAGCGCGTCGCCGAACGCGAGCTGCATCCCCGCGAACAGGTTCTGGAGCATCGTCTGCGCCGCCAGCGCCGCGATCACGCCCGCCACGCCCGCCGCCCCCAGCAGCGAGGTGCCCAGCAGCTTGAGCGAGGGGATGTTGAACAGGATGATCCCCACCGCGACCATCCACACCCCGGCCGCGACCAGCCGGTACGTCACGATCGCTTGCGTTCGCCGCCGCCGCCCGCCCACGTCGTTCTCGTTGAGCGAGCCCCAGCGCTGCTGGAACGGCTCCTTCGCGATGCTCAGCAGGTTCGAGATGAGCCACGCGCCCGAGATCACGGTGCCGAACATGAGGGTGCGGCTCAGGTTGATGTTCCAGCCGTGGTTCCACCCGTCGGTGTGCACGTCGCTCTGCACGAACAGCAGGATCTGGATCCCCCCGGTCGCGGCCATGAGCTGCGCCGGGCGCAGCGCCTTGCCGATGACCAGCGAGTGGCGCTCGGAGGCGTGGCGCAGCAGCAGCCACTTGACGAGGAGCCTGGCGAGGCTGACGGCGCCCGCGGACAGGACGCCCACGGCGAGGATGACGACCCAGGGGTCGAGGTTCGGCATGCCTTCCAGGCTAGCGAGAAATCCTCGCCGATCGGGTGCCGCGATCGTGCCTATAGGGGACCGTCGTCGATGGAGACCGCCGCTTCGAGGGTCCGGAGCGCTTCGGCGCGTTCGGATCGCACCGCGGCGACCTCGCCGCCGTCCAGGCCCAGCGCGCCCCACGAGTACCCGTCGGTCACCAGGAACCCGGCCGGGTGGACCTCGATCCGCTGGTAGCGCGGGGGAACGACCACGCGGCCGGTCTTGTGGACGACGAGCACGCGTCCGCGCTGGGAGGCCACGGCCACGCCGCCGACGAACCCGGTGACGGTGCGCCCGTCGGTCGTCGGGGTCTCCATGCCGGTGTAGAGCATCGGGACGACCACGGTGCCGGTGCGGTCGATCGCGCCCCAGTCGGCCTGGCAGACCGCGGCCACGCCGCCGCGGAAGTCCCCGGCGGAGCTGAACGCGGCCTGGACGACCGGCCGCCCGTCGGGCCCGAGGTACCCGAACCGCCCGGTCTGGGGGTCTTGGAAGCGGTCGGGCGCGGGGTGCCCGGCCCGCTCGGGCCAGCCGCGCGGGGAGGCCCCGAAGCCGTACTTGGCCGCGTGCTCCTCGATGAGCGAGAGCGCGGTCTCCACGATCTGCATCACGAAGGCGTGCGGGTTCTGCTCGGAGGCGCGCTGCACGTGGATGAGCGATTCGGTGATGCGCCCCTGCGCGATGCACGAGAGCCCGGCGTAGGCCCGCACCGCGCCGGTGAGGGTGCGGGGGAGCTCCCCGGCCTCGGCGAGCGCGAAGAGCTGGTCGGCCTCCTCGAAGCGGCCCCGCACGCGCAGGACCTGGGCGAGGCGGGCCCTGGCGGGGGCCAGGAGCAGGTCGGCGCCGATCGCCTCGGCGTACTTGACGGCCGCGGCCGCGTCGACCTCGGCGCTGTCGAAGTCGCCGAGGACCCGCAGGACCACCGCGCGCACCCCGAGCAGGCGCGACTGGTCGGCTTCGGCGGGGTGGCGGGCGAGGCGCAGCGTGGCCTCCTCGCGGATCTGCTGGAGGGCGCCGGTGTCGGCGATCGCGTGCCGCATGGTGGCGCGATCGAGCGGGCCGAGGGCGCGGAACAGCCCCGCCCGCAAGTCCACCGCGACATCCACCACGTTGACTACTTTCCGGGGTCTGAGAGGCTACGACAAGTTCGAGGGTAGGCCATCGGGGACCCGCGATAGGTCGCCGCGGGTCCCGTCGGTGCCGTCGTCGGAAGCGGGCGGGCAGGCCCGTTCCGACAGGTCGAGCGGCGGTCGCCGCGCGTCTACTTGACGACCTTCCCGAGGTCGTCCTCGGTGGCCTTGTAGCTCATGCGGGCGCGCGGGTTGCGCATCGAGCGGGGCATGATGTTCCGCTGGATCGCGTACCAGTTCATGCCCGCGCGGCGCTGCGTGGTCTTGGGGAAGCGCGCGCCGACGATGCGCTTGACGCGGCGGGTCAGCAGCACCGACTCGATCACGATGACACCGGTGAGCGCGAGCAGCCCGATGAACAGGTAGCCCTGGAGAGCGACCGTCCCGGCGGTGGAGAAGATGAGGATCGCGAACGCGCCGAACATGTAGTACTGGCTCACCGACCAGCGCGAGTCGACGATGTCGCGGATGAGCAGCCGCTCGGGGCCCCGGTCGCGGGGCAGGTGGTACTTGTCGAAGAGCGGGTCGCCCTTCCACTGGCCTTCGGCGATGCGGCCCCGCTCGGCGCGCACGTCCTCGCGGGCCTGGCGCTTCTGCTCCTTGGTGAGCGGGCCGGACTTCTTGGCGGCCTCGCGCTTCTCCTTGGAGGTCAGCGGGGGGTTGACCGGGGGACGGGCCTTCGACTGGGTGGGCCGCTTGGGAGTGGCCTTGCCCTTCTTGTCGGTGGCCGAGGCCGGTTTCGGTTCCTCAACTGGAGGGACTGCCTGGGCGGACTTCTTCCCCACGGACGATCGGCCTTCCTCGAATCACGGCGGGCTGCTGTCCTCCAAGCATACCCACGGGTGTTCGGCCCCCGAAATTTACGGTTTGCACTATTGCTTCAGGGGCCGGTCGCCTCGCTCAGACAGGGCGCGGGCGCTCGATCTTGGCGCCCAGACCGAGGAGCTTCTCCTCGAAGTTCTCGTACCCGCGGGTGATGTAGCGGTCGACGCCGTACACGCGCGAGGTGCCCTCGGCGGCCATGGCCGCGATGAGGTGGCTGAACCCGGCCCGCAGGTCGGGGATCTGGAGGTCGGCGGCGTGCAGCTTCGTGGGCCCGGCGATGACGGCCGAGTGCAGGAAGTTGCGCCGTCCCCACCGGCAGGGGGTACCGCCGAGGCAGTCGGAGTACAGCTCGATGTTGGCGCCCATGCCGCGCAGTTCGCGGGTGTAGCCGAAGCGGTTCTCGTACACGGTCTCGTGCATGATCGACAGGCCGTCGGCCTGGGTCAGCGCGACCACGATCGGCTGCTGCCAGTCGGTCATGAGGCCGGGGTGCACGTCGGTCTCCAGCGCCACGGGCTTGAGCGCGGTGCCGGGGTGCCAGAAGCGGATGCCGCCCTCGTTGGGATCGTCGTTGACCTCGTACTCGCCGCCGATGGAGCGGAAGACGTTGAGGAAGGTCATCATGTCGGCCTGCTGCGCGCCGCGCACGAACACCGAGCCGCGGGTGGCCAGGGCCGCCGAGGCCCACGAGGCGGCCTCGATGCGGTCGGGCAGCGCCCGGTGGGAGTAGCCCTTGAGCTCGTCGACGCCCACGATCTCGATCACCCGGTTGGTGTGGACCTTGATGATCGCGCCCATCTTCTGGAGGACGCAGATGAGGTCCACGATCTCCGGCTCGATCGCGGCGTTGCGCAGCTCGGTGGTGCCCTTGGCCATGACGGCGGTGAGCAGGACCTGCTCGGTGGCGCCCACGGACGGGTACTCCAGCTCGTAGCGGATGCCGTGGAGGCCGTTGGGGGCCGAGAGGTGCGTGCCTTCGGGGCTCTTGTCGATCACGGCGCCGAACTCGCGCAGCGCGTCGAGGTGGAAGTCGATGGGGCGGCCGCCGATGTTGCATCCGCCCAGGTCGGGGATGAACGCGCGGCCGAGGCGGTGCAGGAGCGGCCCGCACAGCAGGATCGGGATGCGGCTGGTCCCGGCGTGGATGTTGATCTCCTCGACGCCGGCGGACTCGACCGAGGTGGGGTCCATGTAGAGCGTGTCGCCGTCGAGCTCGACCTCGACGCCGTGGACGCGCAGCAGCCCGGTGACGACCTCGACGTCGCGGATCGCCGGGACCGAACGCAGGACCGAGGGGGAGGTGCCCAGCAGGGCGGCCACCATCGCCTTGGAGACGAGGTTCTTCGCGCCGCGCACGGTGACCTCGCCGTCGAGGGGGGTGCCGCCGTGGATGATCAGCATGTCTTCGGACGGCGCGGTTTCGGAGGTGGCGTCGGTGCTGCTCAACAGATCTCCTCGATGGATGGAGTGCTGGGATGGAGGCCGGAGGGCGTCAGTCGTGCGACGGCGTCCGCGGCGACATTGCTCGTTGGCCGGGAATTCGCATCCTCGGCGCGGCTCGCTTGCCTCGAATCAACGTGGCGGACCAACGATAACGGAATAGCCACAAGCAAAACGCCCAGGTAGCGGGATAACCGAGGGTGATCATGCGCACCACCCGATCGCGCAACCGGGCGCCCGCCGAAGCCGTGTGGGGCCCTTGGGACCTCGGATCGTATAGGATATATCCTGCACGATCCGAGGCCGAGATTACGGCAGCGCGAGCATCCGGTCGAGCGCCTCGCGCGCGTACCGCGCGGTCTCGGCGTCGACCTCGATCGGGTTCGGGACTCGCCCGGCCACCAGCTCCTCAAGAGCCCACACCAGGTGCGGCAGGTCGATCCGGTTCATCGTCGAGCAGTAGCACACGGTCTTGTCCAGGAACGAGACCTTCTTGTCGGGGAACCGGTTCGCCAAGCGCCGCACCAGGTTCAGCTCGGTCCCGATCGCCCACGAGGACCCGGCCGGGGCCGCTTCGAGCGCCTTGATGATGTACTCGGTCGAACCCACGTAGTCCGCCGCGGCCACCACCTCGTGCTTGCACTCGGGGTGGACCATGATGTTGACCTCGGGGTCGAGCCGCCGCATCTCCTCGACGCATTCGAGCGTGAACCGCCCGTGGACCGAGCAGTGGCCCTTCCACAGGATGATCTTGGCGTCCCGCAGCTCCTGGTCGGTCAGCCCGCCGTTCGGCTTGTGCGGGTTGTAGAGCACGCAGTCGTCCAGGTCGAAGCCCAGCTCGCGCACCGCGGTGTTGCGCCCCAGGTGCTGGTCGGGCAGGAACAGGACCTTCTCGCCCTGCTCGTAGGCCCACCGCAGCGCCCGCTCGGCGTTCGAGGAGGTGCACACCAGGCCGCCCTCGCGGCCCACGAACCCCTTGATCGCCGCGGTCGAGTTCATGTAGGTCACCGGGACGGTCGCGCCCGCGATCCCGACCCGCTGGAGGTCCTCCCAGCACTGCTCGACCTGCGAGGCGGTCGCCATGTCGGCCATCGAGCACCCCGCGGCCATGTCCGGCAGGATCACGCTCTGGTGGTCGCCGGTGAGGATGTCGGCGCTCTCGGCCATGAAGTGCACACCGCAGAAGACGATGTACTCCGCGTCGGGCCGCGCCGCGGCCTGCTGCGCGAGCTTGAACGAGTCGCCGGTGACGTCGGCGAACTGGATCACCTCGTCGCGCTGGTAGTGGTGGCCCAGGACGAACACGTTGCCGCCCAGTGCCTCCTTTGCCGCGCGCGCTCGCTCGACCAGGTCCGGGTCGGAGGGCGCCGGCAACTCACCGGGGCAGTCCACCCCGCGCTCGGAGCCGGCATCGGTCCCGCGCCCGAGGAGCAGCAGCGCGGTCTGAGTGTTCGCAGGTTCATTGAAGCCCGTCATACGCGCAATCCTAATCCGTCCCGAGCCTTTCTCGGCCCCGCCGAAATCCCCGTCACGTCCTCCCGACCGCGTCCCGAACCGAAGGCTCGCTCGCGTAGCCCCGGCCACGTCCGCTCGACCGCCTCCCGAACCGAAGGCCCACTCGCGTAGCCCCCGGCCACGTCCGCCCGACCGCCGCGCCCTCGTCCGCGACCGCGCCTCGAATCGAAGCCCCGGCCACGTCCGCTCGACCGCGTCCCGAACCGAAGGCCCACTCGCGTAGCCCCGGCCACGTCCGCCCGACCGCCGCGCCCACGTCCGCGCCCCGAATCGAAGCCCCGCTCATGTTGCCCTCGCGGTCGCGCCCGCTCCAGCTCGCGCTCCGCGGACCTGTCGTACCCGACCGGCACCATTGCAACCGGGGGCGGTTGCGCCGCGACACGCCCGAGCGCGTGTTCACGCCCACCTCAGCCCCGCTCTCGCCTGGCCATCGCCGACCGATCGGCAAGCGGTTACCGCGCTGGAAATCGCATCCATTACGCTCAAGGTGTGCGCATCCTCATAGCTCCCGACAAGTTCGCCGGCACCATGAGCGCCGCCGAAGCCGCCGACGCCGTCGCCGCGGGCTGGACCCGTGCCCGCCCCGGGGACACCACCGTCACCCTCCCCCTCGCCGACGGCGGCCCCGGCTTCACCGACGTCCTCGCCCACGCCCTCCCCGCAGCCGCCCGGCGCATCGTCACCGCGTGCGACCCCCTCGGCCGCCCGGTCGAGGCCGACTACCTGCGCGAAGGCGACACCACCTACATCGAGTCCGCCGCCACCTGCGGCCTCCACCTCCTCAAACGCGCCGAGCGCGACCCGGCCCGCGCCACCACCTACGGCCTCGGGCTGGTCATGGCCCACGCCATCGAGCACGGCGCGCGCCGCCTGGTCATCGGCCTCGGCGGCTCGGCCACCAACGACGCCGGAGCGGGCATGCTCACCGCCCTCGGACACGTCCTGCGCGACGCCACCGGCCAACCGATCCCCTACGGCGGCAACGGTCTTGCCGCCGTCGCGACCGTCGACGGCCACGCCCGCACCCGGGGCGCGGCCATCGTCGCCGCCACCGACGTCGACTCCCCGCTCCTGGGCCCCCACGGCGCGACCCGCGTCTTCGGTCCCCAGAAAGGCGCCGACGAGCGGCAGCTCGCCGTCCTCGAAGGCGCCGTGGGCCACTTCGCCGCCGTCGTCGAGGACGCCTTCGACCTCCCCGGCCTCGCCACCCGCCCCGGCGCGGGCGCGGCCGGAGGGCTCGGCTTCGCGCTGTTCCTCCTGGGCGGGCGCCGCGAGTCCGGTGCGCGCCTGACCTGCGACGCGGTCGGCCTCGACGCGGCCGTCGCGGCCGCCGACCTCGTCATCACCGGCGAGGGCTCCTTCGACGCCCAGAGCCTCCGCGGCAAGCTCGCCGCCGAGGTCGCCTCCGGCGCGGCCGCCCACGGCAAGCCCTGCCTGGTCCTCGCCGGGCGCTCCGACCTGGCCGAACACCCCGATCTCGCGGGCGTCCACGCCGTGGCCGACCACGTCGGCGGCGCCGAGGCCGCGATGGCCGCCCCCGTCGAAGGCCTCACCTCCCTCGCCGAGAAGGTGGCGAGGGAATGGCACTCGTAGGTACCGTCGGACACCGGACCGCGCCGTGCGCCACATCCCTGCGGAAGTGACGTCGGGAATAGCGACGCTCGTGATGCGGTTGGGTACTGTTGACTGGTCGAAGAGACCCGGTCGACCTGGATCTCGCACTTATCAGAGGAGCAGCTAGTGAGCGCCACTCAGCAGACCGAGGACGTCAAGGACAACGCCACCAAAGTCGGCGTCGTGCTCACGGACGCGGCGGCCAGCAAGGTCAAAGCCCTGATCGAGCAGGAAGGCGAGGAAGGCCTGCGCCTGCGCGTCGAGGTCAGCCCCGGCGGCTGCTCGGGCCTGCGCTACGGCCTGTTCTTCGACACCGACGTGCGCGAGGGCGACACCGTGCAGGACTACGAAGGCTTCGGCGTCGTGGTCGACAAGATGAGCATCCCCTACCTCATCGGCGCCTCCATCGACTTCGCCGACCGCATCGACGCCCAGGGCTTCACGATCGACAACCCGAACGCCCAGGGCTCATGCGCCTGCGGCGACTCGTTCCACTAGCGGGCCAAGGTCCGCGGTGGCCCGACAGGGACTCCTGAGAGAAAAACTGGACTGCGGTTCACGCCTCGCACGTGCCGCTTCGCTCTAAGCACGAGCTTCGCCGCGAAGCCTTGCCAGTTTTCCACTCAGCAGCCCCGTGTGGCCCGGACCGGACCCGAGCGCCGTCGTGCTTTCAGCCCGGTCGAAGGCTTTCGGCCGGGCTGTTTTGCGCCCGGGGCCGGTGCTTTTGGGCGATCCGTGTTAAAGTGGCCGCTTGCCCGGTTCTTCGAGCCGATTCTTCGCCCTTTCAGCGCCGACAGCGTTGCGGGCCTTCGGCAGCAGCCGATCAACGACTTTCCGTCCCCGACTGAACGAGGACCATTCCTGTGCCACTTGTCGTGCAAGGCATGAAGACCGCCGTCACCGGCTCCACAGCGGAGGCCGTGGGCCACGGCATGGGCCGGCTCGGCCAGGCCCCCGTCGTCCTCGACGCGAACCGAGGCGAGCGCGATCTCATCGAGGTCATGGAGCTCGGTGGCACCCTGGGCCTGATCCACATCGGACCCGACCACCCGAAGGCCATGCGCGCCTACGCCGAGCAGTGCCGCGACCTCGGCCTCGAATTCAGCGCCGATCCCGGCGACCTCGAAGGCCCCGAGGCCGTGGAGTTCCTGACCGGGGCCAAATTCCTCGTGTCCAGTCAGGACCGATACCAGCTCCTCCAGGCCACCACCGGCCTCACCGACGACGACCTGCTCAGCCTGGTGCGGGTCCGGGTGACCACGATGGACTCCGACGGCGTCGAGATCGCCGGCCACGACATGGATCGCGTGCGCGTGCCCTTCGCCCGTTCGGGCGACCTCATCGACCCCTCCGGCTCGGGGGACGCCTTCACCGCCGGGCTCCTGGCCGGGCTCGGGTGGGGGATGAGCCTGCGCCGCGCCGCCGAGGTCGGCAGCCAACTCGCCTCGCTCGCCGCGGAGACCGTGGGCCGCAACAACTATGACGTGAACCCGGTCGACTTCGTGCACCGTCTGGAGCAGTCCTACGGACCGGCCGCCGCGGCCGAGGCATCCGCATACCTGCTGCCGGAGTGAACTCGTGGGCCGACTTGACCCAGGATCGAAACATTCGTATCACTAGATGGGTCTATGTCGGCCATCTCTTCGAAACATTTACCAGCAAAAGTCTCTACTTACCCTCCGACAGGTAACGATTTCACAACGTACCCTTTCGTTTACTTGTGTTGTACGCCATGGTGTGAGGTATCCCACGACCCACTCACACCCTGGAGCGTCCAGTGCGACGAATGCGAATGACGGTGGCCTTCATGGCCGCCGCCGGCCTGGCGGTGTCCACCGCCGCCTGTACCGGAGATGAAGGCGACGTCGACGGTGAGGGAGGCGGCAGCGGCGGCGTCCTCAACATGCAGATCGGCGAGGTCCGCAGCCTGATCCCAGGCGGCTCCGGCGAGTCCGAGGGCTACCGGATCATCAAGAACATCTACGACGGCCTGGTGTACTACGACATCGACACCGGCGAGCCCGAGAACATGGCCGCCGAGAGCATCGAGTCCGAGGACAACCAGGTCTGGACCATCAAGATCAAGGACGGCCTGACCTTCCACAATGGAGAGCCGGTGAACGCCGACGCGTTCATCCGCTCCTGGGACCGGATCGCCTACGCCCCCAACGTGCTGCCGCTGAACTACTTCTTCGGCACCTTCGAGGGCTACGCCGAGATGAACCCCGACCCGAAGCCGGCCGACACCTGGGCCAACCCCGAGGTGCCCGAGTACGACCCGGTCGACGTCACCCACCTCTCCGGTGTGACCGCCGTCGACGAGCTCACCATCGAGGTCAAGCTCAGCGCCCCGTTCATCGGCTTCCCCTCCATGCTCGGTTACGAGGCCTTCCTCCCGATCGCCCAGGAGTGCCTGGACGACATCGAGGCCTGCGAGGCCAAGCCGATCGGCAACGGCCCCTTCATGTTCGAGGAGCCCTACGACATCGAGGGCGGCGGCTCGGCCGTGGCCTGGGCCGACTACCCCGGCGACCACAAGCCCTCGATCGACGGCGTGCGCTGGCACGTCTACCTCGAAGGCAACGACTGCTGGCCGGACTTCCTGACCGGTGACATCGACGTGTGCAGCCCCGGTGCGGCCGACTACGAGTCGGCGATGAACGACCCCGACCTCGGCGAACGCCTCGTCCGCGAGCCCGACCCGAGCATCCTGATGCTCGCGTTCCCGCTGTACGACGAGAAGTTCCAGAACGTCGACCTGCGCCGCGCCATCTCGATGGCGATCGACCGCGAGGGCGTCGCGAACGTCGTCGGCCCCGAGCGCTTCCAGCCGCTCAACGAGTGGGTCCCCGCCTCGATCTACGGCGGCGGCACCGACGTGTGCGGCGAGTACTGCGAGTACAACCCCGAAGCGGCCGCCGACCTCCTCGAAGCGGCCGGCGGCTGGCCCGAGGGCGAGAAGCTCAAGATCTGGGTCAACGACGCCGGTGACAACCTCACGATCTTCCGCTCCATCGGCGACTCGATCAGCGAGAGCCTGGGCATCGAGTACGAGCTGGTCCCCATGGAGTGGACCGACTTCCTCAGCGCCCGTGAGGGACACACCCTCGACGGCCCGTTCCGCTCCGGCTGGGGCCCCGACTACAACCTGAACGAGAACTTCCTGGAGCCGATCTACGGCGGCGGTGCCGCGACCAACGACCAGGGCTGGGAGAACGAGGACTACAACGCCAAGATCCTCGCCGCGGGCGCCGCGGCGACGCTCGACGAGGCGGTCGCGTTCTACCAGGAGGCCGAGGCGATCCTCGCCGAGGACATGCCCAGCGTCCCGATCTTCGGTCAGCAGTACAACTACTTCTACTCCGACCGGGTCGACAACGTCCAGGTCCACCCGATCTACTCCGGTCCGCGCGGTGACTGCGAACTGCGCGACGTCGTGATCACCGAGTAGCGGTAGCGCCTACACAACCGACGAATCCCAGGCGGCAGCCGGGCACGGCCGAACGCGGCCGTGCCCGGTCCGTCCGGGGCTCGAGAACTGGATCATTATGGGACGCTACGTCATACGCCGCCTACTCCAGGCATTCCTGACCCTCGGAATCGTGCTGTTCCTCCTGCACTACCTCATGGCCCTCTCCGTCCAGATCAGAGGGAACCCCGCGCTGCTGTTCTTCGGCGGCGAGCGGGCCCCCGATCCGGCCATGCTGGCCCAGATCGAACGCCTCTACGGACTCGACAGCCCCTGCTACGAGCGGGTGGGCGACCCGTGCGTGCTGCCGTTCATCGACCGCCTCCAGAACTTCGTCCAAGGCGACTTCGGCACCACCCTCAACGGGAACCGGGACGTGGCCGACCTCTTGGCGATCTTCATCCCGAACACCTTGCGGCTCTTCGTGTTCTCGGTGATCACGCTCGTGGTCGTGTCGATGGTCCTGGGGACCTGGGCCGCCCGCCACCGCGGCAAGTTCGTCGACCACGCGGTGCGCGGGACCACGATCCTGGCCGACTCGGTGCCGGTGTTCCTCATCCTGCTGTCCTACGTGTACATCCTGGCGGTACCGCTGACGCGTTGGGCCCGAGGCATATGGGGTTCGGACTCGTTCATGGGCCAGCTCTTCAGACCCTCGTACAACCCCGACTATCCATGGGTCACGATCATCATCCCCGGCATCATCGTCGGGACCGTGGGCCTGGCCACGCTGACGCGCCTCATCCGCGCGGCCCAGCTGGAGAACCTCGGCTCGGACTTCGTGCGCACCGCGAACGCCAAGGGACTCAAGCCGATGCGCATCACGATCGTCCACGTCATCCGCAACTCCATGATCCCGGTCGTGACCGGGGTGGGTTTCCTGTTCGCGTTCATGCTCTCCGGCGCCGTCCTCACCGAGGGCATCATGGGCATCCCGGGCATGGGCCGCATGATCTTCCAGGCGGTGCAGCGCCAGGAGGGCAACCTCGTCATCGTCGGGCTCACCGTCTCGGCGTTCGTCGTGGTCTTCGTGAGCCTGATCGTGGACCTCCTCTACGCCGCACTCGACCCGAGGATCCGCTATGAGTGAGCTGACCCCCGCACCCTCCGCCGAACGGCAGGCCTCGCTGTGGTCGGACGCCTTCCACAGCATGCGAAAGCGCCCCGACGTGATCATCGCGGCCGTGGTGCTGCTGTTCGTGTTCGCGATGGCGGCCTTCCCGAGCCTGTTCACCGACAAGGACCCCACGGTCTGCCGCGGCAGGGAGGCCCGCCTGCGGCCCGACACCTGGTTCACCGGCGAGCATCCACTGGGGACCGACGCGTTCGGCTGCGACTTCGCCGCCACGCTCGTGCACGGATCCAGGCCCACGATCGCCCTGGCGCTCAGCGTCATCGTGGTGACCGTCGTGTTCGGACTGGTCCTGGGCATCTACGCCGGGTACTTCGGCGGCTGGCTCGACGGCCTCATCTCCAGGCTCCTCGACGTGTTCATCGTGATCCCGATGCTCATGGGCGCCATCTTGATCCTGAGCCTGTTCCGCGGCCGCGTCTCGGCCGACAACCTGGTCGAGACGATCGCCGCGCCCGCGATAGCCATCTCGCTGTTCGGGTGGATGGAGTTCTGCCGATACACCAGGGCCGCCACACTGGAGACGAAGAACCTCGACTACGTGGTCGCGGCCAAGTGCCTCGGCGCGAGCGACCGCCGGATCATGTTCAAGCACATCCTCCCGAACGCGATCGTGCCGGTCACCGCGGTCATCCCGACCACGATCGGCGGCATCATCATCACCGAGTCGGCCCTGGCGGTCCTGGGCATCGGCGTCCAGCCGCCCGCCACCAGCTGGGGCGTGCTGCTCTCCAACGGCACCGAATGGGCCGGCGGCGGGTACGTGTACCTGTTCGCGTGGCCGCTGGCGCTGTTGATCCTGACCGTGTTCGCGTTCGCGACCTTCGGCGACGCCCTGCGCGACGCCCTCGACCCGAAACTGAGGTGAGCGCGGTGGCAGAGAACATCCGCATCATCGGCGACACCCTCCCCGGGGTCGACCTCAACGCTCCACTGCTCGAAGTGGACGACCTCGGCGTCGAGTTCAAGGTGCGCGGCAAGCGAATCCCCGCCGTGCGCCACGCGAGCTTCACCCTCGAGAGGGGCCGGACCCTCGCCGTGGTCGGCGAGTCCGGCTCGGGCAAGTCGGTGACCTCCCAGGCGATCATGGGCATCCTCGACACCCCGCCCGCCCGCATCACGCACGGCCGGGTCCTGTTCCACGGCGTCGACCTCCTCGAACTCGACGAGGTCACCCGCCGCGGGGTGCGCGCCAACCACATCTCGATCGTGTTCCAGGACGCCCTGTCCGCGCTCAATCCACTGTGGTCCGTGGGTTTCCAGATCGGCGAGCTCTTCCGCGTCCACCGCGGCGCCAGCCGCGCCGAAGCGAAGAAGCGCTCGATCGAACTGCTCGACCTGGTGGGCATCCCCGACGCCAAGAACCGGGTCGGGCACTACCCGCACCAGTTCTCCGGCGGCATGCGCCAGCGCGTGATGATCGCGATGGCGCTCGCGCTCGACCCGGAGGTGCTGATCGCCGACGAGCCCACGACCGCGCTGGACGTCACGGTGCAGGCGCAGATCATGCGGCTGCTCAAGGGCATCCAGGAGGAGCGGAACATGGGTCTGATCCTCATCACACACGACCTCGGGGTGGTCGCCGACGTGGCCGACGACGTGGCGGTGATGTACGCGGGCGAGGTCGTCGAGCGCGCGGGCATCCGCGACACGTTCAAGCGTCCGGCGCACCCGTACACCAAGGCGCTGCTGCGCGCGATCCCGCGCGTGGACCAGGTGGGCCGGGAGCTGGAGGTCATCAAGGGCCTGCCGCCGAATCCGGCGAAGCTGCCGGGCGGGTGCCCGTTCCATCCGCGCTGCTTCGCGGCCGACGACAAGTGCCGCGACGAGGTGCCGCCGTGGGCCGAGCCGGCCGAGAACCACGGCAGCCGTTGCCATTACGCAGAGGAGGTCTACGTCGATGAACGCTGAACTGGCACAGGCGGGCGCCGAGCCGAGGGACGAGGCCGCGAACGGCGCGGCCCCCGAGCCGGTGCTCGAAGCGACCAACCTGGTGAAGCACTTCCCGATCCACCGCGGCATCGTCCTCAAGCGCACGGTCGGGCAGGTGCAGGCGGTCGACGGCGTCGACCTGAAGCTCATGCCCGGCAAGACCCTCGGGGTGGTGGGGGAGTCCGGCTGCGGCAAGTCGACGCTCGCGAAGCTCCTGGTCGGCCTGGAGAGTCCCACCTCTGGTTCGATCAAGTTGCAGGGCAAGGAGATCGGGAACCTCTCGACGCGCAAGATCCGGCCGTTCCGGCGTGACATCCAGCTGGTGTTCCAGGACCCGTACACCTCGTTGAACCCGCGTCTGACGGTCGGCGACATCGTGGGCGAGCCGTTCGAGATCCATCCTGGAGTGATCAAGAAGTCAAGCCGGGCAGCCGAAGTCAAGGACCTGCTCGACATGGTCGGCCTGGACCCCGATCACATCAACCGCTACCCGCACCAGTTCTCCGGCGGCCAGCGCCAGCGCATCGGCATCGCCCGCGCTCTGGCGCTGCGCCCCAGGGTCCTGGTCTGCGACGAGCCGGTGAGCGCCTTGGACGTGTCGATCCAAGGCCAGGTGATCAACCTGCTGGAGAAGCTCCAGGAGGAGCTGGGGCTGTCGTACGTGTTCATCGCGCACGACCTGTCGGTGGTGCGCCACATCGCCGACGAGGTCGCGGTCATGTACCTGGGCAAGGTCGTCGAGCAGGGCACCGGTCCCGAGATCTACGACCACCCCCGGCACCCGTACACCCAGGCCCTGCTCTCCGCGGTCCCGGTCCCCGACCCCGACCTGCGCGGCCACCGCGTCGAGATCGTCCTCCAAGGCGACGTCCCCTCCCCGATCAACCCGCCCTCGGGCTGCCGCTTCCGCACCCGCTGCTGGAAGGCCGAGGACCACTGCGCCGAGGAAGTCCCCACACTGGACTCCGGCAACGCCGGAACCCACCCGACGGCCTGCTTCTACGCAGAAGAACGAGACGTCACCCACGCGGTGACATAGCAAGAAAGGGGCGGCCCCAACCCGGGGCCGCCCTCGTTCTCGGCATCCGCCGGCGAGGTGCGCGCGAGTAGAGTGGGACGTATGGGTCTTCCTGTTGACGAAGTGGCTCCTGTGCTGGTCGAGGTGCGTGCGGGGCATCGGCTTTCGGTTCGGCGGCGGGGTCATGGCGGGGTGCCTTTGCTGCTGGTGCACGGGTTTCCGTGCACGAGCCGGATCTGGTCGCACGTGATCGGGCCGCTGGCCGAGGCCGGGTTCGACGTGGTCGCGCCCGACCTTCGCGGGTACGGGGACTCGGATTTCGCGCCGGACGACTTCTACGACTTCAACGCGTTCAATGGGGATCTCGCCGATGTGATGGACGCGTTCGGTTGGGACCGTGCGGTGGTCGCCGGGCACGACCTGGGCGCGATGATCACGATCGACATGGCCAACCGCCGTCCCGACCGCGTCGACCGGGTGGTGATCCTCGACGATTCGATGCCGGATCTGGACGAGGCCTTCACCGCCGCGGGGATTCCCAGCGCGGTGCCCAAGCCCGCGGTGTACGAGTACCAGCGCCGCCAGGGCCGCGAGACCGAGGCGCTGCTGGCCGAGCTCGCCACGCCCGAGCAGCGCCGCCGCTATGTGGGGGAGTTCTACGGCCACCGCATGTGGTGCCCGCCGGACGCGTTCGACGAGGAGGACCTGGCGTTCTTGACCGAGCCGTACGCCGACGAGGCGCGGCTGCGGGCGGCGTTCGCCGACTACCAGGTCGTCATGGGCACCAGGGTGCTGTCGGCCCCGGAGATGATCGACCGCCCGGTGCGGCACCGGGCCCTGGTCCTGGTGGGGGAGGACCAGGTGACCGTGGGCGATCACATCGAGGAGCGCTGCGCGATCGCCTTCCCCGAAGCGGTGGGGCCCTTCTGGGTCAAGGGCGCGGGCCACTTCATGCCGTGGGAGCGCCCCGAACTCGTGGCCCGGTCGATCCGCGCGTTCTGCGGCGACCTCCTCAAGCCCTGAACCGGGCTCAGCGCGCCCGCCGTTCGCGGTAGGCGCGCTGCTGGCACGCGCGCGAGCAGTAGGCGCGGCGGCGGCCCGACGACGGCTGTTCGACGGGTGCGCCGCAGGTCTTGCAGCCCGGAGTTTCATCACTCGTTTCATCACGCGCTTGGATGAGCAGTTCGATGCCGTCGAGGACCCGCGTGAGGCCGAACTCGAACGGGTCCTCGGGTTCGTCGAAGCCGCCCGTCTCCCACATCGCGACCACCGTCGGGAAGCGGTCGAAGCGGGCGTAGAGCGAGTCGCGGGCGCTCCACCACTCGGCGTTGCTGACGTCGCTGTCGCGTTCCTCCTCGGCCGCCTCCACCAGGGTCAGCGCCTGCGAGTCCACGAAGCGCCCGACCAGCTCGGCCGCCGCCACGACCTCCGCGGGGCGCAGGCCGGTGCCCGCGAGGGCGCCCAGCATCCGCTCGAAGACCGCCATCGTGTTGGGTCCGGGCACGCGGCGGTTGCCGCGCACCTCCGCCATCCACGGGTGACGTTGGTGCCGTTGCCAACCGCGGCGCGCGCAGGACTCCAGCCGAGACCGCCAACCGCCCTCGGGATCGGAGTCCGGTCCCTCGCCGACGGCGTGGTCGTACATGAGGTCGACCAGGTGGTCACGGCTCGGCACGTGCCGATACAGCGACATCGTGGTGAAGCCCAGCCGCTCGGCGACCTTCTGCATGGTCAGCCCCTTGAGCCCTTCGGCGTCGGCCACCGACACGCCCGCCCGCACGATCCGGTCCAGGCTGAGCCCCGGTCGCGGTCCGCGACCGGTCTCGCCCCACAGCAGCTCGACCGCGCGCTCCGGGTCCGACCCGCTCGCTGCCCGCATGGCGCACCTCCTTGTGTGCATGATATACATCGGTGTATCTCATACACAATGAAGGGTGATGTGGTCATGAACGACTTCTTCGTCTCGCCCGAGGGCGACGACGCGGCCCCGGGCACCGAGGCCGCCCCGTTCGCCACCCTGCGGCGCGCGCGAGACGCGGCCAGGGGAACCGATGCGGCCGTGGTGCATCTGCGCGCCGGGACGCACACGCTCACCGAGACGTTCGCCCTCACCGAAGCCGACTCGGGAACCGTCTACCAGGCCCACGGCTACGGCACCGGCGAGCAGGAGACCGTCCTGATCTCGGGCGGCCGCGTCATCGACGGCTGGCGTGAGGCGCACGGCGTCTGGACCGCCGAGGTCGGCGACCTCGACGTCCGGCAGCTCTACGTGGACGGCGAACGCGTCGAACGGGCGGGCGTCCCTGGACTGCCCGAAGGCGCGCGGGCCACCGACACCGGGTACGCCACGACGGCCCCCGTCTCCTGGCGCTCCCCGTCCAGCGTCGAGTTCGTCTACCGGGGCGTCTACCCGTGGACCGAGGCCCGCATCGCCGTCGCCGCCGTGACGCGCGAGGGTGACGAAACGGCGATCACGATGGCGCAGCCCGCGTACGACCGCGCCCGGGACCTCTACAACTACGACTGGTCGTACGACTCCCTGTCGGGTCCGGGGATGCCCACCCGCGTCGAGAACGACCCGTCCTTCCTCACCGAACCGGGCACCTTCGCGCTCGACCGCGCCGAGGCCGGTCGCCATGTCCTGCACTACCTCCCGCGCCCCGGCGAGCACCCCGGGCGCACCCGCGTCGTCGCGCCCGCGCTCGAAACCCTCGTGCGGGTCAGCGCCGCGAGCGACCTCGCGTTCAAGGGCCTGGCCTTCGCTGAATCGACCTGGCTCGGCCCCACCCGCGAGGGCGGCTTCCTCCACTACCACTCGACCGGGTACTACACCGGCGGCGGAGTCCACCGGCTCGACATGGGCGAGGGCCAGTGGCTCACGATCCCCTCCGAAGCCCCCGACGCCGAATCCGGTGTCGTCCCCGCCTGTGTCGACCTCGACCTCACCCAGCGGCTCGCGTTCGAACGCTGCGTCTTCACCCGCCTCGGCGCGACCGCGCTGAACGCGAACGGCGGCAACGGACTCACCATCCGCACGTGCGACTTCGGCGTCCTCTCGGCCGCCGCCGTCGAGATCCGAGGCACCGCCGGAGCCCTGGTCGAGGACAACACGGTCGAACGCGTCGGCCTCGACTTCGCCGGAGCGCCAGGGATCTCCATTTCGGACACCACGGATTGCGTCGTCGCCCACAATCGCGTCGCCGAGACCCCGCACTGCGGCATCGTCGCCGGTCCGGGGCGCGGCACCCGCATCCTCCGCAACGTCACGACCGGCACGATGAGCGTCCTCGCCGACGGCGGCGGGATCTATCTCTCAGGCCCCCAAGGCGACTCGCACGAGAACGGCGCGCAGATCGCGGGGAACGTCATCACCGACACCCGCACGCCCTACAACTTCGGCCTCTACACCGACTACGGCGCGGCATGGGTCACGTTGGAGCACAACGTGGTCGCCCGCGGCGACAACACCTCGATCCTCCACGTCGCCCCGCCCCTCGACCACGTCGTATACCGCGGCAACCACTGGGACGCCGACCCGGTCGGCAGCGACGCCGTCCCCGAGGGCGTCACGTACGAGCACAACACCACGACCTCCGATCCCGAGGCCCTGGACGCGGCCACCGCCGAGATCCGGGCGAAGGCGGGACCGCTGACGCAGCGATAGTCAGGCGCGGTGCCTGGTGACCTTCTTGACCGACCCGTCGGGGTTGTAGGCGGTCCACTCGCCGATCTTCTTGCCGTGGCGGTACTCGCCCCGGTCGATCAGCGCGCCGTCGGCCGTCCACCGCTCCCAGCGGCCGTGCTTCTCCTCTTGGTCGAAGCCGCCCTTCTGGAGCAGGCGGCCGTTGGCCCGCCACCAGGTCCAGTCGCCGTGGACGAGTCCTTCGTGGAACGGACCCTCGGACCGCAGCCGCCCGTCGTCGGCGAAGTGCCGCCAGATCCCTTCGCGCACACCGTCGACGTACGGGCCGGTCATGTACCCGCCGTGGGCGTCCTTCTCCGCCCACGGCCCGGTCTTTCGGCCCTCGGCGTCCACCGCGTTCGGGACTTCGTCGGGATTCGGCGCCTCGTGCGCGCTCATGGCCCACCCCCTGGTCCGGTCGCGGGCCGCGAGGCGCGGCCCTGCTGCGAGCCTATGCTCCCAGGCGCGACACGATAGCAGATTGCGCCGGTTTCGCCGGATTTCCGCCGATCGATGGACACGAGCGGACATCGCTACCGGGTGAGCGCGACGACGAGTCCGAACAGGGCGAACGCGAGCAGGATCGGCCCGGTCGCGATTCCCACGACCGCGCTGACGGCGATCCCCATCTTCCGCGCGATGAACACCGAAGCGATCGAGGCCGCGGTGACCAAGGCGGCCGGGAAGTACACGATCGGCATCTCCAGGATCACCGCCACCGGGAAGAAGTGGACGCCGACGACGAACGCGATCCACGCCGACATGAGGTCGGCGCGCTTGCGGATCGCCAGCGCCGCCGCGCCGAGCCCGGCCGCGGCGAACTCGATGCCGACCACGATGCCGAAGGCCTTCCCGGTCGATTCGCCGATCACGCTCCCGTCGGACCAGTGCCGCCACAGCGACAGTCCTCCGCCGACAGCGGTGAGCGCCGCGAGGATCGAGCCGATCCGCAAGGGCCACAACCAGGAAGCGGGGGGTTTCTCCTGCCCCCAGCCGAACCAGGTCATGGCGAAGAATCCGAATACGGCCGCGAGTCCGGCAGCGTCGCGCAGGTGTTCTGGGGTCACGTCCTCAGCGTATCCGGGGGGCGCACAAGCGCCCAGGTTCCCCATGCGTCACTGCGGGCGACTCGCACCGCTCGTCCGCATTCGGTCACTTGGAGTTTTATTTCATGACGCTTCTTCTCAATGAAGGAAAACTCCGATATGGTCGCAATCACGATCCCATGCGACAACCCGTCGATCCCGGTCGACATCGGCCCGTTCCGCGGCGACACCCCCGTCGCCGCGTCACCACCCCCGAAGGGACGCAGCAGCATGACCCGTCAACCGAACGAACCGGTGCGCCACCGGTCCCGGCGCTGGGTGCTCACCCGCGCCCTCATGGTCGGCGGCGCCGTCGGCGCCGCCGCGGTGCCCTCGGCCTTCGCCCTCCAGTCGGCGAGCGCCGCCACCACAGTGGACATGGAGCTCGTGCTCGTCGCCGCCATGGTCGACCCGCCGAAGGCCGGCAACGGCACCACGCTCACCGCCGGCCCCCAGGTCAAGATCGTCGAAGCCGCGCTCGACGCCAAGAACTACCTCGCCACCACCTATGTGGACGGCCACTACGGCAGCACCACCGTCACCGCCTACTCGGCCTGGCAGAAGTCCCTCGGCTACACCGGCCTGGACGCCAACGGCCTCCCCGGCCCCACCTCGCTGACCAGACTCGGCCAGGACCAGGGCTTCACCGTCACCCGCGCCGTCAACGTCGGCTCCAACTCCGACTCCTACGGCGGCAAGCGGGTCAACACCCGCACCAAGAACATGCTCGCCGCCGCCGACGCCAAGCTCTCCTGGTCGCTCACGCTCACCCAGGGCTCCTACACCGTCGGCAACCCCAGCTCCGCGGGCACGCACGACGGCGGCGGCGTGGTCGACATCGCCGTCGGCTCGATGAGCGCCACCCAGCGCTGGCAGACCGTCAAGGCCCTCCGCGACGTCGGCTTCGCGGCCTGGCTGCGGACCCCCGAGCAGGGATTCTCGTACCACATCCACGCCAACGCCGTGGCCGACACCGACATGGCCGGGGTCGCCCAGGCCCAGGTCCACGACTACTTCTTCGGCAAGAACGGCCTGGCCAACCACGCCGCCGACAACACCCCGGCGGCCTACCGCGGCAGCTTCACCTGGTGGGAGAAGTACAAGCGCGGTTAGCGAGACGTCCGGTCCCACGAGGACCGGTGCGGTACGAACGGCGGCGGGGCGGGTGCACCACGAGTTGAACCCGCCCCGCCGTCCTCGAAGTGTGCGACGCGCGCCACACCCAGTACGATGGAAGCTCCTCCACGGACGGAGCCTCCCTTGACGCAATCCGATGAGAAAGTGCGGCACCAGACGCCACGGCGATCCCTCGTCGTGGTCTACGTGTCCTCATTCATGGCCGCGGCCATGCTCGTCTCGTCCCTCGTGTGGCTGAACGTCGCCGGACCCGCCCGCGCCGACGCCGCCACCCGACTGCTCAGCGACCCGTCGCCCTTCGAAGGCGAGTACTACCTCCAGAACCTCGACGCCCTCGCGCGGCTGTGGTTCCTCTACCCGGGCCTGACCTACCTCGGCCTCGCCGCCGCCTTCGCCGCGCTGGCCCTGGCCGTGCGCATCGGCCCCCGCTGGTCGATCATCGCCGCCGCGAGCCTGGTCGCCCTCGGCCTCGCCCACGACCTCGGCCTGTGGATGCGCCGCGTCCTCACCGACATCGCCGACATGCCCGGCCACCAGCTCAACGGCTGGCTCGCCGAAGCGGCCCCCTCCTGGTTCCTCACCTCCCAGGGCCTCCCCACGCTCGCGACCGCCGCCGGCCTCGCCTTCGTGGCGCTCTTCCTCATCGTGAGCCACCTCAGATCCAGCGCCTACCCACGAGAAGACGACTGATCGCCGCCGCCGAGCACGGCCTCGGCCGCTGAGACGCGAACCGGCCGTGCCCCTTTCGGGACACGGCCGGTCGTCTCACCCGACCTAGGCCGCCTTGGCCGCCTCGTAGCGGGCCGCGACGTCCTGCCAGTTCACGACCTCCCACATCGCCTTGACGAAGTCGGGGCGCACGTTCTTGTACTGGAGGTAGTACGCGTGCTCCCACGCGTCGAACGCCAAGAGCGGGACCGACGTCTGGGCCACGTTCCCGTGGTGGTCGTAGACCTGCTCGACGATGAGCCGCTTGGAGGTCGGCTCGTAGGAGAGCACGCCCCAGCCCGAGCCCTGCACGAGCGTGGTGGCCGCCGAGAGCTGCCCGTGGAAGCCCTCGAACGAGCCGAAGTACTCGTTGATCGCCTCGGCCAGGTCGCCCTCGGGCCGGTCGCCGCCGTCGGGGCTCATGTTCTCCCAGTAGAGGGAATGCAGGACATGGCCCGAGACGTTGAACGCGAGGGTCTTCTCCAGACCCACGATGCCGCCGAAGTCGCCCTTGTCGCGGGCCTCGGCGATCCGCTCCAGCGTGTCGTTGGCGCCCTTGACGTACGCGGCGTGGTGCTTGTCGTGGTGCAGCTCCAGAATGTAGCCGTTGATGTGCGGCTCAAGCGAACCGTAGTCATAGGGCAGGTCCGGAAGCGTGTAGACGGTCATCCTCGCACCTCTCACTTGTGGCAATACGTTTGCAATCGCCACGCTTTCACAATTGCAAGTCGTGTGCAATAGAAGGCGACACGAGTCGCCCCGTGATTCCCATCGTCTTAAGACCTAGCCCCGCACCCGAAGGCGCGCAACGCTAACGCGACAGACGCCTGATCGACTCCACGATCCCCGGCAGTACCTCCAGGAACCGCTCCACCTCGGCCTCGGTCGACTCCCGGTGCAACGACACTCGCACGTTCCCGTGGCTCAGCACGCCCATCGCCTGGAGCACATGCGACGGACGCAGCCGCGTCGAAGCGCACGCCGAACCCGACGACACCGCGAAGCCCGCCCGGTTCAACTCCGTCAGCAGCACCTCGCCGTCCACCCCCAGGCACGAGAACGTGACGATGTGCGGCAACCGGTCCACCGGGTCGCCCGGCAGCTCCACTTCAGGGATCGCCTCGGCGATGCACTCCCGGATCCGCTCGGTCAGCAGTCGCGCCCGCTTCGAGGCCTCCTCGCGCTCGTCGACGACCGCCCGCAGCGACGCCGCCGCGGCCACCGCCGCCGGCACGTCCACCTCCCCGATCGCCTCCCGGATCGAGGAGTCCTCCCCAGGGAACGGATTGCGCCACCTCGCGCCCTTGCGCACCACGAGCAGCCCCGCCCCGGCCAGGCCGCCCCACTTGCGGGCGCTGGCCGCCAGGATCGACCAGCCCTCGGGCACCGGCTCCCACGGCAGGCTCGCCGCCGCGTCGACCACGAGCGGCACCCCGCCCGCGTTCGCGGCGATCGCCTCGATCGGCTGCCGGGTCCCCACCTCGTGGTTCGCGCTCTGCACCACCAGAGCGGCCGCGTCCTCGACGCCCGCGAGCGGATCGGCATCGACCCGTCCGAGGCGGTCGACCGGGACGCTCACCGAGGTCCCGCCGCGCGCGGCGTGCCACTCGGCGGCGTGCAGCACCGAGGAGTGTTCGACCGCCGAATGCACGAGCGGACCGGGCTCGCTGCGGGCCGCGATGACGCCCAGTACGCCGGCGTGCACGGCCTGTGTCCCACTCGATGTGAAAGTGACCTCATCAGGGCTCACGCCCAGCGAGTCCGCCGCCGACCGCCGGGCGGCCTCCAGCAGCATCCGCGACCTCCGGCCCAATGTGTACAGTCGACCGGGCCCGGCCCAGCCCTCCGACAAAGCCGCAGCATAGGCGTCGCGGGCCGCCGGATGGGGCGGCTGCGCGGTCGCGCCGTCGAAGTAGGTCTCGCTCACCCACCCAATGTAGAAGACACCGGGCGCCGAACCCAACCCCTTGCGCCCAGGGGTACGGACCAAGCAGTAGGCTCTTGCCGTCAAGTCCGTGCCATGTCGCCCGCCCGGCGGCGTACGCGGAGCCGAGCGCTGAGAAAGGCATGAGACAGGTGGTCGGAAAACCGTCCCGAGAACGTCGCGGCCGAGCCCGCCGCGCGATAGGTCTCACCGGGATCGCCGCGCTGCTCCCCATCATCCTCGCGGGATGCAGTCTTGACGACGCCTTCTACTTCGGTTGGCCTCGGACCCGCCCCACGACCCAGTCCGAGCAGATGTTCGACCTGTGGATCGGCTCCACGGTCGCCGCGCTCGCGGTCGGCGTGATCGTCTGGGCCCTCACCTTCTGGTGCATCCTGGCCTACAAGAAGAAGGACGGCGACACCGAGCTGCCCCGCCAGACCAAGTACAACCTGCCCGCCGAGCTCACCTTCACGGCGCTGCCGTTCGTGCTCATCGGCGTCCTGTTCTACTACACGGTCGTGGTCCAGGACAACGTCACCGAGATGAGCGAGCAGCCGAACAACTGCACGCAGGTGACGGCGTTCAAGTGGAACTGGCAGTTCACCTACTCCGACGAGAACTGCGAAGCGATCCTGGACGCCGACGGGCAGCCCGTCACCGAGACCGGGACCTCGGACTACATCCCGATCATCGTGGTCCCCAACGAGGACGACGTGCGCTTCGTGGGCACCGCCGAGGACGTCATCCACTCCTTCTGGGTCCCCGACCTGCTGTTCAAGCGCGACCTGATCCCCGGCTCGGAGGCGCAGACCACCCGCTGGGAGGTCGACTTCAACTCCGAGGGCCGGTTCGTGGGCCGCTGCGCCGAGCTGTGCGGGGCCTACCACGCGTTCATGAACTTCGAGATGCGCGTGGTCTCCCCGGAGGACTACGAGACCTTCGTGAGCGCCCGCGTCGAGGGGCTTTCGACGCCCGAGGCGCTGGAGCTCATCGGCCAGGACGCCTACGCGACCGAGACCACCCCGTTCGGGACCGATCCGTCGTCGCGCGAAGCGAGTTAGGGAGCGAAGCTGTGAAGACCGAGAACCGTCTCTTCGCCATCGTGGCCGTCTCGATGTTCGTGTTCGCGGCCATCTACGGCTGGGTCACGTACGTCAACGAGAACCCCGCTTACGGGGCCCCGAACCAGATCGAGTGGATCGGCTTCGTCGCCTTGATCTTCTCGGGCCTGCTCACCGGCATGGTGTGGCTGGTCTTCTGGGTCATCTCGCGCCGCATCGACCCCCGCCCCGAGGACCGCGCCGACGGCGAGATCTCCGACGTGTCCGGCGAGGTCGGCTTCTTCAGCCCCGGTTCGTACTGGCCGCTGGGCCTGGCGTTCACCATGGTGGTCGCCGGTGTCGGCGTGGTGTTCTGGCTCCCGTGGCTGATCACCGCGGGCGGCGTGGCGCTGCTGTTCGCCGTGGGCGGCCTGACGTTCGAGTACTACACGGGCACGCGCAAGCTCGGCCCGCAGTAAGACCTTCGCGAAAGGCCCGGAGCTCGGCTCCGGGCCTCATCGCTGCCCTCGGCGCGAACTCCGGGCCTCATCGCTGCCCTTGGCGCGAACGGGAACGCGGCCTTATAGGCTGGATCGGTGACTCCCTCTGTGCAGCGCCGGAAGGCCCCGCTGGT
This sequence comes from Glycomyces sp. NPDC046736, assembly GCF_040645615.1. Lineage (NCBI taxonomy): Bacteria > Bacillati > Actinomycetota > Actinomycetes > Glycomycetales > Glycomycetaceae > Glycomyces > Glycomyces sp. NPDC046736. Next base: position 97,102 of record NZ_JBEYYO010000014.1, on the reverse strand, counting down.
GCGGCGCCTGGTCGGGACGGTGTTCTACAGCCTGCCGATCGCGGTGCGCCGCCGGATCGTGCGGGTGGCCACGCCCACGTACACGCTCGGCTCGGTCGTCCTGGTCATGAACGAGGACCGCTCGCGTCTGCTCATGCTCCGCCAGCCCCCCGGCCGCCGCTGGTCGCTCCCGGCAGGCCTCATGAACCGCCGCGAGGAACCGATCGAGGCCGCCCGCCGCGAACTCGCCGAAGAGACCGGCATCGAAGCCGACCTTTCCGACCTCGCCCCCGCCGACCCCAACGCGGTGGTCCACACCAACGGCCGCTGGGTCGACAACGTCTTCCACCTCACCCGCGACCCCGACACCACCCAAATCCTCGTAGACGGCCACGAAGTCTGGGACGCCGCCTGGCACGACACCACCGCCCTCCCAGAAATGACCAGAGCAACGGCAAAACTCCTCTCCTACTACCACCTGGGCCCCCTAGCGGAGCAGCCCTGAACGACACCCCGCCCCTCGGTTTCGAAGGACCGGTGAACAACCTGGTCCAAGGCGGCGTAGTGCACATCGGCAAGGTCGAACTGCGCGAAACCGGGCGAGGCGAGTGGCGCGACTACTGGCATCCCGGCATCTCCGCCGAAGGCTTCGTAGGCCGCGAACGCGAACTCCAGCAGATGCGCGAGGCCCTCGACGGCGCAGGAGTGGCCCGCATCCAGTCGCTCGGCGGTCTCGGAGGCATCGGCAAGACCAAACTCGCCGTGGCCTTCGCGAGCGTGTTCGCCGATCGATACGACGGGAAAGTCTTCTACGACTTCCAGTCCTACACCCCGGGCTCCCCGCCGCACGACGCCGACCAAGCGCTCATGCAGATCCTGCCGACCATCGACTCGCAACTCCAGGCGATCGAGGTCGAGCGCATGAGCCCGGAAGGCCGCCTGAGCGCGTGGCGCGGCCGCACCGCCGGACGGCGCCTGCTCATCGTCTGGGACAACGTGAAGCACGCGGCGCAGCTCGAAGGGCTCCTGTTCAGGGACCAGCCCGGCTGCGCCACGATCATCACCAGCCGCGACCTGATCGCACTCGACTCCGCGACGCGACCGCTCATGCTCGACGCGCTCGAACCCGAAGCCGCCACGGCGCTCTTCACCGAGATCGCGGGGAAGGAACACCCGTCCCGCGAGGTCGAACAGCTCGTGAAGTGGGACCACCACCTCCCGGTCCTCATCGAGATGCACGCGCAGCAGGTGCGATACGGCGAGCGATCGCTAGCCGAGATCATCGGCGACCTCACCGCCGAACCCGACCTCGACACCAGAGAAGTGATCTTCGCTCGCTTCGACGGTTCGTACGCCCACCTCACCGACGACCAGCGTTTCACCCTGCGAGTCTTCGGCGCCCACGCGGGAACGACCCCGACCGCGGCGAGTCTCGCAGCGGCACTCGGCTGCGACGTGACCGAGACGCACGCGCTGATGAACGCCTTGATCCGCACCGGTTTCGTGCGGCGGCACTTTCATGACCCTGAAGTCGACGACCCGGGAATGCGCGCCTACACCGCCCACGACACGGTCCGCCTCTATGCCGCTCATCGCGCACGCGCTGAGGGGGACTTCGACGCGGCCCGGGCCGAGCTCGTCCGATACTCCCGCAACCTCGCCGGCCGGTACTTTCATTTCGGCGCTCCTTTGGTGGACGTCGAGTTCGACAACCAGCGCGATCTGGCGCTGGCCGGGACGACCCGCAAATATGCGCTCCTCGCGGAGATCACCGGCCTGCGCGCGTACGCGCTCGGCCGATACGGCGACGGCGAGACGCTCAACCGGCATGCGGCGCAAGTGTTCGAGGAGGTCGGCGACCAGGCCGGCCTCGCGCGCGCGATGCACGGATTGGCCGAGGTGATGCGCGGCCGCGACGAGTACGAGAAGGCGATCCGATACTTCGAGCGGGCCGGCGACCTCTTCGGCGACGTCGGCGACCTGAGCGGCAAGGCGCTCGCAGTCCAGGGCCTCGCCCACATCGATCGTGTGAGAGGCCTGTTCGAAAAGGCCGAAAGCTCGTTCGAGTACGCGGCCGGTGTGTTCGGCGATCTCGGTGAACGCGACCGGCATGCGCATGCGGTGTGGGGTTTGGGCGATGTCGCCCTGATGCTCGGGCGGCACCGAGCCGCGAGGTACTACTTCGAGGAGGCGGCGCAGGAATACGAGATCACCGGCAACGCCCGCGGCCTGGGCCATTCGATCCAAGGACTCGGCAGGGTCGCACTCGACCTGCGGGACTTCGACCTTGCGATCGCGCTCTTCACGCGCTCGGGCGAGATCTACGAGTCGATCGGGCACGATCTCGGCCGGGCGTTCAGCCTCCAAGGCCTAGGCGGTGTGGAATCGGGCCAAGGCGAACACCGAAACGCAGTCGTGTACCTCACCCAGGCCGAGGCGATCCACCGTGCCGCGGGGAGCCGCCGCGAACTGGCCGACGTCCTGCGCGAACTTGCGAGAGCCACCAGCGCCTGCGGCGACCACGGTACCGCCCGCGGTCACCTCCGCGAGGCGATCGCGATCTACTCGCAGCTCGGTCGAGGCGAGGACGCACAGGCCGCGAGCGCACTCCTTGACGAGACCTAGCGGAACCTCAAGAAGACGCCGGTCGCGTCGTCGTGGCGTTTTGACTTGGGGCCGAAGTTGGGGTCGCGTTCTTCTTCGGCTCGGACGAGTTTCAACAGGCCGGAGATGCCGTCGGCTCCGGCTCGGGTGAACATCGACTCCCAGGTGTGGTCGTAGCGTTCGACGAGGCGCGTCAATCCGTCGGTGCAGATCAGCATTTGACCGATGTCGTCGACCGGCACTTCGCCGGTGTAGGCCATGGCGGCCGCTTCAGGGGCCGTTGCGGCCACCCAGAAGCCTCCCTCGCGGTTGCGGACGCTCGCGACGTATTCGACGGGGTAGCGCCGGATTCCGGCCACGTCGACGGCCGCAGGAGGGTTCGGCAGTTCCGCGAGCCGCTCGTCGCCGCGTACCTGGACCGCCCCGGCCTGGTCGGTCCAAGCGATGGCGCAGTCCCCGAGCAGCAACCACTCCAAGACCTCGCCGACGACCCGCACGAGAGCCACGGTCGCCCCAGGAGACACCGGATTGGCCAGATCGCACGTGCCCTCATGCGACCGGGCGACCTCCGCGATCGACCCCGAGAGCACCTCGATCAACGACCCAGACCAGACCCGCCCCGCAACCGCCGCGCAAAGCCCGCTCACAAACCAGGGCACATCATGAACACACCCGTCATCGGGATACCGCGTGATCCCGTCCAGCACCAGCGCCCAAGCATCGGCCACCATGAACCGATCCTCATTGGCACCCCCACCAGCCCAAGAACCGGCAACCACCTCGAACACCGAGCGCCCCCGATCAAGAAGAAGGGGGAACGAGATGGCCGGTACGCCGGGTTCTGTCGTTGAGCGGTCATCCATCTGGGCGCGTCGTCGCCGACGTGCTCTAGCGGTCTACCCGCGAAGGGTTGTGCCGCGGCCGCGGCGCAGGTCGGGCGGGCCGCCCTCGGACCTTCGCGCAGAGCCTCGCGGCTCCTTTTGACCTTGCTCCGGGTGGGGTTTACCGAGCCGCCGCCGTCACCGGCGGCGCTGGTGGTCTCTTACACCACCGTTTCACCCTTACCAGCCGAAACTGGCGGTCTGTTCTCTGTGGCACTATCCCGCGGGTCGCCCCGGGTTGCCGTTAGCAACCACCCTGCCCTGTGGAGCCCGGACGTTCCTCGACGGCGACGGTCTCCCGTCACTGCCGCGACCGCCTGGCCATCTCGTTCCAGCGGCCAAGCGTACGCTGCCGGAGCCATGAATTTGCTTGAGGTCTCCGCTCTGCTCGTCGCCGGTCTGCTCGGCGGCGGGCTCAACGCCGTGGCCGGAGGCGGCTCGCTCATCACCTACCCGACGCTGATGGCCGTGGGCGTGCCCCCGCTGCTCGCGAACGCCACCAACGGGATCGCCGTCGCCCCCGCCTACGCGGCGGCCGCGGTCGGGTCGCGGGAGAACCTACGCCCCCAGATGCGGCGCGCGCTCGGGCTGATCCCGACCGCCGTCGTGGCCTCCGTCTGCGGCGCGCTGCTGCTGCTCAACACTCCGCACGAGGTCTTCGAGGCGATCGTGCCGTTCCTGGTGCTGGCCGCCACGCTGCTCATGGCCGTGGGCCCGTGGATCAACCGCAAGGTCACGGCCCTCAACGGCGGCAACGCGCTGCACCCGGTGGTCCTGCACATCGGCGTGTTCGCCGGGTGCCTCTACGGCTCGTATTTCAACGCCGCGCTGGGCCTGATCCTCATGGCCGTGATCGCGATGGGCGTCAGCGAGAAGTTGGTCCGGGTGGGCGCTCTGAAGAACTTCTGCACGATGCTCGTCGGCATCGTCACCACCGTCATGTACGGCATCTGGGCCGACGTGGACTGGATCGCGATCGCCGTCCTCGTCCCGGCCACGTTCCTCGGCGGCTACATCGGCGCGCGCCTGTTCCAGCGCATCCCCGAGAAGCCCCTGCGCATCGCGATCGTGGTCTACGGCCTGATCCTCTCCGCGATCCTGCTCGTCCGGTCGCTGTAGGCCACTAGTCGCGGAAGTCGCATGACGCCCGGCGCCCGGGCGCGGAACAATGGGCCCATGCCGACGCTCCGAATCGCACTCGCCCAGGACAATCCCGTGGTGGGCGACCTCGACCACAACGCCGACCTCATCCGCCGGGCCGCCACCGCGTCCACCGCGGCCGGGGCCCACCTCCTCGCCACCGGCGAGCACTCCCTGACCGGCTACCCGGTCGAGGACCTCGCCCTGCGCCACTCCTTCGTGGAGGCCAGCCGCGAGCGCCTCGAACGCCTCGCCGAAGAAATCGCCGCGGACGGGAACGGATCGCTCCCCGTCATCGTCGGATACATAGACGCGGACGGACCGATCGGGTCGACTACGGGTCATGGTGTCCGAAATGCACTTGCGCTACTCCAGGACGGCAAGGTCCTATTCCGCTACTACAAGTACCACTTCCCCAACTACGGCGTCTTCGATGAGGAGCGCTACTTCGTGGAGGGCCACGAACTGCACCTCGCTCGCATCGGAGGCGTGGACGTTGCCTTCACCATCTGCGAAGACGTGTGGGGCGGGGTCCCGTTCGCCGTCGCCGCCGAAGCCGGCGCCGGGCTCGTGGTCAACATCAACGCCTCGCCGTACGAGCAGGGCAAGCAGGACCGCCGCCTCGCCGTCGTGACCGAGCGCGCCGCCGAAGTCGGCGCCCCGATCGCCTACCTCAACGTCGTCGGCGGCCAGGACGAGCTCGTGTTCGACGGCGGCTCGATGGTCGTCGGCGCCGACGGGAGGATCCTCTCCTCGGCGCGCCGCTTCGCGCCCGAACTGCTCGTCACCGACATCGAGGCCGAGGCCGCGAAGGGCGGCGACATCGCCAACCACTCCTCGTCGGCGATGAGCACGATCCTCCACGTCCTCTCCGAGGAGCCCGCGACCGTCGAGACCCGCATCGAGCCCTCCCACGCCCCCCAGCTCGACCGCCTGGAGGAGATCTGGGAGGCCCTGCGCCTGGGCCTGGGCGACTACGTGCGCAAGAACGGCTTCGCGTCGGTCATCTTCGGCCTCTCCGGCGGCATCGACTCGGCCCTGACCGCCGTCCTCGCGCGCGACGCGATCGGCGCCGACAAGGTCCACGTGGTCTCGATGCCCAGCCAGTACTCGTCCTCGCACTCGCTCGACGACGCCGCCGACCTCGCCGAACGCTGCGGCCTGCACTACTCGGTCGAGGCCATCCAGCCGATCGTGGACTCCTACCTCGCCGAGATCGCCATCTCCGGCCTGGCCGTGGAGAACCTCCAGGCCCGCGTGCGCGGGAGCCTGCTCATGGCCCTGTCGAACCAGCACGGGCACCTCGTGCTCGCGCCGGGCAACAAGAGCGAGTACGCGGTGGGCTACTCCACGATCTACGGCGACGCCGTCGGCGGTTTCGCACCGATCAAGGACGTGCTCAAGACCCTCGTCTACGAGCTCGCGACCTGGCGCAACGCGAAGGCCCGCAGCCTGGGCGAGACCGAGCCGATCCCCGAGAACACGATCCTCAAGCCCCCGAGCGCCGAACTGCGGCCCGACCAGAAGGACTCCGACTCCCTGCCCGACTACGAGGTCCTCGACGGCATCCTCACCGGCTACGTCGACGGCGACGCCGGACGCGAGGACCTCGTCGCCCAGGGCTACCCGGCCGACGTCGTCGACCGCGTCGCGGGCCTGGTCGACCGCGCCGAGTACAAGCGCCGCCAGTCCGCGCCCGGCACCAAGATCACCGTCAAGTCCTTCGGCCGCGACCGCCGCCTCCCGATCACCAACAAGTTCCGTGGAAAACCCAGCTGAAAAACGCGACCGCGAATGCCCCCGGCCCCCGCGGCCGGGGGAATTTGTCACACAACCGCCTTCGAACGGTGACACACATATCGATGAGCGTTACTTTGGTTAGGTAATTGCCCGGGGACCGGCGCGGCCGGCCACGAGGAGATACAGGAGCCTGACGATGACGTCTTCGAATCCCACCCCCGACACCAGTGACGAGATCCCGAGCCTCTACGGGCCGGGCAAGAACGTCAAGCGGGTCCGCACCCGCCACCTCATCGAAGCCAAGGAACGCGGCGAGAAGTGGGCCATGCTCACCTCCTACGACCAGTACACGGCCGCCCTGTTCGACGAAGCCGGCATCCCGGCCCTGCTCGTGGGCGACTCCGCCGCGAACAACGTCTACGGCTACGAGACCACCCTCCAGATCTCGGTCGACGAACTCGTACCGCTCGTCGCCGCCGTGGCCCGCTCCACCCAGCGCACCCTCGTCGTCGCCGACCTGCCGTTCGGCTCCTACGAGTCCGGGCCCGAGCAGGCCCTGGCCACCGCCGTCCGCTTCATGAAGGCCGGCGCGCACGCCGTCAAGCTCGAAGGCGGCCGCCGCATGGCCGCCCAGATCCGGGCCCTCACCGACGCGGGCATCCCCGTCATGGCCCACATCGGGTTCACCCCGCAGAGCGAGCACGCCGTGGGCGGCTACCGCGTCCAGGGCCGCGCCGCCGGCGGCGCCGAGATCGAGGCCGACGCGCACGCCGTGGCCGAGGCCGGCGCGTTCGCCGTGGTCCTCGAAATGGTCACCGCCGCCGTCGCCGCCGAGGTCACCAAGCAGCTCCCGATCCCCACCGTCGGCATCGGCGCCGGACCCGACACCGACGCGCAGGTCCTGGTCTGGCAGGACATGGCCGGGATGCGGCGCGGCCGCCCCCAGCGGTTCGTCAAGCGCTACGCCGAAGTCGCCGACGTCCTCCAAGACGCCGCGAAGGCCTTCGCCGACGAAGTCCGGGCCGGGGAATTCCCCACCAAGGCCCACTCTTTCGAATAAGCCCGGTGAGTCTGGTCGCCTTGCCCTATGGGGAAGGCGGCCTTTCGCGTAGCGTCTGCGTACGTGAACGACGCCATCCTGCTCTTCGACTACGACGGCACCGTGCGGCTCGGCTCCGAGCACGCGACCCATCACGCGAGGCTCGTCGCCTCCGCGCTCGATCGCGACGACGAACGCGCCTTCCTCGCCGCCCACGCCGCGTTCGTCGCCGGCAAGCCCACCACCGCGTCCACCTTCGACGCCTTCGACGCCGACAACGCCGTCCGCCGCCTCGCCGGCGAGTTCGGTGTCAACGAGTCCACCCGCCACGACGCCTACGTCGCCACCCGCGACCTCATGGCCGCCGGCAAATTCCAGGTCTGGGCCCCCAAGGGCTTCCGCGAGTTCCTGTGGAGCCTGCCCCGCACGGTCGAGATCGCGCTGGCCACCAACGCGCCCGCCTCGAGCCTGGAGCCGGTCCTGGAACGCCTCGGCCTCGACGGCCTGTTCGACCACGTCATCGGGGACGCGGGCAAGCCCGAGGGCCTTGAAGCGATCCTCGACGAACTCCTGGAGGAGCGCCCGCCCTCCTCGCTGCTCAGCATCGGCGACATCCCGCGCAACGACCTGGCCCCGGCCGCCGACCGCGGCTGCGCGACCGCCTACATCGACCACTACGGGCGGCCCTGGCCACGCGCCGACGCCACCGGCACCTCCCTTGAGGAGCTGTACCCGTTCATCCACCGCTGGGTCACCGAGACCACCGCCTGAGCGGGTGCCGGGTCACCGCCGATCGGCGTGAACCCAGCATGTCGCCCCGCGGGCTTATGCTGAGACTGCGCCCTGAGCCGACCGATCCCCGGCTCAGGGCGTCCCCACGTCCTCAGGCCCCGACCGGGTCGCCTACCGCGATCGTCGCGGTCTCGTTGATGCGCACGTAGATCCCGAAGTGATTGCCCAGCGCCTTGATCACGTGCCTGTGCAGCTCCATGTCGCGCTCATTGGTCCCACTGGGGTCCCAACTGGGCAGCACGCACCGCTCGCACGGCTTCTGGAGCGTGAACTCGTGCGCGCCCAGGCGGATCGCCGTCCCCGGCTCGATCGACGTCTCCGCGTACGGCTCCAAGTCGGTGCCGACGACCACGTTCGGCCGGAACCGCTCCACCTCGACCTCGCGGCCCAGCTCCTCGCTCAACCGATGCACGCTGGCCTCGAAGACCACCAGCATCCGCCCGTAGTCGCGCGAGACCTTCCGCAGCTCCACGCCCTTCGCGGCGTCGATCGTCTCGGCCAGCCGATCGGGCAGCGCCGCGTCGTCGGCCGACCAGGCCGCGCCGCCGCTTTCGTACAACACCGGGTCGCCCGACGCCGAATCCGCGCAACCGCACTGCGCCGGGAACGCCGCCTCCCAGGCCATGAGCTTGGGATGGCTCCCGCCCCACACCGACTTGTCGGTGCCCGGCTCGAACAGACCCAGATTCCGGTCCCCAGCCAGCCCGTCGAAATCGACCACGGCCGAACGGAGCGTCTCACCCCGCAACCCCTTCACGGGGTAGCGCCACAACTGCTTGATCTCACCTGCGAACACGCTCCCGAATGTACCCTTCTCACGTTTGGGCGGCAGTCTGGGCGGGTTAACGTCGCCGACACAAACAGGTGAGACAATTGCCGCCCCAGGACAGAGGAGGACACCATGGAACGGCAGAAGGAGTTCGTGCTTCGCACGCTCGAAGAACGCGACATCCGGTTCGTCCGGCTCTGGTTCACCGACGTTCTCGGGACCCTCAAATCCGTCAGCGTCGCCCCCGCCGAACTCGAATCCGCCTTCGACGAGGGCATCGGCTTCGACGGCTCGGCCATCGAGGGATTCGCGCGCGTCTACGAATCCGACATGGTCGCCATGCCCGACCCCACCACCTTCCAGGTCTTCCCCTTCGAGGGCCGCGGCATCGGCGAGTCCGCCCGCATGTTCTGCGACATCCTCACCCCCGAAGGCGCCCCCTCCTGGGCCGACCCGCGCCACGTCCTGCGCCGGGCCCTCTCCAAAGCCGCCGACCGCGGCTTCACCTTCTACACCCACCCCGAGATCGAGTTCTTCCTCGTCTCCGACATCGACCCCGAAGGCCGCACCAGGCCCACCCCGGTCGACGACGGCGGTTACTTCGACCACACCACCCACTCCACCGCCCGCGACTTCCGCCGCCAGGCCATCCTCGCGCTCGAACGCGTCGGCATCTCCGTCGAGTTCTCCCACCACGAGGTCGCCCCCGGCCAGCAGGAGATCGACCTGCGCTACGCCGACGCGCTCACCACCGCTGACAACATCATGACGTTCCGCCACATCGTCAAAGAAGTCGCGCTCACCAACGGCGTCACCGCCTCCTTCATGCCCAAGCCCTACACCGACCAGCCCGGCTCGGGCATGCACTCGCACCTCTCCCTCTTCGAAGGCGAGGACAACGCCTTCCACGACCCCGGCGACGAGCAGCGGCTCTCCAAGACCGCCAAGGCCTTCATCGCCGGGCTCCTGCGCCACGCCCCCGAGTTCACCGCCATCACCAACCAGTGGGTCAACTCCTACAAGCGCCTCTTCTCCAGCCCCCAGTACGGCCAGATCTCCGAAGCGCCCTCCTACGTCTCCTGGGGCAAGGCCAACCGCTCCGCGCTCGTCCGCGTCCCCGTCTACGGCAAGCCCAACTCCGCCCGCGTCGAGATCCGCTCCCTCGACTCGGCCACCAACCCCTACCTCGCCTACGCCGTGCTCCTCGGCGCCGGCCTCAAGGGCATCGAAGAGGGCTACGAACTCGCCCCCGGCACCGAGGACGACGTCTCGGCGCTCACCAACGCCGAACGCGTCGCCGCCGGCTACCAGCCGCTCCCGGCCAACCTCGCCGAAGCCCTCGACGCCATGGAGTCCTCCGAGCTCGTCCCCGAGATCCTCGGCGAGCACGTCTTCGACTACTTCCTGAAGAACAAGCGCCAGGAATGGGAGGACTACCGCACCCAGGTGACCTCCTTCGAACGCAAGCGGTACATCAACCTCTGACCGATTAGCATGAAGGCGTGACCACCGCACTTCGCAGCACTGCTCTCGTCATCGAGAACGACCCCGCGCAAGGCCTCGGACGCGCCGCCGCCTGGCTCACCGAAGCCGGCATGGAACTCGACACGGTACGGCCCCACCTCGGTGAGGCCGTACCGAACACCGCAGGCGGCCACGACGCGCTCATCGCCCTCGGCGGCGGCCGCGCCAAGGACTGGTCCGACGAGCTCACCGGACTCCTCGCCAACGCCGTCGCCGACGACACCCCCACCTTCGCGATCTGCTCCTCCGCGCGCGCCCTCGCCGCCGCCTTCGGCGGCCGCGTCGAAGACAGCGACGAACCCGTCGGCCCCCGCATGCTCGCCAAGAGGGACGCCGCAGGCCGAGACCTCGTCTTCGGCCCCGCGCCCATGACCCTCGACGCGATCCGCTGGCGCCGCCAAGAACTCGTCGAACTCCCCGGCGAGGCCACCCTCCTCGCCTCGACGCCCCGCGGCGCCCTCGAAGTGTTCCGGCTGGGGGACACCGCCTGGGGCGTCCAGTCCCACTTCGAGTTCACCCCAGAGCAACTCGCCGCGTTCGGCGACTTCGACGAGGCCACCCTCGCCCGTGCCGCCGCCGTCGACGAGCACATCGTCGCCGGTTGGAAGCCGATCCTCCAGCGCTTCGCCCGCGTCGCCGCCGGCGGACGCAAGGCCCTGCCCCTCATCGACTGATGGACGCCGCCGCCGCGAAGCTCGCCGTCGTCGAGGCCAGCAACGCGCTGGCCGACTTCCTGCGGGCGCACCCCGACGCCGAGGCCGCGCTGACCGAGAGCGAGGAGGCCGGGCTCGCGCGCGTCTTCGACGCGAACGCGTTCGACCTCAACGCCGCCTGGAAGGCGAACCTGCTGCGCATCGCCGCTGCCGACCTGACCGGCTCGGCCGACTTCAAGCGCACCTCGGTGGCGCTCTCGCGCCTGGCCGACGCGGTCCTGGCCCGCGGCCTCGACCTCGCCCGCGAAGAACTCGGGTCCACTGAGGACCAGACCCGTCTCGCGGTCATCGCGATGGGCAAGACCGGGGCTGACGAGCTCAACTACGTGTCCGATGTGGACGTGGTGTTCGTGGCCGAAGGGGACCTCGAACTCGCCACCCGCCAGGCCGCGCGGATGATCCAGATCGTGGGGCCCGCGACCTGGACCGTCGACGCGGGGCTGCGGCCCGAGGGCCGCCACGGCGCCCTGGTGCGCAGCCTCGACTCGTACCAGGCCTACCTCAAGGACTGGGCCCGCACCTGGGAGTTCCAGGCGCTGCTCAAGGCCCGGCCCGCCGCCGGGGACCTCGAACTCGGGCTCGAATGGCTCGCCGCGGTGCAGCCGTTCATCTGGGGCGCGGCCGACCGGCCCGGCGTGGTGGCCGACATCCGCGACATGCGCCGCAAGGTCGCCGACTCGGTGCCCGCGGCCGAACGCCGCTACGAGATCAAACTCGGCCCGGGCGGCCTGCGGGACATCGAGTTCGCGGTGCAGCTGCTGCAACTCGTGCACGGGCGAGGAGACGCGAACCTCCGCGTCAGATCCACATTGGACGCGCTCGATGTGCTCGTGGCCCGTGGGTACCTGGCCCGCCGCGACGGCGAGGACCTCGCGGACACGTACGTCTTCCTGCGCACCGTGGAGCACCGGCTCCAGCTCCAGCGGCTGCTGAGGACCCACCGCGTCCCCGACGGGGGCGAGCCGCTCCACCACCTCGCCCGCACCCTCGGATACACCACCGATGAAGGATTCCTCGCAGCCTGGCGCGCGCACGCGACCACCGCGCGCCGCCTCCACGAGAAGCTGCTCTACAAGCCGCTGCTCGACGCGGTCACGCGCGTGCCCACCCATGAACTGCGGATGAGCGAGGCCGAGGCCGCCCACCGGCTCGCCGTGCTCGGGTTCAACGACCCCGCGAGCGCGCTCACCCACATCAAGAAGCTCACCGCGGGCGTCTCGCGCACGGCCACGGTGCAGCGGGCGCTGCTGCCGGTGGTGCTCCACGAACTCGCCGACTCGCCCGAGCCCGACCGCGGGCTGCTGGCGTACCGGCAGGTCTCCGACAAGCTCGGTTCCACGCCCTGGTACCTGCGCCTGCTGCGCGACGGCGGGCCGGCCGCGGTCCGGCTCGCCCGTCTACTGGGGACTTCACGGTACTTCACGAGCCTGCTTTTGCATGTGCCGCAGTCGCTCCGGTACCTATCCGACAATGAGGACCTGACGCCGCGCCCGCGCGAGGAGACCACGGTCGGGATGCGCCAGGCCGCCGCCCGCCACTCAGAAGCCAAAGCCGCGATCAGCGCGGTGCGCGCGATGCGCCGCCGCGAACTCATCCGCATCGCCGCCGCGGACCTGCTCGGGCTCCTCGACGACCAGGGCGTCGGACTCGCGCTCTCGGACCTGGCCGACTCGGTGCTGGAAGTCGCGCTGGAGATCGCGTCGAGGGACGTCGCCGACGCACCGCCGATCGCGGTGATCGGCATGGGCCGCTTGGGAGGCCGCGAGACCGGGTACGGCTCGGACGCCGACGTGGTGTTCATCCACGCCGGGACCGAGGACGCGCACCGCAAGGCCGCGGCGAAGATCGTCGACTCGGTGCGGACGCTCTTGGCCTCTTCGACGGCCGATCCGCCGCTCGTGCTCGACCTCGATCTGCGCCCTGAGGGGAAGGGCGGCGCTCTGGCGCCGAGTTTCGCGGCGTACCGGCGGTACTACGCCGACCGCGCGCGGCTGTGGGAGCGCCAGGCGCTGCTGCGGGCGCGGCCGGTGGCGGGGGACCAGGGGTTGCAGGAGGAGTGGACGGCGTTCGCCGACGAGATCCGCTACCGCCCTGGGGGGTTGAGCGAGGCCGAGCTGATCGAGTTCCGGAAGGTCAAGGCCAGAGTGGACTCCGAGCGCCTGCCGAGAGGCGCGGACCCGAACGGGCACACGAAGCTCGGGCGCGGCGGCCTGGTCGACATCGAGTGGACCGCGCAGCTGCTCCAGTTGGAGCACGGCGAGGACGAGTCGATGCGCACGACCAGGACGATCCCTGCCCTGGAGGCGGCGGCGGCGCTGGGCCACCTGAGCCGCGCGGACCTGGACGCTTTGAGCGAGGCGTGGGAGTTCGTGTCCAAAGTGCGCAATGACATGACCCTCGCCCGCGGCGTCCCCCGCGACGACCTGCCCCGCTCGGGCCCTGAACTCGCCGCCCTCGCGCAGACCCTCGGCTTCGGCGAGGACACCGAACGCTTCCTCAACCACTACCGCCGCCTCACCAGGCGGGCCCACGAGGCAGCCCAACGAATCGTCTACGACGCCTGAACCGAGCCTCGCGCCCCCTCGCGCCTCGCGGCCCGCGGCCCGCGCCTCGTGCCCCGCCCCTCGTGCCTCGTGCCTCGTGCCTCGTGCCCCGCGCCCCGCGCCCCGCGCCCCGCGCCCCGCGCCCCGCGCCCCGCGCCCCGCATTCTTCGCTTGCGTATACCACTTTCGGGTGAACTCCCGCCTTCTCGCCCGATTTTCCGCCGATTTCTGTCGTACCCCTCGGCCAGACTCGGCCCAGCTTCCTTTTCCCCTCTCGGGAGGGAGGGGGTTGTGGACGGCGGGGCATTCGCCCCTCCCCGCGCCTAGACTCGGGGCGGGGGTTCGGATGATCGAGTACACCGTGGTCGGACCGGGCGGGGCCGAGCGCCGCACCGGCGACGCCGACGCGATCCGCGCCGCTGCCGCCGTCGAGGACTCGTGCGTGTGGGTCCACTTCGACGCGCCCGAGGTCACCCTCCTGCGCACCGCGCTCGCCGCCCTCGACATGGACCACTTCGGACTCGACCCCGCCCCCGGCACCTACCGCCGTCCCAAGATCGAGACCTACGAAGGCTCGGCGATGGTCCTCATCAAGACCGTCTGGTACATCGAGGAGACCCGCCAGGTCGAGACCGGCGACTTCACCCTCTTCAACAACGGCCGCTCCCTCGTCACCGTCCGCCGCGGCGTCGTCGACCCGTCCGCCACCGTGCGCGAACGCCTCGACGAACCCGAGTTCCGCTCCGGCGGCATCGCCGAGATCGTCCACGCGCTCTTCGACATCGTGGTCGAGCAGTACGACGGCGCGATCGAGGACCTCGCCGACGACGTCCACGACGTCGAGCGCGCCGTATTCTCCAGTACCCGCACCGACCACAACGAGGAGATCTACTTCCTCATCCGCGAGACCCTCGAATTCCAGAGCGCGGTCCGCCCGCTCATCCCCTTCGCCGAACTCGTGCGCCGCCACAAGTCCCACACCCCGGTGTTCCGCACCGACCGGTTCGCCGAGGTCGCAGGCCACCTCATCCGCGTCGACGCCGCCGTCGAGACCTGCATGAGCCTCCTGACCACCGTGCTCACCGCCCACCAGGGCCAGATCGGGACCTGGCAGAACGACGACATGCGCAAGATCTCCGCGTGGGCCGCGATGGCCGTGGTGCCCACCGCGATCGCGGGGATCTACGGCATGAACTTCACCCACATGCCCGAGTTGCACTGGACCTTCGGATACCCGCTGGTCCTGGCCCTGATAGTCGTCATCTGCCTGCTGCTGTACCGCGGCTTCAAACGAAACGGCTGGCTCTGAGGCATTGCGCCCCAAGGAGAACGAGTGAGGGACGGGAACTCGGTTCCCGCCCCTCTGGCCCTGCCTGCCTTCCCGTCCACCATAGCGTTGCCGTGCAAAACGATCGAGTCGAGCATGCGGTCACTCAGGGTGAGATCGAAACCTGGGCCGAATTGCGGTACTCGTCCGGAAATGCACCGGCAATCTAGCTGTATTCAAATTTTTCGATGAGAATGCTTGACTTCCCCTGGTCGTGGTCGTAAAAATAAAGATACCTATCAGTTAAGTCTCTTTACTTTTCGGGAGGAACATTGAGACGACTGAATACCCGACGGCTGATCGTCTCGCTCACCGCGGCTCTGGCCGTGGTCGCGAGCGCGGCCCTCTACACCGTCGCCAACCCCTTCAGTGCCTCCGCCCAGACCGTCTGTTCGCAGGCCTGGTCCTCGACGGCGGTCTACGTCGGCGGCGACCAGGTCAGTCACCAGGGCGTGGAGTACCGCGCCAAGTGGTGGACCACCGGTGAGACCCCCGGCACCACCGGTGAGTGGGGCGTCTGGGAGTCCAAGGGCGCCTGCGGCGACGGCCCCTCCGAGCCGCCGACCACCGACGAGCCCACGGACCCGCCGACCGACCCGCCGGTCGACCCGCCGAGCGACCAGGTCAACGCCGCGTACTTCACCGAGTGGGGCGTCTACGGCCGCAACTACCACGTGAAGAACATCGTCACCTCCGGTTCGGCCGAGGACCTCACCCACATCAACTACGCCTTCGGCAACGTCAAGAACGGACAGTGCACACTGGACGACTCTTACGCGGCCATCGAGAAGGCCTACACCGCGGCCGAATCGGTCGACGGCGTCGCCGACACCTGGGACCAGGACCTGCGAGGCAACTTCAACCAGCTGCTGAAGCTCAAGGAGATGTACCCGCACATCAAGGTCGTGTGGTCCTTCGGCGGCTGGACGTACTCCGGCGGCTTCGGCCAGGCCGCGCAGAACCCGACGGCCTTCGCCGAGTCCTGCTACAACCTGCTGCACGACCCGCGCTGGGACGGCCTGTTCGACGGCATCGACATCGACTGGGAGTACCCGAACGCCTGCGGCCTCACCTGCGACACCAGCGGCCCCAACGCGTTCCCGAACCTCATGAGCGCCCTGCGGGCCAAGTTCGGCAACGACGAGTTGGTCACCGCTGCGATCACGGCCGACGGCACCTCCGGCGGCAAGATCGACGCCGGCGGCTACGCGGCCGCGGCGCAGTACGTCGACTTCTACATGGTCATGACCTACGACTACTTCGGCGCCTGGGACGCCGACGGTCCGACCGCGCCGCACTCGCCGCTCAACAGCTGGAGCGGCCAGCCGATCGCCGGCTTCGACGGGGCGACCGCGATCGCCAAGCTCAAGTCGATAGGTGTGCCCTCGGGCAAGCTCCTGCTCGGCTTCGGCTTCTACGGCCGCGGCTGGACCGGCGTCACGCAGTCCGCACCGGGCGGCTCGGCCACCGGCCCCGCCCCCGGCACCTACGAACCGGGCATCGAGGACTACAAGGTCCTGGTGAACTCCTGCCCCTCGACCGGAACCGTGGCGGGCACCGCTTACGCCTACTGCGGCAACAACTGGTGGAGCTACGACACTCCCGCGACCATCGCGAGCAAGGTGAACTGGCTCAACTCGCAGGGCCTGGGCGGCGCGTTCTCCTGGGAGCTCTCGGGCGACACCAGCAACGGCGCGCTCGTGAACGCTATCGCGGGCGGCCTGAGCTGATCGGGCTCGAACCGCACTGCTGACCCTTCACACCCGGCGGGCCTCGGAAACGGGGCCCGCCGGCCTATGCCGCGAGCATCAGCCACAGCACCGCGACCGACAGGCCCAAGAACAACAGTGGCCCGGCGATGTTGTGGAAGACCCGCCGCCGCACGTGCAGCACCAACGCGCACAAGAAGAACGCCACCAGGCCCACACCCGCCGCGACGCCGATCGGCCGCCACCACAGCCCCGCGGCCAACCCCAGGGCCGCGGCCGCCTTGACCGTGCCGAGGAACGGCAGCATCGAGTCGGGCACCCCCACCGCGTGCGAATTCCGCTTCACCCACGCGGCCCCCGCGAAGTTCGCCACCGCCTCCACCGCGTTGCACACGATGTTGACCGCGGTCACGACCACCAGAGCGACGAACATGGCAAGGCCTCCTCGATCCCGGCGGCCGTTCCCCCGGGCCACTCCAGTCTCGACCGCCCCCGGCCCGCCGTCCAATACCGGTGTCGATAACCTCCGGGAATGGACGTCGACACCAGGCTCCTCCGCGCCTTCCGCGCCGTGGCCGAGGAAGGCCACCTCACCCGCGCCGCCGCCCGCCTGCACGTCTCGCAGCCCGCGCTCACCAAGCGGATCCGCCTGCTCGAACAGCAGCTCGACGCCCGACTGTTCACCCGCACCGCCACCGGCATGACCCTCACCGCGCCCGGCGAGGCCCTGGCCGCCAGCGCCCAGACCGTCCTCGACGCCTTGGATGCGGCCCTGGCCGCCGTCCGCGCAGCCGAAGCGGAAGCGTCCAAAGTGCTCCGCATCGGCTTCCTCGCCAGCGCCGCCAACGAACGCACCCAACCGATCCTGGCGTCCTTTCGCGAGCGTCGCCCCGACTGGCGCGTCGAGCTGCGTCAAGCGGGCTGGGACGACCCGATCGCGGGGCTCGCCTCCGGCGACGTGGCCGCCGCGTTCCTGCGAGTCCCCTTCCCGCGCCAGAGCGAGTTCCGCGTCCTGACCCTGTTCAGCGAGCCCCGCTGCATCGCCATGTCCACCGCCCACCCGCTCGCCGGGCGCGATGAACTGCGTTTCGAGGAGCTCCTCGACGAGCCGTTCGTCGCCGCTCCGGGTGCCACGGGAGCGTTCCGCGACCACTGGCTCGCCGTCGACTCCCGCGGCGGCCGCCCGGTCCGAGTCGGCGCGGTCACCGCCCTTCCCGACGACTGGCTGACCGCGATCGCCGGCGGCGACGGCATCGCGCTCGCCCCCGAGTCGGCGGCCCGCTATTACGCCCGCCCCGACATCGTCTACCTCCCGGTCACCGGCGTCGCCCCGACGACGGTGGCCCTGGCCTGGCCCGAACCTCCGCCAGAAGACTCGCCGCTGGCCGACTTCATCAGGGCCGCAATGGATCACGCCGACCCGTCCTAGGGCGCGAGCCTCGCCGCGTGGCGGGCGAGTTTCTCCAGGACCTTGAGGTCGAGGTCCTCGGCGGACTTGAATCCGATTCGCCGCCCCGATCTTGACGCGGCCCAAGCGGTCCGCGTACTGCTTCGCGAGGTACGCGCCGTCCTCGGCCGCGTTCACGTAGAGGCTTCGAACGGTCGCTATCCGCCCGGATTCACAGGACGGGCCCTAGAAGATCCCGCTTGCCAGGAGGAAGATCGCCAGACCGTGCGCCAGTGCCGCCGGGAGCACGCCCCACCGCAGGCGCAGGAACGCGCAGATCACGCCCTCGTAGAGCGTGAACGCCAGCAGCGGCCAGCCGATGTCGGTCACCGTCGAGGCCAGGAACGCGTGGCAGGCCGCGAAGCACACCGCCGAGAACAGCGCCGCCCGGACCGGCCCGACCGCGCTTTCCATGCGGCCCTGGAGGAACCCGCGGAACAGCACCTCCTCGGCGAGGTTCCCCGTCAGCGAGAACCACAACAGCGCGGGCAGCAGTGAGATCGCCACCGGGCCGCCCGCGCCCGTCCCGGCCGACATCGCCATGAGCGGCGCGGCCGCCACCGCGCCGCCCGCGAGCCCGAGCCCGATCGTCCGCCAGCGCACCGGCCCCCAGCGCACCAGCGCCCGCAATCCGGGGTCGAAGCGCAGCACCGCGGCCGTCGACGCGAGTGTCGCGGCCCCGAACCCGACGAGCACCGCCGCGTCGTCGGTGAACCGCACCCACAGCACGCCGGCCTCGGCGCCGAGCCGCCATAGGCCGGTCGGCGTCATGGCGTCCCTGATGAGGATGAAGCCGAGAATCAGCAGCCCGATCCGCAGCAGCGGCTCGCGCAGCGGCCGCGCGAGCACCGCGCCCGCACCGATGAGCGCCAGACCGGGCGCGACGCGCCCGGCATAGGCCAGGAGATCGAGGAACATGGGAGCCTCTCCGATTGCGTGCGTGAGGGAATCACAAGGAAGAGGCAATAATATGAAAGATATTCAGTTTTGAGTACTCGCGTTGGAGCCGCCATGACCACCGCCCGCAGGAGCCCCCGCCAGCAGCGGTCCCGCCAGACCGTCACCTGGATCCTCGAAGCGGCGGCTCAGGTTTTCCATGAGCGCGGCTACGCGGCGACCACCACCAACAAGGTCGCCGAACGTGCCGGCGTCTCCATCGGCTCGGTCTACCAGTACTTCCCGGACAAGGACGCCCTCCTCGCCGCGCTGGCCGAGCGCCACATGGCCGAGGCCGCGGCGGAGGTCGAGGCGCTCGTCCAGCGGCACGCCCACGATCCATTGGGGACCCTGATCCGGGAGCTGATCGCTTGCGTCGCCGGGCTGCACGCGGCCCGGCCGGGGCTGCACGCGCTCCTCGTCGCTCACGCGCTGCGGTACCCGAGGCTCCAGGAACGGCTCCGCGAGATCGAGCACGCGGCGGCCGCGCCGATCGCGGATCGACTGCGCCGCAGCGGTCTCGGGGGCGACCCGGACCTGCGCGCACTCCTCTTCGTCCAAGGTGTCGACGCCCAGATCCACGGCGCGCTCCTCGCGCTGCCGCCGGGGCTGACCTCCGAGGAGATCGTGGAGGAACTCGTCGACCTCTGGACCGCGGCCCTGTCGAAATGACGCCGAGGCCAGGGGCTGTACCCCTGGCCTCGGCTCGTATTCAGTTGCGGCTCAAGGTCACTGGATGATGATCTCGAACGTGCTGGTCGTATTCTTGATGTCCTGGTGGTTGTCGCTCATCTGGAGGTTCTCGAAGACCGCCTCGCCGACCGCCGGTCCCTGACCCGCTTCGGGCATCTCGTTGACCCAGATGCCGAAGCCGGACTTGGATTCGTACGCGTCGCCGCTGAGCTGCGCGCCGGTGATCGTGATGTCGGTGAAGACCGTGTCCGTGACCGGGTTCTGCGGCTGGCCGCCGACATAGTTGGTCTGGAACATGATCCCCGAGTACGTCGGATCCACGATGTCCACATCGCTCACCCGAATGCCCTCATAGGACTTCGAGGCCGAGAAGATCCAGATCCCCGGGAAGGTCTGCCCGCCCCAGAAGTGGCCCCCGGCCCGCACGATCGAGATGTTCTCGAACACGGTCGGCGGATCGGAGCGGAACCCGTCCATCGGATACCCGAAGTCCAGCGAGGAGATCGTGATCCCCGAGTAGACGAGGGTGTCGGCGATGTGGATGTCGCGGAACGTGTTCCCGAACCCGCCGTAGACCGCCAGCCCGGCCGCCCGCCAGGTCAGGATCGAGGTCAGGTTCTCGTACACGTTCCCGGTCTGGTCGCCGCCGCCGGCGTCCGTGGCGGCGAACAGCGCGAAGCTGTCGTCGCCCGAGGCCCGCGACTCGATGTTCTGGAGCAGGTTGTCGTTGCTCCCGTTGGTCATGTTGATCGCGTCGGCGAACAGGTTCCTGATGCGCGAGTTGGTGATCGAGGAGTCGCTGATGTTCGATCCCCAGAACATGCACACCTGGTGCTCGACCCAGATGTCGTCGATGGTCATGTTCGAGACGTTCTGCCAGTCGAAGACCTTCCCGGGACCGTCGATGCGGCTGGTGTAGTTCCCGAAGTAGGCGAACCCGGAGAACGTGGAGCCGTTCGCGGTGGCCTCGGAGCGGAACCCGACGTCGGTGTTCTCCTGTCCCTCGGGGGCGACGAACCTGGTGAACCACGGCCCGGCGCCGATGACCTCGGTGGCCTTGCCGTACACCTGGAACTTCTGCGCGGTCGAGTAGTCGCCGGGCGGCAGGTACACGCCGAGCAGGCTGCCCGAAGTGTCCATCCGGAACTCGTCGAGGGCGTTCTGGACGTCCTGGTGGGTGAACCCGTCGGGCTCGACGTACTTCGCCGGGTCGGGGTTCGCGATCGGCGTGGCCTCCTCGAAGCTGACGAAGTCGATCGCGTAGTAGCTCGCGGTGTTCGCCGCGTCCTTCTGCAACCGGATCGTGCTCCCGGCGGGGACGGTCTCCCCGAGCAGCACGTTCGCCTCGTCGTAGATGTGCCTCGCCGGGCCCGAGCTCGGCGAGTTGTTCGGGCTCGCCTCGGCCCCGTACAGCCACGCGAACTTCGAGGTCAGCTCGATCGGCTTGAGCAGCTGTCCGTCCACATAGATGTTCAAGGTGGCGTCGATGCCGCCGCCGCCCGGGGCGTCGGGAATCGCGAACCGGGTGACCAGCGTGTTGGTGGGCGCGTTGGTCGTGAACTCGACGTACTCGCCGTTGCCGTCGAGCACCACGGCCTGGCGGCCCGAAGCCTCACCGGCGAGGTCGCCGATGCTCCGGTTGGGCGCCAGCACTTGAGCGCCGCCGCCGGTGGTCGCGTGCTCGGCCTCGTCGATGGTGTACGGCATGGCCGCGCCGCGTCCGATGGAGAGGGTCCGCGTCGTGGTGTTGTTGCCCTGCTTGACATCGGCCTCGTTCGCGTCGACCGCGATCGTGGTGGTGATCGTGTACTCGCCGTCGGCCGCGGTCCACGAGCCCAGAGCGATCGGGCCGGTGGTCGCGCCCGAGGCGATGACGCCGCTGTGCGAGCCGGTGAGGGTCCGCACCACGTTCCCGGTGTCGTTGTCGGTCACGGTGAGCGTCACCTCGTGCGCGCCGCCCGATGAGTCGATGCTGCCCTGGTTCGCGATCGTGGCCGCGAACTCGACGGCGTCGCCCGCCGACGGGTTGCTCGGCGACCAGGTCACCGCCCCCGCGACCAGGTCCGAGGTGGGGATCGCGCCCACGGTCAGCGCACTGGCGTGCGTGTAGGCGTTGTTGGCCTCGTTGCTCTCGGCCACTTGGCCACTGGGGTCGACTTCGGCGCCCACCTCGTGGTCGCCGGCGGTCAGCGTCCCGATCGAACCGGAGACGACGGTCTCGCCGCCCGCCGCCAGACCGTCCACTTCGGCCGTGCCGATGAGCGTCCCGTCGAGGAACAGGTCCACCGTCGAAGGCGCGGAAGCGACCTCGCCGATATTCTCCACAGTGGCCGACAGCGTGACCTCATCGGTCTCGCTGGGGGAGAGGGGACTCCACGACATGCCCGAGACCGTCAGGTCGGGAGCGGGCGCGAGTTCACCGAACACCTGGAACTCGGCGACCTGGCCGTTCGGGGCCCCGGTGTTGCCGGTGAACTCGATCCGCACGTCCGAAGCGGTGCCGCTGACCGGGATGGTCACCGTGTTGCCGCTGGCGGGATCGAACGCGTACTCGGCCGAGGCCTTGAGCGTGGTGAACGCCTCCGCGCCGCCCTCGCGGCCCTGCACCGACAGCGTCTGGGTGCGCGCGCCCCAGGCCGCGTCCGGGTTGAGCTTCAACACGATCCGGTCGATGGAAGCGTCCGCGCCGAGGTGCACTGTCAGCGAGCTCGGATAGGCCCCGGAGCCGCCCTCCCAGTATGTCGAGAGGTCGCCGTCGTTGGCGTTGGCGGCCACGAAGTTGTGCACGTGGGAGGTCGCGGTGACCGGCTTGCCGGCGGCGAGCTCGCCCACTTGCGAGGGGGACCCGGCGGGCCCGTAGACCTGGAGCTCCGAGACCTGCGCGGCGGGCCAGCCGGAGTTCTCGGTGAAGACCAGCCGCAGGTAGCGGGTGGTGACGTCGTCGAATTCGATGCTGACGGTGTTGCCGCTGGCGGGGTCGAACCGGCGGCCCTCGGCCTCGGCGATCGTGGTGAACGCGGAGCCGTCGGCGCTGGCGCGCAGCTCGACGGTCTGGGTGCGGGCCTGCCACGCGGTGAGCGCGGGCAGTTCGAGCACGACCTCGCTCACCTCGGTGGCCGATCCGAGGTCGATCTGGAGCCACTGCGGGAACGCGTCGTTCGCGCTCTCCCAGTACGTGCCCTGGTTGTCGTCGTTGACGTTGCCGGGAGTGTGGTTCTGGACGCTGCTGCTGGCGGTGACCGTCTTGCCGATCGCCAGGTTCGGGCCTTGGTTCGCGTGCGCCGGGGACACCGGCACGAGCGCCGCCATCGCGGCGACGACCGCAGTCGTCACCGCCAAGGCGATGCGCGGGAGTTTCATGATGGCTCCTTCTTCGGAGACTCCACGGCAGCCCGATATCAGGCGCCGTGAAGTCGCAGGTTGAAAGAGGTTTAGCGCTATACCTAAATATCGATCCTAGACCGATAGAATTACGCTTGTCAATACTTCGTTACACAGCGCCGGTATGGGAGCGCACACCAAAAACCCCTGCGCCACAACGGACCGAAGTGCCCCACACCCACCCCTGAGCCCCCTGTGGCACCACCACACCAAAGGACCCCCGACACGCCCCAACCGAGCACCCCCCACCCCCCACCCAAGGTGCTGTACCCTGGCTGAGGCCGCACAGCGGCCCACGGGACGTGGCGCAGCTTGGTAGCGCACCCGCTTTGGGAGCGGGGGGTCGCAGGTTCAAATCCTGTCGTCCCGACCGAAAACCAATGGTCAGCAGGGCTTTCCGAAGCTCGGGGAGCCCGTCTGGCCGGCTCGTGCTGGTCTGGTGAACCAGATCTCCCGGCGTGCATGTCGGCGATAGTCCCCTCGGTCATGACTCAGCGTTGCGAGGTGGGGTGGGCAGTTCTGCCGGTGTCGCGGAGGTGGAGGTCCTGCATTGCTGGTGGGCGGGGTCAGGTGAGGTTGAATCGGGTGGTGAGTTCGTTGGCGATGGTTGTGGGTGGGGTGGTGCCGTCGATGTCGATCACGGTGAGCCCGAGGTCGGCGGCTTCGGTGCGGGTTTCCTGGTCCCAGTAGTGGTCGCGGGCGAGGCGGATTTCCAGTGCTTTCTGGTGGTCGCTGTTGCCCCAGTTGGCTTTGGCGCGGGCGGGGTCGGCGTAGCGTTCGGTGAGTTGGCGGCGGCGGAACTGGCTGGTCGGCAGGAGGAACACGGCGTGCTCGGGGTTGGTGAGTAGTGGTGCGATGTCGGCGGGGCGGGTGCGGAAGTCGTCTGCGAGGACGGTTCCTTGCCGGGTCATGGCTTGCAGGTCTTCGAGGACGAACGGGAAGGTTTCGCCGTGGCGGCTGGGCATCGAGGCGAACAGTTCCTCGGCGGTGTGGCCGGTCGAGGGTTCGATCGGCGACATGCGCAGCAGTGCCGTCATGTGCGGTTGTCGGTGCTCGTCGCAGCGGTGGATGTAGTTCGCTTCGGCCGCGTCGCCGTCGTAGACGGCGAGGTGGTGTCGTTGGGCCAGTAGGCGGGTCACCGTGGTCTTGCCTGCGCCGGTGCCGCCGGCGATCCAGCGAACGTGAGCGACCTCCGAGGGTTCGGTCATCGGTTCACGGTAGCGGCGCGGGCCAGTTCCTTTCGGGTCAGGCGTGCGAGGTGGACGCCAAGGGCGACGCCTGCTCCTATACCGACGCTGATTCCAGCGGCTGTGCTGAAGGAGGCCAGTCCGCTTCCACCGCCCATCTCCTGGAGGATGCCGAAGAACACCGGGATGCCGGGCAGTAGTGCGCCGGTGATGCCCATCAGTGCCAGGACTTGACTCGGGTAGCCCGTGCGGGACGCGATCACCGCGCTCAGCAGGCCGAGTCCGACCGCTGAGAATGAGCTGGCCCAGAACGAGGGCAGCCCAACGAGGTGCAGGAGGATCTGGTTCGTCGCTCCCGTGACGAGTCCGAGCATGGCGGCTGGGAGGACGAGTGAGGGCCTGCCGCCGTTGGCGAAGGCGTTCGCGATCGCGCCCAGGGCCGAGAACACCAGCACGAGGTACCAGGGCAGGCTCGGCAGTGCGTCGAGCTTGGGGTGCTCCATGCCCAGCATTTCGCCGAGTGCGAAAGTGAACGCCCCGCCGACGAAAATGCCCGCGGCAGCGACGGTCACGCTCGCGATCCTGTTCACCGAGGAAAGGTAGCCGCCTTCGACCGCGTCGGTGACGGCTCCGATGACCTGGGGGAGCGGCAGTAGTAGCAACCAGTTCACGGCGATCGCGGCCGCCGCGCCGACAGGGTCGACGAAGTCCAACTGCACGAGCAGCGTCGCGAACCCGCCCGCGGCGCAACTCTGTATGGCGGTCGCGAACAGTCTCGGCAGTCGCAGCCCGCTGATGGCGAGGCCCGTGAGCGAGGAGACCGCTTGCAACAGTGCCGCCGAGACCCATGCCTGCCAAGAGACGCCGACCTGCATGCTGATGAAGAAGGCGAGCAGGGTCATCCCGAGAGCGACCACCCACCACGGGGTCGCGGTGTCGCGACACCGCTGCGCGGCGAGACGAGCCGACGCGAGTCGTTCCCGCCCGTGGAGACCGGCGAGGTGCCGCCCTTCGGCCACCACGTCGTCGGCGATTCGCTTCAGCTCCCGGGAACGCGTGCAGTCGATCGCGTCGAGGGAGTGGGCGGTGCCGGAGAGCGAGACCGTCCCGCCCTCGGCAGTCATGGCCTCCAGCAGCAGCACCCGGGCGAAGGAGTTCACGGCCAGCCCGTCCAGACCGAGCACGCGTCCGTAGCCTTCGAGTGTCCGCTCGGTCTGACCGCTGGTCTGACCGGATTCCAGCAGACCGCACCCCAGCGTCGAGAGGAACTCCAGCCGGGCGCGAACGTCAGAGGCCGACAGCGCCGTCGCAGAAGGGCCTGTTGATGCGGGCCGTCCATCCTCGGAGTCGCGCATTATCGGACTTTCTGGTGCGACGCAGACATGCGCCGATTCTAAAGTGCTCCCCTCGCATCCGTGAGCTCGTCGGCGTATCCGAGCAGGTGGCGCGGCGCGGCGGTTGCCGAGGCCGTCGAGGTCGGTTCGATCAGCGTGTGGGGCGTGGAGCATCTCGGCCGGATCGCAAGCGTCGCAAGCGCAGCCGCTGCTTGGCTCCGGAAAAGACCTCGTTGGTCAGCCGTCGGCGTAGGGCTGGCGCCGAGTTATCGGATTGAGTTGACGAGTTTCGTGTAGTCGCCGAACGCGGCGTCGACCATGTCGGCGTCGAGGCCGTAGCGGCTGAGGGTGTATTCGTGGTTGCGGCGCATGCCGGGGCGGGCGAGTACGGTTTCGAGGTTGCCTTCTTCGCGGACGGTCCAGTCGAGGTCGAGCCGCTTGAAGATCTGGGGGAGCTGCCCGTACGGGTCGGCGGTGAGCTGGTGGTACGAGATGTCGATCATCCGGTCTTTGGGGATGTTCAGGCGCGCCAGGCGGCCTTGCTCGACCATCCAGGACAGCGTGTCGAGCCATTGGCGGCCGATCTGGTGGAGGTCGTAGCGGCGGTTGCACAGGGCCGTTCCGGTCTCGACCAGCGAACACCATGAGCCCATGACGGTCTGCGGGTCGCGGTGGGTCCACATGATCTGGGCGTCGGGGAAGACGGTGAGGAGCGCGTCCAGGTTGTACAGGTGGAACGGGGACTTGAGCACCCAGCGGCGGGTCCGGTCGCCGGTCTGGAGGACCTGGAGGAACTCCTTGAGGTACCGGTAGTCGGGCACGAAGTCGCGCTGGGCGAGCCATTCCCGGTACCCGTCGAGTTGGAACCGCGTGCCCCACTGGAGACCGTGCGGGAGGGCGAGCACGCACTCCTCGGGGGTCTCGGCGGTGCTGGGGTGGATGGTCTCCCAGATCGGGGTGATGACGTTGACCGCCGCGGAGATCCGCCGTGCCTTCTTCAGGCGCTGCTCGCGCAGCTTCGGGTCGATGTCGAACCGGTCGGCGTGGTGGAACTCCCACATCATCGGCGCTCTGTTGCCCTCTGGCGCGGCGATGACCTTGTGCGCCAGTGTGGTCGCCGTCCGTGGGAGGCCCACGACGATGATCGGCCGGTCGATGGGCTGGTGGGCGATCTCGGGGTGCTCGGCGTGGAGGCGTTTGATCCGCAGCCGGTTCTCCATGCGCATCCCGAGCTCGGACACGGTCGCGGTCCAGCCCAGGTAGGAGATGTCGCGGACCTGCGCGAAGCGGCGCATCAATTCCCGGTAGTCCTCGACGAACGCGCGGTCGATGTCGGCGCTCACGCCCGCCGCGGCCTCGGCTTTCGCCAGTGCCTGCGCGAAGGCCTTGTCCGGGTTTCGCACCGCCCGGGACAGCGCGGGGGACATCACGGCGTTCAGGGGTTTGACCCAACCGGCGACACGACGCATAAGGGGTACGTCCTCTCAGGGGCAACGGAACGAACGCGAACCAGTCTCTCACGGCCCGCTTCGCGCGCGTCTCAGGCCGTACATCGCCGCAGCGGCACTGAATCGCCGAGCGGCCACCGCACCTGGCCAGGTCGGCGACGCCGGACCGTTCCTCACCTGAACCTTGCCGCCCAGGACGACCGGGCCGGTCACGCGGCGATCCCGGTCAGCGTAGGTGCGGACGGGCCGTCTCGCCCTGGTCGGCACGCAGACCTTCGCGGCCGGAATCGTCCACTTGCACTACACGGCGAGCTGGAGTCCGGCTAGGTGAAGTCGCGCCAGCCCACGTGGCGCATTTCGAGGATTCGGCGGCGTTCTCGGTCGGGGACGCCGTCGAGTTCGGACCAGTAGCCGAGGGGCATTTCGTCGAGGCGGATCCGGTCGGCTTCGTCGAGGTCGACCAGGCGGCGGTGGATGAGGATCTCCAGCAGGCGTTTTCGCGCTTTGAGGGCGCGGGCGCGTTTGTCGGCGCTTCGGGGGCCTCGGCGTGGGGGTTTGCGGGACTTGTTGCGGCCCTCGGGTTTCGAGAACAGGCCCAGTACCAGCGACACCGCCGCGAGGACGGCTGCGGTGATCGTCAAGACTGGCAGCCATGACCCCTCGGTTGACGCGTTGGCGGTCGCGAGTACGGCGATCGCGGCCGCCGAGGCGAGCGCTGTGACCGCGTTGTAGACGAGCACCATGAGGCTGCGGCGGCGCGTCCGCCACCACATGCTCAGGAACGTCAGGACGCCGACCACCGCGATCCCGAACGCGAACGCGGCCAACGAGAACCAGTCCGAGACCCCGTCGCGGTCAACACCGATCGCGACCAGAACGAAGCCTGCGACCGCCGCCCCGAACACCGGCACCGCGAGCAGCGCGACGACCGCCCAACCCACGATCCCCACGAGCCTGGTCACGATCGAGCCGGGCAGCGGCGGATAGTCGCGCTCCAGCACCGCCGCTTCGGCCTCGCCCCACCGCAAGGGCTGCGCGAAGGTCGCGGTGCGGGCCCATCCGTCGACCGCGACGCGTCCCCATTCGCGCTCGGCCTGATCGACCTTGCGCGCCCAATCCGCTATCGGTTTCGGTAGTCCCATCGCTGCTTCTACGGCGTACCCGACTGGAGGACGCGGCGTTTGCCGAAGGTCCGCTCGTCGACGACCTCGACCTGGGGCGCGAACCGGGCGATCTCGGCCGCCAGATGGTTGAACGCCGCCGGGCTGAGGCGGACGCTGCGCGAGCGCAGCATGCAGCCCAACCGGATCGGCGAACCGTCGGGGCGGTGCTCGCGGCTGTTCAGGTCCTTCGCGGTCGGTTCGCGCAGGTCGGCCTCGTACCAGTCGTCGCGTTTCTCGACCCCGACCTGCGAGGTCCAGCCCGGGATGCATTTGAGCCACAGGGTTCGCCTGCGCCACAGAACGACCCGCCGCACCTCGTCCCAGCCGAGGTTGACCTTCTTGGCCCCTTGGCGCAGGTACAGGCCCGAGAAGTCGTCGAACAGGCGCATCCCGCCCGGTCCGAGCTTCGCCGCAGCGGGTTTCTTGAGCAGGTACCAGGCCTTCATCCCGGGCCAGACCAGGAACGGGATGACGAACGCCAGCAGCCCGCTCCACGCCGGAACGGTGACGTCGGTGAGCGTCCGCTGGTCGCGGTACTCGACCGGCTCGCTCCCGGCGCTCACCAGCATCCACGGCAGCGCGACCAGCAGCGCCGCCGTGACCAGGAACAGCACCGCGTCCTGGGGCCGGATGCGCTCATGGACGGCGCTCTGGGAACGAGATCCCGCCTTCATGCCGAGGACCCACGACTCGCGTACATGCGCCGAAGCCTAACCCCGGACCGCCACGCCGCGGCCCGGACTACCTCGCCGTCAAGCGCGCGGCGACGCGTTCGGCTGTGGCCTTTGCCGATCCGGGGTTCTGGCCGGTGATGAGGTTGCCGTCGCCGACCGTGTATGACACGAACGGGACCTTGGCCTTCTCGTAGCGGGCGCCGCGCTCGCGCATCGCCTCTTCCACGTTGTAGGGAACGAGCTTGTCGACCCGCGCGAGCACTTCCTCCTGCCAGGCGAACCCGGTGAGGCGGCGGCCGGCCACGAGCAGGGAACCGTCGGCGAGCGTGGTGTTCAGCAGGCCGCAGTAGCCGTGGCACACCGAGGAGACGACGCCGCCTCGCTCCCAGATCGCCCGCGTGATGCGTTGCAGGCCTTCGCTGTCGGGGAAGTCGTACATCACCGCGTGCCCGCCGGTGAAGTAGACGGCGTCGAAGTCCACCGGGTCGATCGCGTCAGGGCTCGCGGTGTCCTCCAGCAGCGCCATGCGCGCGGGGTCGGCGCGCCAGGCCTTCGCGGTCTTGTCGTAGCTGGGGAACTTCAGCGACCGCGGCTCCAGCGGGACGGCCCCGCCGAGCGGGCTGACGAGCGCCTGCGCGAAGCCGTGCGCCTCGAAGACCTCCCACGCGTGGGTGAGCTCGGAGAGCCACAGGCCGGTCGGGTGGGTCGGATCGTCGTAGTGGCCGACGTTCGTGACGACGTGCAGGACGCGTTTGGTCATGGAATGTCTCCCCGATCCGGTCGGGCCGAGTGTACTCCCGGGATACGCTGCCCGGAGGCGTACGCGCATCGGAGGAGGGGCATGCAGACGATCCTGGGGGCGAACGGGCAGATCGCGGTCGAGCTCGCGCGGGAACTGCACCGGGAGCACACCACTGACCTGCGATTGGTCAGCCGCAACCCGCGCAAGGTCAACCCCACCGACGCGCTCGTGCCGGCCGACCTGCTCGACGCCGAGCAGACCGCCGCGGCCGTCGAAGGGAGCAGCATCGTCTATTTCACGGCCGGGCTGCCGCCGGACACACAGTTGTGGGAGCGGCAGTTCCCCACCATGCTGCGCAACGCGCTGGACGCGGCCCGCGCCGCGGGGGCGAAGTTCGCCTACTTCGACAACACCTACATGTACCCCCAGGACGACCGCGTCCAGACCGAGGACACCCCGTTCGCACCGGTCGGGCGCAAAGGGCGCGTCCGCGCGGCGATGGCCTCGATGGTGCTCGACGAGATCCGCCGCGGCGACATTCCGGTCCTCATCGGCCGCGCGCCGGAGTTCTACGGCCCGGGCCGGACGCAGAGCTTCACCAACGCGCTGATCATCGACAACCTCAAGGCCGGCAAGAAACCCCGCGTTCCTGTACGCGACGATCGTGAACGCACCCTGATCTGGACGCCCGACGCCAGCCGGGCGCTCGCGACCCTGGGCAACACCCCGGACGCGTTCGGCCAGACCTGGCACCTCCCGGTCTGCGCGGACCACCCCACGTACCGCGAGTTCGTGGCCGCGGCCGCCGCCGTGTTCGGCCGCGACGGCCGGTACTCCGTGATCCCCAAATGGGCCCTGCAACTGGCGGGCGTGTTCTCCCCGCAGGTGCGGGAGCTGCGCGAGCTCCTGCCCAGGTACGAGAGCGACAACCGCTTCGACTCCACCAAGTTCACGACCAGGTTCCCCGAGTTCGCGGTCACCGACTACCGCACCGGCCTCGACCGCATCCGCGCCGAAACCGATGCGGCGCAGTCCAAATGAGCAGGCGGCGTAGATGTGCCCCGGTTCGGGTCCGTCGTATCGACGGGCCTGGGAGGCATTTCGACACCGTGCTCGAAGGGCGGCGGGCCTCGTTCGAGGTCGGGTTGGCGGCCGGGCTGCCCGACGCCTATCCGCGCCTGCGGCACCTGGTGTTCTCCAGCACCCTCGAGGCCGACCCCGACTCCGAGGACCGGGCCTGATGCTCGGCGTCACCGGCGCGACCGGCGGCGTCGGCTCGGGGGTCGTCCGGCACCTCCTGGCCGCGGGCCGAGACGATGTGGTGGCGCTGGCCCGGCGCCCCGACGCGGTCCCGGCCGCGCCCGGGCTCGCGGCCCGGTACGCCGACTACGACGAGCCCGGCCTCCTCGAAGCGGCCATGCGGGGCCTCGACGTGCTCGTCATGGTCTCCAGTGACGGCCTCGCGGCCACGATGGAACGCCACCACCGCAACGTGATCGCCGCGGCCGACGCGGCGGGCGTGGGCCGGATCGTCTACACGAGCATCCTCGACGTCGACCCCGGCACCGGCTTCTACTACGCGCCGGGGCATCAGGTCACCGAAGCGCTCCTGGCCGACCGTCCGCACCTGCTCGCCCGGACCTCGGTGTTCGCCGACTTCTTCGCCGAGACCTGGCTCGATTCGGCCTCGGGCACAGGCAAACTCGCGCTGCCCCTGGGCGAAGCCGGAATGTCCCTTGTGGCCAGAGAGGACGTCTCCCGGGCGCTGGCCGCGGCCGTACTCGACGGCGGCGAAGGCGTCCTCGAACTCACCGGGCCCGAGGACGCCACAGGGGATCGCATCGCCGCGCTCGCCACCGAGGCGACGGGTGTTCCCCTGGCGTACAAGCCGATCAGCGACGGCGAGTACCGGGCCCGGCTCCGGGCCGAGGGCGAACCGGAGTGGCTGATCGAGGCGTACGCGAGCATGTTCACCTCGGTGCGCGAAGGCCGATTCGCCGCTGCCCCAGGCGATATCGAGCGCCTGACCGGCAAAGCGCCGATGAGCATCGGCGACTTCCTCCAGGCCCGCGCCGACTGACCGCCGCCGGGGATCGTATGTGGCTGGCATCACCTTGCTTCGCGATGAATCCGGGTCCGACGCCTCGTCTATGCAGACAAGACCCGTCAACTGCCCCAAGGAGCACTCCATGACCACCGAGACCCTCACGAGTCCACCCGTCACGCACACCCCCGCCACCCGCGGCCTTCTCGTCTGCGGGGTCGCTGCCGGGCCGTTGTTCGTCGGGCTCACGGTCGTGCAGGCCGCGACCCGCGAGGGCTTCGACCCCGTGGTGCACCCGCTGAGCCTGCTCAGCCTCAGCGGCCTCGGCTGGATCCAGATCGCGAACTTCGTGGTCTCGGGCCTGCTGGCCCTGGCCGGGGCGGTGGGCCTGCGTCGCTCGCTCGCAGGCGGCCCGGCGTCCAAGTGGGGTCCGAGACTGTTCGGCCTGTACGGGATCGCGCTGGTGTGGGGCGGCGTGTTCGTCGCCGACCCCGCCTTCGGGTACCCGATCGGAACCCCGGACGGCGCGCCCGCCGAGCAGACCTGGCACAGCATCCTCCACGCGTTCGCCGCGCCCGGAGCCGGGCTCACGCTCCTGGTGGCCTGCTTCGTACTGGCCCGCCGCTACCGCCTCGACGGCCTGACCGCGTGGCGCACGGCCTGCTACCTCGTCCCCGCCCTGTACGTCGCCCTGACCGCGATCAGTTTCGCCGCCGCCGACTACCGCTGGATGCTCACCGGAGGCGCGATCATCTGGCTTTGGGCCTCGGCCGTCGAACTCCAGCGGCTCCGCGCCCGCTAATCCACGAATTCCTAAGGAGCACAACATGACCGCCCAACCCAAGGGACCTGCCTCGTACTTCCCCTCGATCGAGAAGACCTACGGGCGCCCGATCGCCGACTGGTTCGGCGACATCGAGGCGAGCGGCCTCACCGGCCACAAAGCACTCGTCGACTGGCTCAAGTCCGAGCACGGCCTGGGCCACGGCCACGCCAACGCCCTGGTCGTCTACCACCTCAACCCCGGCAAGTGGCCGGAGTACCCGGGCGCATAGACCACGGGCCAGGGGCGATGCCCCTGGCCCGCTCGGCCTCTCACCAGGGGAGCGGCCCGTCGGCGCTGTGGAACGCGCCGGTCGGGCCGTCCGAGCCGAGCAATGCCAATGCGACGACGCCCTCGGCGGCCTGGGCCGGCGTCAGCACGCCGGTGTTGCCGTTGATCTCAGTGTCCACATAGCCTGGAGCGACGGCGTTGACGAGGATGCCCTCGCCGCGCAACTCGTTGGCGTACTGGAGGGTCACCGCGTTGAGCGCGGTCTTCGACGGCGAGTACGCGGCCGAAGGCAGCCCCGCGAGCGGCCCGTCCGGGTCGGCGTACAGCGTGAGCGACGCGGCGTGGCTGGTCAGGTTCACGATCCTGGCGGCCTCGGCCCGCCGCAGCAGCGGGAGCATCGCATTCGTCACCGCGATCACCCCGAAGACGTTGACTTCGAACACCTCCCGCACCGTGGCCAAGTCCACCGCGCTGGGCACGCGGTCGACGGCGTCCTGCGGCGCCGCGTTCCCAGAGCCCGAAATACCGGCGTTGTTGACCAGCACGTCGAGCCGCCCGTAGCGCTCTTCGATCACCTTGGCGGCCTTGGTGACCGAATCCTGATCGGTGACGTCGAGCGCCACCGCGACAGCGTCCCCGCCGATCGCGGCCGCCACCGCCTCGCCGCGCTCCAGCGATCTGGACCCGACGACCACGGTCATCCCAAGCGCCGCAAGTCCTTCGGCGCTCGCGCGGCCGATGCCCTTGTTCGCTCCCGTGACCAGAGCGATCTTTCTTTCGGTGTGCATGTCATGCCTCCTGTTCAGTCCCATGACGAACGAGCCGCCGAAAACGTGACTCAGACCGAAGGCCGCGGCGTGGTCTGCGCGAGGTTCACCCGCCACTGACCATCCTCTTTGGTCAGCAGCATCGTGTAAGCGCCGCTGCTCGGCAGCCCGCCCGCCTCCTCCCGTTCGTCGTAGACGCGCTTGACCGCACTCACCAGCGCCACGTCCGGGCGCGGGAAGCGCACGTCCTCGATTTCGAGGGTGGTCCGCACGTGCGCAAGCGGCGACGCGAGCGCTCCGCGCATGGCCTCGCCCAGCGACTCCCGGCCGAGGACCCTGCGGCCCGCGATGTTGACGACCACCGTCTGCTCGACGTGGAGCGCGAGGAACGGCTCGGGGTCGCTTTGGTGGCGCTGGTAGTCGGCGATGACCTGTTCGATGGCCTTGAGCTCGGTGTCCATGACGTCTCCTTCGATCCTCGAATCGGAGCGTTTCGCTCCGTTTAGAGAAACCTATAACGGAGTGAATCGCTCCGCAACCGCGGCCTACTATGACTCGCATGACAGCACGCCGCCGAGCCCCGCGCCGGACCGAAGCCGAGCGCAACGACCAGGCCCTGCTCGACGGCGCCCGCGCCGTGCTCGCCACCGACGGCGCCCACGCCTCGGTCGCCGCCATCGCCAAGCGCGCGGGCGTCGGCATCGGCAGCCTCTACCGCCGCTACCCCACCAAAGAAGCCCTCTTCCTGCACCTCCTCGACCTGGTCCTCGACCAGTACCTCGCCGCCGCCGAGGCCGCGCTGGCCGACCCCGACCCCTGGAGCGGCCTCGCCGGATACGTCACCACCGTGGTCGAGTTCGCCGGTTCGCTCAGCCCCATCGCCGGGACCGTCCAGCTCCCCGAGGCCGTCCAGGACAAGAACCGCCGCGCCGACGAAGCCGTTGCGGCCGTAGTCGACCGCGCCCACGCCGCGGGCGTGCTGCGGCCCGACGCCACCCTCATCGACGTCGAGCTCCTCATCGAGCAGCTCGGCAAGTCCCCGCTCATCGAGCAGCTCGCCAAGCAGGGCCGCACCGACCTCCAGGCCGCCGCCCGCACCGCCCGTGCCCGCATCACCGCGATCGCCCTCGACGGCCTCCGCGCCGCCGGACACCCGCCCCTCCCCGGCGAGGCCCCCGGCCCCGAGCTCTTCGAAGAGCGCTGGGCCACCGATGAATCCCGCCCGCCCGAGCCGTCCTAGGCAGAAGACGAGAGGAGCGAGACCATGCTGCGGACCATCGCGGAGGGCGTGCACACCCACCAGAGCGAGCTGTTGGCCAACAACGCCGTTGTGGTGCAAGGCGACGACGGCGTCCTAGTCGTCGACCCCGGCCTGACCGAGGCCGAACTGGTCTGCCTCGCGAACGACCTCGACGGACAGCCGGTTGTAGCCGGTTTCGCGACCCATCCCGACTGGGACCACGTCCTCTGGCACCCCGCCCTCGGCCCCGCGCCCCGCTACAGCACCGCCCGCTGCGCCGCCCGCATGAGCGAATTCCGCGCAGGCCCCAACTGGCGGACCAGCGCCGCCGAAGGCCTCCCGCCGGAGATCGCCGACGAGACCCCGCTCGACCTGTTCGGTCTCCTCACCGCCCTGCCTGAAGACGCCACCGAGATCCCCTGGGCCGGAACCGAAGTCAGGATCATCGAGCACCCGGCCCACGCGCCCGGGCACGCCGCGCTCCTCATCCCCGAACGGGGCGTCCTCGTCGCGGGCGACATGCTTTCCGACGTGCTGGTCCCGAACCTCGACGAGCTGAACGAGACCAACGATCCGATAGGGGAGTACCTCCTCGGGCTGCGGCTGCTCGAAGCCGTCGCAGGCGACGTCGAAGTCGCCGTCCCCGGCCACGGATCCCCCTGCGGCCCAGCCGAGCTGCGCGACCGCTTCGAGCAGGACCGCGCGTACGTCCTCGCCCTGAGGGAGGGCCGGGTCCCCGCCGACCGGCGCGTCGGGCCCACGGCCGCGCCCGGGTGGGAGTGGACCACCGACATCTCGATCGAGCAGGTGCGGCGGCTCGCCGAGCGGGCCGCTCGCTCGTAAGCGCTGGCAGGCCCTGCGTACACTCCGCAGAACCCCCTGCCCATCCGCTCAGAGCAAGGACGCCGATGCCCCGACCAGTGCCAGGCCCTGGGGCGCTCGTTTCGTACATCCAGACCGGCAGCCGCGACGCCCGCGTCGCCTACCGGGACCTGCCCGAGAAGGAGCGAGTCGCCTACCGCAACCTCGTGAGCCGCGTGTACGGCGTCGCGATCGCCCATCACCTGGGCGATCATCCTTCCGAGGAGGCGGTGTGGGACCTCATCGACCAGGTCGCGGCCCGCCATCCGCAGTACGCCGGGGGCGTCAAGCGGGTCCTGCGCTCACCCGCGGCCGCCGGGCCCGGCGGCGGGATGAGCCCGCGGCAGATCCTCACCGCGCAGCACCTGGTCATCCGCGAGATCGCCAAGCTCCACCAGGGCTTTCGCAGGAGGGCCGACGAGATCGTGCGGGACGCGTCGAAGGCCATGCTCGGCGTCGGCGGCGGGGACCTCGAAGCGGCGGCGGCCGCGATCGCGAGCGCCTCAGGCGAGGAGGCGCGGCGGCTCCACGCCGAACACTATGCGCGCCAACGTGAGCAGGTGGAGAAGCTCGCCGACCTGGAGAACGCCGAGTTCACCGGCGCCGACGACTCGCGCCTGGTGTCGGTCACCATCCGGCTCGACGGCACGCTGCTCGGCCTCGAACTGCGCCGAGGCGTGGAGCGCATCGGCGGCAAGGCCATCATCGCCTCGCTCATCCAAGCCTGGGTCGCGGCCGAGAAGCAGCGGTGGATCAGTGCGAAGGAATCGGGCGTGCACGATTCCTTCCCCGAGATCGGTTCGGGCAAGGCCAAAGGCGACTCGTTCCGTGTAGAAGCCTATTCGGACAGTCGCTTGTGTCGCGCGACTGTGGACCGATATGGACGACTGCGCGCGGTGATGTTCATGCGGACGGCATTGTTCGAGCGCGACGGTCGCGACGGCCTCACCGCCGACATCCGCCAGGCCATCACGGCAGCGCAGGCCAAGCTGGGCTCCTCGCTTTAGGGCGTGTTTGGGAACCCCCGCCGGCCGCTATCCGGCCCATTCGCCCGCTCGCTTCGTTGTCGGCCGCCCGAATACAACACCGGTATTCGGAAGGCCTTCCGCGGCCTCGGCGACGCTTGCGAGCCGTAAATGAGCCCAGCGAGCGAACGAATGGACTCGGATACCGACTCGCCGGGAGTTCCCAAACACGCCCTAGCCGCCGAATGCGCCGCTTACTCGATTACAGATCGAGAGATTGACAACCACGATCGTTCGGTCTAGGCTCCGTGGCGTAGGTATAGCGCTAAACCTAGTTTCATCAGTCATAAGACCCCCATTCCGGCGCTCCCATTCGCCGTGCGCGAATGCGAGCGCCGGACAGGGACGGGCCCGCCCGTACCGGTCCGACGAGAAAGGACGACGACGATGTCGCGAACACACGTCCCGGCGCCACCGATCCGCCTGCCCGCCTTCATCAAACGCGCCGCACTGCTCCTCCCGCTGCTCCTGCTGCCGCTGGCCGCGAGCACGCCCGCCGGCGCGGCCGAGACCCTCCATGAAGCCGAGGACGCCGCGCTCTCTGGCGGCGCGACCGTCGAGACCGAGCACGGCGGCCACTCCGGCTCCGGTTACGTCGGCGGCTTCACCGACGGCAACAAGGGCACCGCCGCCGTCACCTTCGACGTCGACGCCGCCGAGGCCGCCTCGCACGACGTGGCCGTGCGCTACGCGAACGGCACCGGCGTCCCCATGACCCTCTCGCTGTACGTCAACGGCGCCAAGGCCACTCAGCTTTCGCTGCCCTCCCCGGGCGGCTGGGACTCCTGGGGCACCGTCACCGTCCCGGTCGGCCTGAACGCGGGCGGCAACACCGTCGCGCTCCGCTTCGACGCCAGCGACTCCGGCAACGTCAACCTCGACCGCATAGCCGTCGGCGAGCCCAGCGGCGGGCCTGGCGACACCCCCGGCGGCACCGGCGCCGACCTCCCGTACATCGAGTACGAGGCCGAGAACGGCGTCACCAACGGCACCGTGCTCGGCCCCGACCGCACGTACCGGACCGTGCCCTCCGAGGCCTCGGGTCGCCAGGCAGTGCGCCTCGACCAGACCGGCGAGTACGTCGAGTTCACCCTCACCGAGGCCGCGAACTCCCTGGTCGTGCGCTACTCCATCCCCGACTCCCCGGACGGTTCGGGCCAGAGCGCCCCGCTGGCGATCTACGCGGACGGCCAGAAGCTCACCGACCTGGAACTGACCAGCACCTACAGCTGGGTCTACGGCGACTACCCGTTCTCCAACAACCCCGCCGACGGCCTCGCGCACCGCTTCTTCGACGAGTCCCGCGTCGTGCTCGACGACCTCGCCGCGGGCACCGTGCTGCGCCTCCAGAAGGACTCGAACGCCGTCGCGCACTACGACATCGACCTCGTCGACGCCGAGCAGGTCGCCGCCCCGATCGCGGGGCCCTCCGGGTACGTCGACATCACCGACCACGGCGCGACCTCCGGTGACGGCAGTGACGACACCGCCGCGCTCAAGGCCGCCATCAGCGCCGCCGGACCTAACGGCGGCGTGTGGATTCCCCAGGGCCGCTTCACCATCAGCGAACGCGTCCAGGTCAACGGCACCGACATCCGCGGCGCGGGCCCGTGGCACTCCGTCCTCGAAGGACAGGACGGGCGCGGCGGCATCGAGCCCACCGGCGGCCAGGTCACCTTGGCCGACTTCATGTTCGACGGCGACGTGCGATACCGCGACCCCGACGACCAGATCACCACCGACACCGCCATCGAAGGCGTGTTCGGCCCCGGCTCGACCGTCTCCAACGTGTGGATCGAGCACGCCAAGGTCGGCCTGTGGATCCACAGCGGCACCGACGGCCTCACCGTCACCGGGGTCCGGGTCCGCAACACCTTCGCCGACGGGATCCACCTCAACGGCGGCACCGCGAACACCGTGATCGAGCAGAGCCACATCCGCGGCACCGGCGACGACGCGCTCGCCATGTGGTCCAACGGGACCGCGGTCTCGAACTCGGCGTTCCGCGACAACACCGTGCAGACCCCGAACCTCGCCAACGGCATCGCGATCTACGGCGGGCACGGCAACAGCGCCACCGGCAACCTCATCGCCGACACCGTCACCGCCTCGGCGGGCATCGCGGTGAGCACCCGGTTCAACCCGGTGCCCTTCAGCGGCGAGACCCTCATCGAAGGCAACACCCTCGTGCGGGCGGGCGGCCTGGAGCCGAACTGGGACTCCGAGTTCGGTTCACTGTGGATCTACGCCGACACTTCGGACATCACCGCGCCGGTCATCGTGCGCGACATGGTGATCGAGGACAGCACCTACGCGGGCGTCCTGATGAGCTGGCAGCGCACGATCCAGAACGTCAGCTTCGAGAACGTCGTCATCGACGGCACCGGCACGTACGGCATCGAGATCCAGGCCACCGGCTCGGCCTCGTTCTCGTACGTGACCGTCTCGGGCACGACCTCCGGCGGCCTCAGCGCCTCCGACGGGTTCACCCTCAACCGGGGCCCGGGCAACAGCGGATTCTGAACCGACGCTGCGCGCACCCCGCCCGGGGTGCGCGCAGCGCTCATCACACACACGACGCTTACTGCAAGTAACTTGCAATAGTAGGATTGCCACGACCGACCTCCGCTTCGAAGGGATCGACCGTGGACCTGCCCGCACCGCTCCGCCCGGGCGCGATCGTCATGGGCATCGAGTCCTCCTGCGACGAGACCGGCATCGGCATCGTCTCCGGCGGGCGCCTGCTCGGCGAGTGCACCGCCACGAGCATGGACCAGCACGCCCGCTTCGGCGGCATCGTCCCCGAGGTCGCCGCCCGCGCCCACCTCGCCTCCATGGTCCCCGCCGTGCGCGCCGCGGTCGCGGACGCGGGGCTGGCCGCCACCGACATCGACGCGATCGCCGTCACCTCCGGGCCCGGCCTCGCCACCGCGCTCACCGTCGGCGTGGCCGCCGCGAAGGCGTACGCGCTGGCCCTGGGGGTCCCGTTGCTCGGCGTCCACCACCTGGCCGGGCACATCGCGGCCGACACCCTCGAACACGGCCCGCTGCCCGAGCGCAGCGTCGGCCTGGTGGTCTCGGGCGGCCACACCTCGCTGCTCATGCTCGGCGACCTGGCCCGCGACCCGATCGTGCACCTGGGCGACACCGCCGACGACGCGGCGGGGGAGGCCTTCGACAAGGTCGCCCGGCTGCTGGGCCTGGGCTACCCCGGCGGTCCGGCCCTGAGCAGCGCCGCGCTCGAAGGCGACCCGGACGCGATCCGGTTCCCGCGCCCCACGGTCGGCCCGTACGGGTTCTCTTTCTCCGGCCTCAAGAGCGCGGTGGCCCGCTGGGTCGAGGCGGCCGAGGGCCCGCTCCCGGTGGCCGACATCGCCGCGTCCTTCCAAGAGGCCGTGTGCGACGTGCTCACCGCGAAGGCCGTGGCCGCGTGCGTCGATCACGACGTGGACACGCTGGTCATCGCGGGCGGGGTGGCCGCCAACGCGAGGCTGCGCGACCTGGCCGAGGCCCGCTGCGCCGAGCGGGGCATCACCCTGCGGGTGCCGCCGCCGCGCCTGTGCACCGACAATGGTGCGATGATCGCCGCAGTCGGGTCCATGCTGGTCGAGGCCGGCGCCCCGTGGGCTCCGCCCGGCATGTCGGCCTACTCTTCCGCGCCGCTCACCGCCGCGCTGCTCCAACCCGTGGAAGGACACCAGTGAACCAGTCGAGCGAACTGACCGAACTCGAAGAGCGATACGGCGCCCACAACTACCACCCGCTACCGGTGGTCCTCGCCGAAGGCGAGGGCGCGTGGGTCACCGACACCGAGGGCCGCCGCTACCTCGACTGGCTCTCGGCCTATTCGGCGGTCAACTTCGGCCACGGCCACCCGCGCCTGATCGGGGCCGCCAAGGCCCAGCTCGACCGGATCACGTTGGCCTCCAGGGCCTTCCACACCGACCAATTGGGACCTTTCTGCGCCGAGCTCGCCGAGCTGTGCGGCAAGGACGCGGTGCTGCCGATGAACACCGGCGCCGAAGCGGTCGAGACCGCGATCAAGGCCGCCCGCAAGTGGGGTTACACCCGCAAGGGCGTGGCCGCCGACCGCGCCCGGATCATCGTGTTCGACGGGAACTTCCACGGCCGCACCACTACCATCGTCGGCTTCTCCTCCGACCCCGAGTCCCGAGAGGGCTTCGGGCCCTTCGCGCCCGGCTTCGACTCAGTGCCCTATGGGGACATCGAGGCCCTGAACGCGGCCGTCACGCCCGACACCGTCGCGGTCCTCATCGAACCGGTGCAAGGCGAAGGCGGCGTGATCATCCCGCCGGAGGGTTACCTCGCAGCCGTACGCGCGACCTGCGATGCCAACGGGCTCTTGATGATCGCCGACGAGATCCAGACCGGCCTGGCCCGCACCGGCCACACGTTCGCCTGCGACCGCGAGCAGGTCCGCCCCGACGTGTACCTGCTCGGCAAGGCCCTCGGCGGCGGCATCATGCCGGTCTCGGCCGTCGCGGCCGACCGCGAGGTGATGGACGTCTTCACGCCCGGCACCCACGGCTCCACGTTCGGCGGCAACCCGCTCGCGGCGGCCGTGGGCCGCGAGGTCGTGGCCATGCTCGCCACCGGCGAATGGCAGCAGCGGGCCCGCGACCTCGGCAAGCACCTCGAACAGGCCCTCGACGGCCTCGACAAGTCGAAAGTGGACGCGATCCGGGTCTGCGGCCTGTGGGCCGGCGTCGACCTCGCCGAAGGCGGGCCCACCGCCCGCGAAGTCTGCGAGCGCATGGCCGCACTCGGCGTGCTCTGCAAGGAGACCCACCACCGCACGGTCCGGATCGCCCCGCCGCTGGTCATCGAACCGCACGAGATCGACCGCGGCGTCGAGATCCTCGCCCAGGCCATCGCCGAAGCCTGAGTTCAGCGGACTCCGGGCAGGGGCCGGGAGTCCGCTCAGATCCGCACCACGAGCTTCCCGGTGGTGTGCCGATAAGCGAAGTCCGTGACTGCCTGCGGGCCTTGGTCAAGCGTGTAGCGTCGTCCGATGTGGGCTTTGAGGTCGCCGTGGACCGCATCCTCGGCGACCTCTGCCATCCCGCCGAAACGGCCCTCCATGTCGAGCACGAAGCACAGCTCGACGTCCTCGCGGCCGAGCCATTCGGGTTGCGTCACCGGGTAGGTGATGGTCACCAGTCGCCCGCCGGGCCGGATCGCGGCGGCCACCTCGGTGAGGCGGTCCCCGGGCAGCACGAAGTTGTACGCCGCGTCCACTCCAGACGGATACTCGGCCGCGTCGTATCCGATGACCTCGGCCGCGCCGAGCCCGCGGATGGTCTCGGCGTCTTCGCTTGTGGCCGTGGCGATCACCTTCGTCTTCGCGGCCAACAGCGGGATCATCACGGTGCCCACGCCGCCGGTTGCGCCCACGACGAGCACGGTCGCGCCCGGTTCCAGTTCAGCTGAGGCCATGATCGCCCGCGCGGTGAAGCCCACTGTGGGCAGTGCGGCCGCGTCCTCGACATCGAGTGTCTCCGGCCGGTGCGCGAGGAACGGCGTGTCGGCCTCGAAGACCGCGTACTCGGCGAGCGCGCCGGTCCCGAGGGACGGCCGCGCCGCGGCGGCCAGGCCCCGCAGCGCGCGCGGCAGCGCCTGGCCGAAGACCTCGTCACCCACGCGGTACCCGTCCACGCCCGGACCGACCTCGCTCACGGTCCCGGCGAAGTCGTTGCCGGGGACGTGCGGGAACTCCAGCGGGAACGCCTCACGGAACTCGCCGCTGGGGACCTTGACGTCGGCGGGGTTGATCGAGGCAGCGCGGATCCGCACTTGAATCTGGCCTGGTCCCGCTGTGGGAGTGGGAATCTCGGCCACGGTGTAGGACTCGGGCGGGCCGTAGTCGCCTGCGACGACTGCCTTCATGGGCTTCCTCCTGTAAGCGGACCATGCGGTCATGTTTTAGGTGAACGCTAGCACTAAGCGGACCGCGCGGTCAACTTGGTAGGCTGGGCGCATGACCGCCCGTCCTCAACGTGCCGACGCCGCCCGCAACCGGCGCCTCCTCTTGGCCGCGGCCGCCGACGAGTTCGCCGAGCACGGCCTGGACGCCTCGGTGGCCGACATCGCCACGCGCGCGGGCGTCGGCAAAGGCACGGTCTTCCGGCATTTCGCGACCAAGGACGACCTGATCGCGGCGATCCTCATCGACCGCATGGCCGAGCTGAGCGCTCTGGGCGAACGCCTCCTGGCCGCCGCCGACGCAGAGGCCGCCCTGCGCGAATTCCTCACGGCCGCGGCCCGGCAGCGCCAGGAACGCGACCTCTCGTTCCTCGCCGCCGCAAGCGAATCGATCCCCGAGGTCACCGCCGCGCGCCAGCGCATGCTCGACGCGGTCGACGCCCTCGTGGGTCGCGCCCGCGACCTGGGCGTCCTGCGGCCCGACGTCACCGGCGCCGACGTGTTCCTGCTGATGTGCGCCCCGAACTACATCGCCGGCTACGTCCCCGACGCCTCCCCCGACCTCTGGCGCCGCTACCTCGCCCTCATCCTCGACGGCCTACGCCCCGAAGCAGCCCGCCCCCTCCCAGCCGAGGCCCCGTACCTCTCCTGAAGGCCCACAACAGACTCTGTTGGGCTCGAATGCGTTTCGTAGTCGACTCGTAGCGATCTCGTAGCGGTGCACGACATGCTCGGTGCACCGACTACGAAAGGACCAGGGCATGCGACGAAACGTCAACGCTCTCTTGGGAGCGGCGGGAATGGCGGTGCTGATCCTCATAGGATCGCCCGCGACCGCAGCCGAGAACGAGATCCCAGCGCCGGTGATCGGGGCCCCCACCGGGCTCGAAGGCCTCCAGATCGACTTCGGCAGCGCCGTCGCGGCGCCTTTGAGCGCCACGACCACGACCGCCTCCGGAGAGATCGTCGTCCAGGACATCGACCTCCCGCTCGGCTACTGCGGCGGCGATTGGAGCTGGGACTACGCCGACAAGGGCGCCTACCAGCTCGACTTGACCTTCGGGTTCAGCGCCGACTGCAACTTCCCGCCCACCGGTTACCCCGAGACCGACATCGGCACCGAGGCCGCGCTGCTCTCGCACGACGGCAAGCCCCTCCGTCGCGCGCCCTCGGGCCACGGGAACTTCGGCTTCCCGGCCGAGAGCATCGCCACCGTCGACGCCACCTGGCCCTCTTCGTGGCACATGACCGCCGAGATGAGCATCCTCCTGGTCCAGATCGACCCCAAGGAGCCGTGGGTCTGGGTCGAAGTGCCGCCCGAGTGCCAGGGAGCGGGGACCTTCATCGTGTACTGCCAGTACGAGACCGAGACGCTATACATCGGCAA
This sequence comes from Glycomyces sp. NPDC046736, assembly GCF_040645615.1. NCBI lineage: Bacteria > Bacillati > Actinomycetota > Actinomycetes > Glycomycetales > Glycomycetaceae > Glycomyces > Glycomyces sp. NPDC046736. The sequence goes on along the minus strand of NZ_JBEYYO010000014.1, from coordinate 53,016 downwards.
CACCCCGTGCGGCACGGGCGACTCCTACAGTGAGCCCGGCGGCGAGATGACCGCTCGCCTGACCTGCTCCGGTGATCTGGTGTCGGTGACGGGCACCGTGACCGACACGCTCGCCGACGGCAAGTGCACCTACGCGATGGTCACGCTCCGGTCCGGCGAGGAGCTGTGGGAGGGCGTCTGCGACGGGGGCGGCACGAAATCCTTCAGCTGGCCCGCCGCAGGCGAAGTCGTGCACGCCTGGCTGCTCATTCAGTAGCGGTTTCCTGCGGCTTCGGGCGCTCGCGCCCGAAGCCGCGTCGGGCTTCGAGGTATCGGCTGAGTGTTGCGGCAGCTTCGAGCGCGTCCAGGCCTTGGCGAGTCAAGCGCTGCCGCCAGGTTTCGAGGGCTTCGGTGAGCGGTTCGATGCCGCTCGCGTCGCGGACCCGGTGTACCACGGTCGCGATGTGCTCCAAGGGATATCCGCCGCGGCGCAGGAGCCGGGCGAGGTCGGCGTCGCGGATGTCGGCGGCGTCGTATCGCCGGTATCCGGCCGCGTCCCGTTCGGGGGAGAGGATGTCCGCCTCTTCCCAGTTGCGAATGGTCGCCGGAGTGACGCCGAGGCGGTGTGCGAGTTCGCCGATGGAGAACGGTGCGTGGTCCACTTCGGACTCGTTGTCGAACTCCAGGTTCCCGATGGCCGCCCGTACCGATTCGAGTGTGCTCTGATCCCGAAGCCGCTGTTGGTGCCCGCGGTCGATGATCATCAGCATGCCGTCGTCGTCTCCACGATGGACGGCGTGCATGATCTCGACCCCGGTCGCGTGCCCGTAGGCCCGGGTGAGCGCGAGGAACGCCCGCAGCGCCGCCGCGTGGACCTCGGTGTAGACGCGGTGCCCGCCGGGCGTGCGCGCGGCGGGCGGCAGGCACCCGTCCCTTTCGTAATTGCGTACCGCCTGGGTCGAGAGGCCGTGCTCGCGCGCGAGGTCGGAAGGACGCAGGTTCACCATCGTTTGCGACTCTAGCGCGCCCTCTCCAGGCAGGACCCGGTGCAAACCTCAACCGTTCTTTCAACGATACGTTTGAGGCCATGATCCAGCACCTGCACGGTCACCTCAAGCATGGTTATGACGTCGTCGGCCTCGGCGAGCCCGACCATCGCGAACCGGCCTTCGGCCTCGCCCGCAACGACCTCTTCGCACTCCTGGCCACGAGCGGGTTCCGTTCGATCGCGCTCGAAACCGACCGCGTCGCCGCGTTCGCCGTGGACGACTACGTGCGCAACGGGACCGGCAGCCTCGACGAGGCCATGACCGGCTTCACGCACGGGTTCGGCGAGTTTGACGCCAATCGCAGGCTCGTGGCCTGGATGCGCGAGTACAACGAGCGGTGCGAGCCCTCAGGCCGGCTCTCCTTCCACGGCATCGACGCGCCGCTGGAGTTCACCGCGGCCAGTCCGCGCCGCTACCTCGAACACGCCCGCGACTACCTGGGGCTCGACCTCGACCTGGACCCGTTGCTCGGCGAGGACGAGGACTGGAGCCGCACCGAAGCGGTCACCGACCCGTCCCGCTCCCTGGGCGACACCCCTGAGGCCAGGGCACTGCGGGCGACCGCCGACGATCTCCTCCACCGGCTCTACGCCGAAGCGCCGCAACTCATCCGATCCACTTCGCGCGCCGCCTGGCACCGCGCCAAAGCCCACCTCGACGCCGCGCTCCACCTCCTGCGCTACCACCGGCAGGCCGCGATCCCCGGCGAGGAGGGCGACCGATGGTCCCGGCTCTCGGCCGTTCGCGACGCGGCGATGGCCCGGAACCTCCTCGACATCCGCGACCTGGAAGCGCGACGCGGGCCGACGCTCGTCCACGGCCACAACGTCCACCTGCAACTCGAAGAGAGCCGAATGAGCATGGCGGGCATGGCACTCGCGTGGCACTGCACCGGCGCGATCGTCGCGTCGCTCCTGGGGGACCGGTACCGATTCGTCGAGGGCGTCCTCGGGGAGGGCGGGGTCGCTGAGTTCAAGCTCTGACCGGCCGAATCCTCTTCGCGAAAGCGCTTGCGCGGTGTCGTGAGACTGGCCGGGACTGGATACGATCGGCAGGTCCGCCACCGTGCCCGCGCTCGCCACCAGCCGCTCGGGCCCGGTTTCGCATCCTTCGAAGGGAACGGCGTGGGAGAGACGGGTCGATCGACACCGAAGAGCAAGGGCCCGGCCACGATTTACGACGTCGCCAGGGTCAGCGGCGTGAGCCCCTCGACGGTCTCCCGCGCGCTCAACAAGCCCGGGCGCCTCAGCGCCGACACTGAGCGGCGCATCCGCGAGACCGCCGCTGAGCTGGGCTATCGCATCAACCCGATGGCCCGCGCGCTGCCGACCGGGAAGACCGGCACGCTCGCGCTGCTGGTCTCCGACCTCACCAACCCCGTGTACTTCGACCTGCTGCGCGGGGCCGAGCGCGTTGCCCGCGAGCACGGCTCGACCCTCATCTTCGCCGACTCGCAGGAGTCGCCCGAGCTCGAACGCGCCACCGCCGAGCGCCTCCAGATCGCCGTCGACGGGCTGCTGCTCGTGGCCTCGCGCCTCGACGACGCGCAGATCCAGGAACTGGCCTCGGTCAAGCCGCTGGTGGCCGTCAACCGCTTCGTCTCCGGGGTGTCCGGAGTCGTGCCCGACGTGCGCCCGGGGATCACCGAGGCCTTCGAGCAGCTTCACCGTCGCGGGCACCGGCGCATCGCCTACCTCGCGGGCCCGGAGGCCTCCTGGCTCAACGGGATGCGCTGGCTCGCGGTGTTCGACCTCGCCGCCGACATGGACATGGAGGTGGTCGAGATCCAGACCTCCGCGCCCACCCGCGACGGCGGCGTCGAGGCCTTCGCCGAGGTCAAGGCCGCGGGCGTCACCGCGGTCCTCGCCTACAACGACCTGGTCGCCCTCGGCCTCCTGCGCGCCTGCCGCGACCACCGCGTCGACGTCCCCGGCGACCTCAGCATCGTCGGCTTCGACGACATCTTCGGCGCCGACCTCTCCGCCCCCGCCCTCACCACCATCCGAAGCCCCATGTCCGACATGGGAAAACGCGCCGCCCAAATGCTCCACGCCGAAATCGAGGGCAACCCCGGAGGCACCGAACTCCTCCTCCCCACAAAATTCGTAACCCGAGAATCAGTCGCCGACCCCCGCAAGTGAACTCCAATGGGGACCCACGTGATCGTCGCGCGTGGGTAAAATACCTGCGCCGGCCCCTTCCCGGCCCACCCCGAAAGAGGCCGCATGCGCGACGAACACCCCGACCCCGCAGAGCAGTCCGAGGAGATTCACCCGCGCGTCCGCGCCATCGCGCGCTCGACGCTGGCACTCGGCCTCGTCGCCGCAGTGGCGGTCGCATTCCTCTGGTTCAATCGCTCCGACGACGATCTCGCCGTCGAACAGCCCGAAGAAGCCCCCACCACCGAGCGTGCGGCCGACGTGGAGACGACTCCGCCCCTGGGCAACAGCGCCGTTCCATATGAAGGCGAGCCGCTGTGGACCGTCACGCCACAAGGGACGATCGAAGCCGTCGCCGCCGTCGGCGCGGGATTCCTCATGCGGTCAGCGGATGAGGTGTACTTCGAGGCCGATGGGGAGGCGGTGTGGTCGCAGGCCATCAATGAACCAAGCTCCTCCGGGGCGAAAGGCGTCGTTCATCTGAGCGGTGACGTAGTGCTGGTCGAATCGAGCGTCACCGAATCGGTCGGATTCGAGCGTGTCCTGACTGCCCGGGACGCGGCCACCGGCGAGACGCTCTGGCAGACCGAGGACCTCCTTGAGGTGGCCGTGTTCGAGGAGGTCGTACTGCTCGTCGTCGACGACCAGGACGATCCCTTCGACGAGTTCCCCACCGCCGTCGTCGCCAGAGACGTGAACGACGGTTCGGTCCTCTGGCAGACCGACACGGACTACAGCTTGGGAGGAATCACTGCCGTGACCGACGATTCCGATCCCGTCGGATTCGCCGGCGGCGGCCCGCTCCCGGAGCATTTCGTGGTCGCGTTGTCGATGTCGGAGCGCAACCACAACACCTTCTCGGTGTTCGACACCGCTACAGGCGAGCTCGTCGCCGACCCCAGTGACTCGAACTGGCGCAACCCGATGAACGCCCGCGTCAACGAGGACCTGATCATCCTCCAATGGGACAAGCGCGAGAATCCGACGTCGGGTTGCACCGCGCACATCGCCGCGTACCGACTCGGCGAAGTGCGGCCGGCCTCGTTCTCTCCGGTGTGGGAGCAGTGGGTCGACGCCCCTCAGGAAGGCGAGGTCTGCCTGCCGCTGCCGCCCCTCGACGCCTCTGAGGGGCTGCTGCCGGTGAGTATCAGCGGTCGGCCGGTCCTCCTCGACGTGGCGACCGGTGAGAAGGCGTGGTCGGACGACGACGTCAGCGCACACGCGATCGCCGCGAGCGGGAACGTGCTACTGGCCCTCGACTGGGACTCGACGGAGAGCCGGACGGCCGTGTGGAACCTCGAGACCGGCGCGATGCGATGGGAGGGCTATCGCCTCGGCACCGACACGTGGCTTGCCGGCGACCGGATCTGGGCCTCGTTCGGCGGGGTCATCGGATACGACACCGCGACCGCTGAAGCGATCTCCTTGCCTGGACAGTTCGCCCACACGCTCCCCGGCGTCATCGTCACCCGCGTCGGCAACGAATGGCACGCATGGCCGGACGACATTTGACGCGGGACCGAGGATTCAGCGGCGGGGGGTTCGGGGGAGGGGGAGTACTAGGGGGGTTCCCGCTACCGGGTCGGGGACCACTTTGCAGGGGAGGTTGAAGACGTGTTCGACCGTTTCGGGGGTGATGACCTCGTCGGGGGTGCCTTCGGCGTGGATCGTGCCGTCGCGCATGGCGACGATGTGGGTGGCGTAGCGGGCGGCTTGGTTGAGGTCGTGGAGGACCGCGACGATGGTGCGGCCTTCGTCGTTGAGGCCCGCGAAGATGTCGAGGAGCTCGATCTGGTGGGCGATGTCGAGGAACGTGGTGGGCTCGTCCAGCAGGAGCAGCTCGGTCTCCTGCGCCAGGACCATCGCGACCCACACCCGTTGGCGCTGGCCGCCTGAGAGTTCGTCCACCAAGCGGTCGGCCAGGTCGGTGGTGCCGGTGGCCGCCATCGCGCCGCGCACCGCGGCCTCGTCGGCGCGGCTCCACTGCCGCAGCGCCGACTGGTGCGGGAAGCGGCCGCGGGCGACCAGGTCTTGGGCCGTGATGCCGTCCGGCGCGGTCGAGGACTGCGGCAGGAGACCTAGGCGCTTGGCGACCTGTTTGGACGGCATCGAAGCGATCGCCTTGCCGTCCAACAGCACCACGCCCTCGGTGGGCTTGAGCAGCCGGGACAGCACCCGCAGCAGCGTCGACTTGCCGCACGCGTTGGGCCCTACGATCGCGGTGAACGAACCGGGCGCGATCGTCAGGTCGAGGTCGGAGCCGACCGGCCGGTCGCGGTAGCCGAAGGTCACGCCTGAGGCTTCGAGGGTCATCGCATTTCCTTCCGAGACTGCGCCACGAGCAGCCAGACGAGGTAGGCGCCGCCGAGGATGATCGTCACCAGCCCCACCGGGAGCGCCTGCGGGGGCACGTTGAGCGCGAACGCGTCGCAGGTGACGAGCAGGAACGCGCCCATCGCCGCCGAAGGCAGCAACTGGACGCCCGGCGCCCGGGTGATCCGCCGCGCCAACTGCGGCGCGACCAGGGCCACGAACGTGATCGGCCCGGCCAGCGCGGTGACCACCGCGCTCAGCGCCACCCCGACCACCACCAGCGCGAGCCGCACCGGTTCGACCCTGACGCCGAGCGCCGCGGCCGCGTCGTCGCCCAGCTCGAGCATCCGCAGCCGCCGCCCGAGCCACAAGAGCGGTACGAGCAGCACGCCGATGACGGCCAGGCCGTTGCGCGCGTCGCCCCAGTCGAGTCCGTTGAGGCTGCCCGCGCCCCAGATCGCGGCCATCTGCGCGGTCCACAGCTCGGCCTTGAGCAGCAGGTACGTGTTCACCGAGCCGAGCAGCGCGGTGACGGCGATGCCCACCACGATGAGCCGGAACCCGTGCACGCCACGGCGATACGCGAGCAGGTACACCGCGAGCGCGGTCGCGATCCCGCCGCCGAGCGCCGAGGGGATCACCAGCGCCGTGCCGCCGACCGCGATGATCGACATGACCGCGCCGGTGTAGGCCCCGGTGTCGAACCCGATCACGTCGGGGCTGCCGAGCGGGTTCCTGGTGAGCGACTGGAAGATCGCGCCGGACAGGCCCAGCGCCAGACCGAAGACCAGGCCGAGCAGGACCCGGGGGAGCCGCCATTGGACGACCACCGTCTCGATCGCGTTGCCCGCGTCCGAGACGAGCGCCCGGACGACGTCCACAGCGGACACCTGCATCGAGCCGAGGCCGAGCGCGATCACCGCCGCCGCCATCGCCGCGAGCGCGACCGCGATGGTGGCCAGAGCGACTCGCAGCAGCGAGCGCGTCGAGGCCGCCTCGCCCGCGCGGAGCACGATATAGCGCCTCACAGGCCGCTCGCCTTCCTGCGTCGCACCATCGCGATGAGTACGGGCGCGCCGATGACGGCGGTGACCACGCCCGCCGGGATCTCGTCGGGGATCACCACCACGCGGCCCACCACGTCGGCCGCGACCAGCAGCGACGGGCCCAGGAGACAGCTGTAGGCGAGGATCCACCGCTGGTCGGGCCCGGTGATCCACCGGGCCACGTGCGGCACCATCATCCCGAGGAACCACACCACACCGATTGCGGCCGTAGCCGAACCGCACAAGAGCGTGACGGCCCCGATGACCGCGACCCGGGTCAGCGCCCGGCTCCCGCCGAGCGCGGTGGCCAGGTCCTCGCCGAGCGCCACGGCGTTGAGCCCGCGCGCCGCGTAAGCGGCCAAGACCAGGCCCGCCCCCACGAACGGCGCGATCGTAGCCACAGTGGACCATCCGAGGCCTTCGACCGAACCGGCCTGCCAACTGCGCATCGTCAAGAAGACACCCGCGTTCAAGATCACCACTGTGGACGCGATGCCCTGGAGCACCGCGCCGAGCGCGACACCCGCGAGCACCAGCGTCACCGGCGACCGGCCCCTTCCGCCCATGCTGCCGATGAGGAACACCGCGCACGCGGTCAGGACCGCGCCGCCGAACGCGGCCCACACCTGCGCCAGATCGCTTGCGGCGGGCGCGAACCGCACCACCGTCACCATCCCGAGCGCCGCGCCCGCCGAGACCCCGAGCAGGCCCGGGTCGGCGAGCGGGTTGCGCGTCAACCCCTGCATGAGCGCCCCGGCCACCGCCAAGGCGATCCCGACCACGACCGCGAGCACCGTGCGCGGGATGCGCTGGTCCACCACGATCGTGTGCGCCTCGCCGTTGTCGCGCACCAGCGCGGTCACCACTTCACCGAGCGGCAGCGGCTTCGAGCCGAGCGCGAGACTGAGCAGCACCAGGACCACGAGCGCCGCAGCGGCCGCGGCGAGACCGAGCAGCCGCCTGCGCCGTCGATCGGGCACGCCCGCCTCGACTGCGGCCCTTGCTGTCTCAGTCGTCATAGCCCCAGCGAGTCGAGCCGGTCCTCGTACTCGTCCGCGATCTCCTCGGGGTCCCTTTCGGAGTCCCACATCGCCGCGAGCTCGTCGCGCACCGCCTCGTCCAAGGCCGCGTAGCGCTCGCGCCACCGCTCGGCGTCGGCGGTCCAGTAGCCGAGCGCCTTGTACGCGCTGGCCGGGAGCCCGAGCTCGCGCCGCAGGTGCTTGCGGGCCCCGCGCAGGGTCTTGGTCTCCCCGGCGACCCACACGTACCCGGTCCCCTCGGGCCGGGGCAGGCCTCGCACGGCCTCGTCGAGGCAGCTCGGGCCGTGCCCGTTGCCGCCGATGACCCACGTGGTCTCTACCAGCGGGTGCGCGGGGACGTCGAGCTTGTGCGACTCCTCGGCGACTTCGAGCACGAGCCGGGTCCGCACGTGCTCGGGCGTGAGCTCCAGGATGCGGAACGCCGCCGGGAGTCCCGCGTTGTCGGCCGCGAGGACCTGCCACTGGAGGCCCTCGGGCGGGTCGTAGAGGGGCTTGGGGGTGTTGATGCCGACCACGTCGCCGATCGCCGCATCCCTCGCCCACGAGGCGGCCAGGCCGCCGTCGTGCACCACGAAGTCCACAGTGACCAGTCCGCGTTCGGCGTCGACGTCGCGGATCGTGTAGGTGCGCATGCGGTCGCCGACCACGGTGCTGTAGTCGAGGTCGTCCCCGGCCACCTCCGGCAGCGGCGGGCGGTCCTCGCCCGGCAGCGGGAACAGGACCCGCACGTACTCGTCGCCGACCCCGCTGGTCGGGTAGCCCACCAGGTTCGGGCCGCCGAACACGATGCGCCGCAACGCCGGAGTGAGGTCCACGACCTGCGCGACCTTGGCGTGCATGACTCGCATGGGCCGGCTCATCCGACCAGCGCCGCTTCGACCACGTCGAGGAACGCGAGCTGCCCGCTGGGCGAGCCGAACGTCATCTCCATCTCGTAGCCCACGATGCCGTCCTGCTCCACGAAGTCCAGGCCCGACCACAGTGGATTCTCGGCGGCTTCTTCGAGGAGCCGCTGGAACTGGGCCTCCTCGTCGCCGCCGAGACCGCGGATCATGAACGCGTAGTCGATCCCGTCCATGCGGCCGAGCTGCTCCCCGCTGAGGGCCTCGCCCTCGCGGTCGTTCTCCAGCGAGGTGGGGGCCACGGTGAGCCCGAGGTCCTCGAAGACCTGGCACTCGACGCCGGAGTAGCAGCCGGTCTGGAACTGGTCGTCCCAGTAGCCGACCGGGGCCACGGTGATCGCGGCCGGGTCGGTGAGCTGCGCGCGCACCTCGGCGACCCGCGCGTCGTAGATCGCCTTCCACTCCTGGAAGTACTGGCCGCGCCCGAGCGCTTCGGCGGTCTGCTCGAAGTGGCTCATCCACGACTGGCCGTCGAACGCGTTCACGCTGTAGGTCGGCGCGATCTGGGGCAGGCGCTCGACCACGTCGGGGTCGTAGCCGAGCCCGTTGAGGATGAAGTCCGGCTCGGCCACCAGCACCGACTCGTAGTCGTACTCGGGGTAGTTCGCGAAGGTCGACACCTCGGTGAGCTCGTCCTGCGGGAAGAAGCACGGGAACGTGGTGTACCCGCCGTCGCCGCGGATCGGCTGGGTGCTCGCGAGCGGATACCGCAGCCAGATGAGGATGTCCACGTCGGTGGTGTACATCCCGAGCGCCGCCTGCGGGGCCACGGGCAGCTCGACCTCCCCGAACTGCGACGCGACGGTCTGCGTGCCCTCGCCCCCGGGGAGCGGTTCGAGCTCGGGCAGCTCGGGGATCACCGCGTCGGCGCACTGCGCGTCGAGGGCCGCCTCGCGCTCCTCGGGCTCGGCCCGCGGGGTCACGTCGGTGGTGCACGACGCGGCGAGCGCCAGCCCGGTCAGGCCCGCCAGGGCCGCGGACGCCGTGCGGCGCACGAAGGTTCGGGGGATCACCGATCTGCCTCCTCATTTAGGTAAGCCTTACCTTAGAGGATGGTGATCTTCATTCGCGAACGCGGCCCTGCTCGCGGTCCATCAGGCAGGACGCTCGCGGGCCGCGGTTGCCGGGGGCTCAGGCGTCGATGTGCTGCCTCAGGTGGGTGAGGTGGCGGCTGATCTCGGCGATCATGTGGGCGTGCTCGTTCGGGTCGAGGCGCTCGGTGACCCGCAGCGCCAGCGCCTCGGCCGCGTCGAGATCCCCGTTGTCGCCGTGGAGGTTCAGCGCCCGGTGCGCGGCCTGGACCGCGAACTCGGCCAGGTGCTCGCCCTCCTCGGACACCGTGAGGGCGTCGAGGGCGATCGCGAGCGCTTCGGCGGTGCGTTGGCGGATCAGGTGGGCGTGCTGGGTCAGGGTCTTGATCAGTTCGATCCGGCACGCGTGCCTGTAGCCCTCGTACTCCGACTCCGCCCGCCATTCGGCGCGCAGCTCCTCGGCGAGCGCGCTCATCGCGGCCGACGCGGCGTCGAGGTCGGGTTCGGCGGTCTCGACCCCGGCCCACACGGCGGCCCGGATCGAGTTGGCGGCCTGGGGAAGTCCGCCGAGCTCGCGCCAGTCGGCCTCGGCCCGGCGGAAGGCCGCGACGGCCGCGGCGGGGTCGTCGGTCCCCATGTGCAGTTCCCCGGCCAGGTGCGAGGCGCGCGCGTGGATCGCGCGGTCGGGGTGCGCCTGCCCTTCGTCCAAGAGCCGCAAGGCCTCCAGGACGTGGCCGAGCGCCGCGGCGTTGTCGCGGCAGCGCTCGCCGGCCTCGGCGAGCAGGACCCGCGCGTCCACGAGCCGCCAGGACTCCTCGGGGATCGCGGGCAGATCCTCAAGGGCCGCTTCGAGGATCACGATCGCCTCGTCGAAACGCTCCTGTATGGACAAGGTCTTGCCGAGCAGGTGCCGGGCCACGCCCGCGCAGCCCTGCTCGCCGGCGCGGTCGTAGAAGTCCGCGGCCCACAGCGCGTGCTGCTCCGCGGTTCCCGGCTCGCCGAGGTGCAGTGCGCATTCGGCGGCGGTCAGGTGCAGCGCCGCGACCGGGAACGGCGGGCAGTCGGGCCACCGCGCGGCCAGTCCCGCTCCGGCGACCTCCAGTCCTTCGGCGTGGCGCCCGGCCCAGCTGAGCAGGGACGACAGCACGCCCGCGGTGGTGAACACCTCGACATCGAGACCCGAGGCCACGGCGAAGTCGTAGCTCTCCTGGAACGCGGCGATGCGCGTGTCGAGCTCGGTGACGGTGTTGGCCAGGATCGACAGGATCTGCGCGCGGTTCATCAGTGCCCGGCGGTCCTCGCTCTGGGCCAACGCCGCCGCCGACTCCCGCAGGGACTCGACCAGTGTGGAGTCGGGCACCCGGTCCTGGGCGATCTCGCTGTGCGCCAGTCCGATGCGAAGCGAGGCCAACGAGAGTGCGCCCGCTTCGGCGTCCTCGGCCGCGAGGGCCTCGGCGGCTTCGAGCAGCGGCGCGGCCGCCGCCGCGTACGCGCCCGGGTCGGTCTCGATGAGCCACGCCGCGTACCAGGCCCGTACCTGGAGCGCCCGCCCGGGCTTCCCGGCCTCGGTGAACAGTGCCACCGCCCGGTCCACGGACGCCTGCGCCGCTTCACGACCGGCACTCGGGTCGATGCCGAAGTAGACGACCTCGGCGGCGTCCTCGGCGTCGAGGTCGGCGCCCAGCGCCGCCGCCAGCCGCCCGACCTCGCGCCACCGCGCGTCCCGGTCGTCTTTGAGTTCGCGGGAGGATTCCCGGGCCGCCACGAGAGCGGCGTCCAGCGACTCGGTCCCTTCGGCGGGCTCGGATTCGGCCGCGACGATCCTCTCCGGCTCGGGCAGGCGCCTGAGTCCCAGCGGCACATGCGGATACGTGCGCGTCGGCACCGCCCGCTCCTGCGACTGTCGTGATTGGACTTCGTTGCCGTTGCGTTGGTCGTACGCCTCGGCGAGTGCGCACCGCTCGGCGTCCGCCCAGTCGTGCAGTTTCTCGGCGGTCCACTCGCGACGCTCCGGCCCGGGGACCGCGGTCGCGCCGAGCCCACGCGAAAGCAAAGCCGCACAAAGGATCTGAAGCGTCTCCAGCACCTTCAACCGGTTCCGCGGCGCGATCCCGGGCGCGAACAGGCCCGGCTCGGCGGCCAGGATCTCCAGCGCCCGCGCCTCGTTCCCGGTGAGCGCGCAGAACCGCACGTGGAGGGCGAGGATCGACGCCATGTCGTCCTTGCCGCGGCTGATGCGGTACCCGTACAGGTGATTGGTCCGGGCCTGGTCGAGCTCGCCGAGCGCCGCGAGCGCCAGGAGCGACCCGCTCAGCGCCCCGTGCGGCTGGCTCTGGCAGCGCAGCCCTCCATTGAGGATCGGCTCCCAGATCGCCAGCGCGCCCGCGTCGTCGCCGTCGTCCAAAGCGATCCAGCCGAGCTTGGAGCACCGGCAGGCCTCGCAGTTGCTCATGTCGTCCGGTTCGGTCGAGCGCATCGCCTCGGCGGCCTCGGCCGCGCGCGCGTCGTCGCCGATGTGCTCGGCCAGCGAGTGCTCGGCCTCGTGGACGGGGTGCAGCGAGTACCCGGCCTCGGCGTACCGCGCGTGCAGCCGCTCGACCCACTCCTCGATCGTCGCCAGCGGCACGTCCGGGTGGTCGATCATCTGACCGATGACCCACTTGCTGATCCAGTACAGACGGCGGACCAGGACCTCGTCGAAATGCTCCGGCGCGGTGTCGTACTCGTGCGAGAGCCTCGCGAACGGGACCAGCAGCCGCGTCGAGTCCTGGGAGGTCTCGTAGGACTTCACGAGCTCGACCAGCGTCTCGTTGACCAGCGGTCGGTCGCCGTGCGCGTCGACGGCTTCGAGATGCGCCTCCAGGGCCGCGAGCCGGGGCTCGCCGCGAAGCTGCGCGTGGATGTCGTGGAGTCGCCGACGGAGGGTCTCGGTATCAGTCATGCGTCATCCAAATGTGCGAGAGCGGGCTGCCAGCAGTGTGCCATGTGTACGAAATCCGTCGGACACGACCCGAGCCCGATCCGAGGCGAACTCGCGATTCGTATTGCGCCGCCACGCTCCGTGCGCCAAGCTGTTGCGATGGACGCACCGCTGACCGACGGCACGGTCACCCTCGCTCCACTCGGCACCGCCGATTTCGAGGCCCACTACGCGGGCGAGGACGCCGACATGGTCCGCTGGCTCAGCGGCCGCCCCTCCACCCCCGCGGCGCTGCGCGCCTACCTCGAACTGTGCGAACGCCAATGGACCGAGGCCGGGCCCCTGCGCAACTTCGGCATCCGCGTCCCCGACCTCGCCGGCACCATGGACGTCCAAGTCGCCCAGCCCTACCTCGCCCCCGGCCAGGCCAACCTCGCCTACGGCCTCTACCCCCGCTGGCGCGGCCGGGGCCTGGCCACCCGCGCCGTCCGCCTCGCCTGCGCCTATGCCGCCTCCCTGGGCTGCACCGAAGCCGTCATCCGCTGCGAAAGGCCCAACACCGCCTCCGCCGCCGTCGCCCTCCGCGCCGGTTTCACCTTTCGCCAACAGCGCAGCGAACCCGACGGCACCCTCCTCGACTGGTACACCCGCCCCCTGCGCCCCTGACTCCCGCACCCGTGCCGACTTTTCGGGGATCTTGGGCGTGGTGGGTGGCGGTTGCGTAGTTTCGGGTTCTCAGGGGTGGAATGGAGGACGTATGGACATCGCGCTGCTCGGGGTGGGGAGCCTCGGGGAGGCCGTGCTCGCCGGGCTCTTGGAGTCGGGGATGCCGCCTTCGCAGATCTGGGCCACCACACTGCCCGCCGAGCGGGCGGGGCTGCTCGCGGACCGGTACCGCGTCGAGGTCGGGACCGACAACACGAGCGCGGTCAACGAGGCGGACCTCGTGATCGTCACCGTGGGGACCGACGCGGTGGTGCCGCTGCTGACCGAGATCGCGCCCGACCTCGAAGAGGACGCCATCGTGGTCTCACTCGTCTCGGGCGTGCCGCTCGCGGTGCTGTCCTCGCTGCTGCCCGAGAGCGCGGTCGTGGTCCGGGGGATGACCAGCATCGCCGCGCGGGCCCGGCAGGCCGCCACGGCGCTGGCCGCGCCTGAGGGGACCGATCTGACCGAGGTCGAGGACCTGTTCGACCGCCTCGGGGTCACCGTGACCGTGGACGAATCCCTCATGGACCTGGTCACGGCCGTGGCCGGGGCCGGGCACGCGTCCTTGCTGCAACTGGCCGACGCGCTGACCGGGGCCGCGGTGGACGGCGGGATGGAGGCCGAGGCCGCTCGGGTCCTGGTCGATCAGGTGCTGCTCGGGGCGTGCCTGAACCTCCAGGTCGCCCACGAGCCGCCCGCCGCGCTCCTCGAACGCGTCGCGACCGCGGGCGGGCCGACGCACGTCGCGCTGGAGACCCTTCGGATCGGGCGCGTCAGCGAGACGATCGCCGCCGCCGTGGAGGCCGCGGCCGAACGCGGCCACGAGCTCGCCGAGGGCTGACCGGCCGGTGCCGCGCACCGCGCCGCGACACCCCTGCTGACGGTGGATCGACAGGCGTCGTTCCCTCGCGCTGACACCGCTTCGCATGGCAGATCGGCCGGTGCCGCGGCGCTTCTGTAGATCTACCGAGGTCGTTCACACCGCTTCGCGCGGCGCTTCTGCTTCGCGGGGCCTTCGCATGAACAGCATGAGCACCGCCACGACGGCCAAGACCGCGGCCACGGCGAGCATCACCAGGTACGTGCCGCGCAGGTCGTTCGTGAACGCGTCGTACGTCAACGGAGCGAACGCGGCGTCCTCGGCGCGGCTGACGAACAGCGTGCGGCCCTCGGACAGGCCCCAGATCGCCCCGGCGGCCAGCACCGCGCCGAGCGCGCCGACCACGAGCGCCGCGACCCAGCGGCGCGGCGCGAGCACGAACGCGATGATCAACAGCCCCAACGCGATCCAAGGGAGCCAGTCGGCCGCCCACTCCAGCCGCTCGGTGTCGCGCTGCAACTGCGGGACCTGCTCGGACTCCAGGAGCACGTAGTCGGCCTCGACCGCCGGGATGTCCTCGGCGAACGCGAAGTCCGCCTCGATCATGCGCTGCTTGACCACCTCGACGACCCGGCCGAGGTCCAGCGTGAGCGTGTCCCCTTCGGCCGAGAGCGACCCGGCGTTCTCGCCGCGCAGCGCCGACACCAGCGAGGAGTGCGCCTCGGTGACCGCCGCGTTCCACACGTCCAGGAACGCCGGGCTGGCCACGAAGTCGGCGACCTCGCTCTGGATGTAGCCGCGGACGCTTTCGGCGGCCGAGGCGACCAGGTCCTTCACCGCCTCGGGCGGGTCCTCGGCCCCGAGCCACGCGCCCGCCTCGGCGGCGACCGCGTCGACGTCGATGGCCGCCTCGATCCGGGCCGCGATGAGATCGGAGATGTCGGACCTGACCTGCTCGTCCTCGGCGATGAGCTCGGTGCGCTCGGCGAACTGCGGCGTGGTCAGCAGCTCCATCCGCGCGTAATAGGCGGCCACCGCGCCGGTGACGGCGACGACGGCCAGCACGCACGCGAGCATCGCCACGACCCACCGCACGATCCGGCCGATGCCGTGCCGTTTCTCGGACTCGGCGGGTGCGTCGGTCACTGTCTCACTCACGGATGCCTCCCGAGTCGATGCCTCGAATCACCCTAACCATCACGAAGCGGCGGGGCGGGCGGTCGAGGAATCGGGTCAGGGAAGGTACTGCGCGATGCGCGGGTAGACCAGGTCCATCCGCACCCCGCTGTTCGGGCAGCCGCCGAGGTGGTGCAGGCCCACGACCTTGCCGGTCTTGCGGCTGATCACCGGCGAACCCGACGAGCCGCCTTCGGTGTCGCACAGGTAGGACACGTCGGTGGCCCGGCCGCGTCCGTTGAAGGCCGGGTCGTGGACCTGGCACTGCCCGGCCGTGGCCGCGGGCTCGGAGCTGCTGGCCGCCGCGATGCGCAGTGGCCGCCCGCCGGGGTGCCCGGCGATGAACAGCTTGTCGCCGCGCGAGGCCTGCGAGGTGTCGATCTGCAAGTGCGGCAAGTGGTCCACGCGGTCGTAGTCGGCCACGGTGAACAGCGTGAAGTCGTAGGTGTAGTCGGTGGCCAGCACCCGGTCGCCGCTGACCTTGACGGGCCTGCGGGTCTCGGTGCCGTTGCACTCGCGGCACTCGTACCGGAACTGGACCTCGGTGACCTTGGCCTCCGCGCCGGTCGAGAAGCAGTGGTTGTTGGTCAGGAGCCGGTTCCCGCCTTGGACGAGCCAGGCCGTGCAGTAGTACTCGCCGTTGATGATCAGGCGCGCGACCGACTTGCTCGCGTCGTAGGCCTGCGGGTCGATCTCCTTGTAGCAGATCGCGTTCTGCGAATCGTCCCTGCCGCAGAGGCTCTCGGTCGCCGGTTCGGGCTGCGCGTCCATTTCGGATGCGTTGAGACCCCTTGAGTAGTCGGCGATCCGCGCCGCCGCCTCGGTGCCGTCGGCCGCGTCGCGCAGGACCACTTCGGCGGCCTCGCCCTCGATCGACAGCGCCCACAGCTCGCCGCTCGCGACATCGTCTGCGCCGTACCGGTGGACCTCGCGGCGGTCGGGGCTGGCGACGACCAGTTCGTCGTCGGGGCCGAGGACCACGCCGTCGAAGTGGACCTTCACGAACGCCGCGTCGGCGTGCCGCACGACCTCGGTGCGGCCGGTCTCCAGTTCCAGGTCGAAGGTCTCGCGCTGCGCGATCCGGCCCGCGGCGGGCGCGTCCTCGGCCTGCGCGGTCTGCGGAGACCAGACGACCGCGGTGGTGGCGGCGAAGATGCCCGCGGCGGCGCACGCGAACAGACGATTGAAGCCTTTGTGGATGGTCTCTTGTGAACTCACGAGCAGAAGGGTAGGGGAATCCGCAGCGGCGGGCGGGGGATCGGGGCAATCGGCCGGGCCGCCGCGAGGCGGCGGCCCGCTCCGTCTAGTTGTTGTTCCATTCGTCGCGCCACTGGTCCCAGTTCGCGAACCCGCCCCAGATCGCCGCGATCACCAGGAGGATGAATCCGATCAGCGAGATCCAGCCCAGGACGATCCCGGCGGTCGCGAGCCCGCCCCCGGCGTTGTCCCGCGCCCGGATCTGGCTCTTCGCCATGTACCCGAAGATCAGCCCCAGCAGCCCCAGCGGCGTGCACAACCCCACCAGCGAGACCACGAAGGACGCGATCGCGAGGCCGTTCATCTCCCTCGGCGCGCGCACCTGCGCCCCGGGCTGTCCGTAGTCCTGCGTCATATCGCCCTCCATTAGAGACGGAAATGCCCGCAGTGTACGAACCCTGACGCCTCCGGCGTGCGGTTTCGCGGAAATCCCGGCTCGGTGCCGACCCGGCTCGGCCCCGCCGGTCAGGAGGGACGGTGTTCGAGCGTGGCTTCGATTCGCTCAAGGAAGGCGTCGACCTGGTCGATGTCGTACCCTTCGCGCAGTCGGGTGACGGTGAACTGGACATCGCGTACATCGGCGGGCTTCAGCGGCTGCGAGCCTGGTAGGGCGATCAGCGTCGCGACCGCTTCGTCGAGGAAGGCGTCGACCTCTTCCTCGTCGTATCCCTCCGCGAGGCGGACGGTCTTGAAGCGCACCCGGTTGATCTCCTCGGGCGTGACCAGCGGTGGCCGTTGCTCTTCGTGTGGAGGCGGGGTGATCGACGGGTCCGCGAGCGAGGGCACGAGCCGACTTCGATTGCGCAGCAGGGAAAGCTGCTCCGCGGTCCTGGTGACGCACCGCTGCGGCTCGGGGAGTCCCTGCTCGCGGGTGACGTTGAGCAGTTCGCGGTAGAGGTCGTCCAGGGTCAGGAACTCGTCGGCGCTCTCGCTGCCCTTTGCGAACACTTCCAGGAGCGCCCCGGTGAACGCCGTGTGCGCACTCCCTCGGGGTGCGTAGGAAGGCGAGTTCGCGGGGGAGGACGCGAGGGTGAACGTGCCGCCGACCCTGATCTGCCCCATGAGGGTCCCGGTCTCGTCGCCGAGCACGTCGGTCGCGATCCCCGAGAAGCAGCAGTCGAGGATGAGCACCTTCGTCTGCGCCGGCGCGTATCGGAGTTCATTGTGGAGCGTCTCGAACGGGATGCCGCTCCACGCGGCGTGCGACTGCGAGGTCTGCGGCAACGCCAAGTGCAGCTTGCCGTACGAGTCGACCAGGCCGTGCCCGCTGTAGTAGACCAGCAGCAGCTCCTCGGCCTCGGCGGTGGCCGACGTGACCGCCGCGCCGACCTCGGTCAGGTCGCGCGGGTCGAGCAGCCTGGTGCACCGCTCGCGCGGCAGTCCGGTGTGGACCATGAGCGCGTCCTGAAGCGCGCGAAGGTTGTTGCCGCTCTGCGGCACGTCGTCCAGATGCTCGTAGAACGCGGTGCCCATGAGCAGCGCCCGGGACTTCGACCCGTCGGGGAGCCGCACTAGGGGTCGAGTCTCTTGGCGATCGTGTTCGCCACCGCCCCTTTGGCATTGACTTGGAGGCTCGTCCCGTCGGGGGCGGTCACCGTGACCTCCAGCTCCGACCTGCGGGTCTTGATCCATACCGCGATCGTGCGCCCCAGCGCGTCGAGCCCGCCCGCCGCGATCGCCGCGAGCAGCAGCTCCTGCATCGCGCCCAGCTCGCCCTCACCGGGCTCGGCGGGCGCGAACGCCACCCGTCCCCGCAGCTCGGGCTCGCGGCTGAGCCACTGGAGCAGCGAACCGAGTTCGCCCCTCGGATCGGACGCCCCGGTCACGGCGAGTTCCACGTTCATCGCGCACCTCCACCCCGATTCTCCCAAACCTCCGCCACCGGGCCCACCCCCGACTTCTGCCAGGATCGCGGCGCGTCCGGCCGATGAGCGGAGGTGGCTCTGAGAAAAACTTCCGGCGGTGCGATGAATCGGCGAGGCGGGGCGCGTCTATATGGGCATAGCACCGAGAACCATGAGCCACGGAGGCCCACGATGACCGCCAATGAGAACCTTTCCTACAGCTTGACCGCCGAGGTCGACGTCCCGGTCGCCACCGTGTGGCGGGCCTGGACCGAGAATGACCACTACGAGAAGTGGAGCTACTCCAAACCCGGCTCGGTCTCGCTCGACGCTACTCCGGGCGGGGCCTACTCCGCCACCGTCGTCACCCCCGACGGCCAGGAGTTCCCGATCACCGGCCGATTCATCGACGTCGAGGAGCACAAGAGCCTCCTCATGGGCATGGACGTGCCCGACGGCGAAGAGGTCATGCGCCTCGACCTGGTCGAACTGGGCCCGGACCGGACGCGCCTGACGATCTCGCAGACGTGCGCCACCAAAGAGGAGTACGACATGGCCAAGGAAGGCAGCCAGATGCTCCTCGACTCCTGCGCCGCCTACGTCCTCAAGATCTGATCCCCGCGGAGACGTCGGGGCCGGACCCCCCAGGATCCGGTCCCGATGCCCGTGCCTCACCGATCGCGCCCGCGACGTCGGGCGTTGTCGGTGGGGCCCGGTAGCCTCGGCGCATGCAGCTCACGGCTTCGCAACTCAACCGCGCGACGCTCGCGCGGCAGTCCCTGCTCGCGCGCGCCGACACCGACGCCGCGTCGGCGATCGGGGCGGCCGTCGCCGTGCAGTCCCAGGCTCCCGCATCCGCCTACATTGGACTGTGGAACCGCGTGGCCGGATTCGACCCGGCCGACCTGGACGCCGCGTACGCCTCGGGCGCGGTCGTCCGCGGCAACCCCGTGCGCATGACCCTCCACACCGTGGCCGCGGCCGACTACCGGCCGCTGCGCGAAGCCACCGAGCCGTCGCTCTACGCCGCCAAGCTCGGCGGGCGCATCGCCGACGCGGGCCTGCCCGCCGCCGACGCGGCCGCCCTGGCCGCGGAGCTCCTCTCGTACACCGCCGAGACCCGCACCGCTCGCGAATGCGAAGCGTGGCTCGCCGAGCGACTCGGCCCCGAGACCGCGAAGGCCGCCTGGCCGGGCATCCGCCAGTACGCGCCGCTCCTGCGCGCCGTCGCCGACGCTCCCTGGGGCTTCCGCGACAAGGTCGACTACCTCGCCTCACCCGAACGCCCGACCCTCGGCGACCGCGAGGTCGCCGACGCCTCCTTGCAGCAGCTCGTGCTGCGCTACCTCGCCGGGTTCGGGCCCGCGAGCGCTGCCGACGTGGCGCAGTTCGCGATGGTCCAGCGCGGCAAGGCGAAGCAGGCCGTGCTCGCCCTCGGCGACCGCCTCGTCCAATACGAAGGCCCGGCGGGCGAAGTGCTCCACGACCTGCCCGACGCTTCGCTCCCCGACCCCGACACCCCGGCCCCACCGCGCCTGATGGCCATGTGGGACAACGTGTTCCTCGCCTACGTTGACCGCAGCCGCACCATTCCGCCGGAGCTGCGCACCACGTTCATCCGCAACAACGGCGACGTGCTCCCGATGCTCCTGGTCGACGGCCGCGCCGCCGGGCTGTGGCGCCCGGTCGAGCACGGCATCGAGGCCACCGCGTTCAGCCCCCTCCCCGACGACGTCTGGGCCGCGCTCGACCTCGAAGCCCGAGGCCTTGTGAAACTCCTTGCCGACCGCGAACCGCACGTCTACCGCCGCCACCACCACTGGTGGGACAAGCTTCCCGACGCGCAGACCGTGATCTTGGCCCAGGCCCGGTTACGATGATCGATCCGAACGGAAGGAACCCGAGGTGAGCGGTCGCGAACACCACTACGAGGTCCATGTGCGCTGGACCGGGAACCGGGGGAGCGGCACGGCCCGCTACCTCGACTACGGCCGCGACCACGACGTGACCGCCCCCGGCAGGCCGCTCCTCCTCGGCTCGGCCGACCCCGCGTTCCGCGGCCAGGCGGAGCGCTGGAACCCCGAGGACCTGCTGCTCGCCTCGCTCTCCGAATGCCACATGCTCACCTACCTGGCGCTGTGCGCCCGCGAACGCATCGTGGTCACCGCCTACGAGGACCGCGCGAGCGGCACCATGACCGAAACGGGCGCCTACAGCGGCCGCTTCACCGAAGTCGTGCTCGCCCCCAGCGTCCACATCGCCGACCCCGAGCACCGCGAACGCGCCGCCGAGCTCCACCACGACGCGAACCAGGGCTGCTTCATCGCGAACTCGGTGAACTTCCCGGTCCGCCACGAACCCGAGATCCACATCGGCTGAACCTCACTCCGCCGAGCAGGGCACCGTCGCCGGGAGACTCAGCTCGCCTTCGAGATCGGCGAAGAACGTCGGCTCGACGCTCTCGCCCGGCGCTACCGCGGCGTTGAAGAAGATGTCGCCGTAGCGGTCGCCTTCGATGTGCGCGAGGCCCCACGTGGAGGTCACGTCGAGACCCGGCACGTCGATCACGACTTCCCAGCCGCTCAGCGTCTCGGTGCCGGAGTTGGCGATCGCCACCCGCACCACCACCGTGCTGCCCCATTGGTCGCTGAGCGAGAGCGCCGCGGTGCACTGGAGCGGGTCCGGCGCGGCCTCGGTGACCGGTGCGGCGCTCGACTCGGCGGAGTTCGGGGCCTCCGGCGTCGAAGCCGCGGTGGAGGCGGCGTCCGAGGTGGTGGCCTCGGCCGTCGGCGACGGGGTCGGCGACGTACTCACCGAAGGGCTGTCGGCCTCCGAGCTCGCTTCGCTCGCCTCCGGCGCGGCACTCGCCCGTTCGCTCTGACCGAGGTCGGCGAGCACCGGCGGCGCGTCCTCGCGCAGCAGCGTGAACTGGAGGACGGCCGCCATCGAGACGAGCGCGGCGACCACGAGGAGCACTTTGAGCAGACGGCCGTGGAGGCGTCCTTGCAGCATGGTGCGATTCCTCCAAGGGCGCATGGGAACTCTCCTCCGAGGCAGGGGGCGGACGCGGCCGGGCGACCTCAGCGGCGCTGCTCACCCGCTCGGCGGGGCGAAGTCGGACCCGACCGGGCCACCTGGGCGCCCTCGAAAGACGAGGGGCCGTCGTGTCCACGGTGTAGCGTACAAGCCCTCCAGGCGCAGGTGCAGCGCCCTCGCGGCCGTGCCGCAGCGTCGAACGAGCCGACACGGATCGCTCACCGAACCGGGAATCCCGCGTCCGTTTCGCGCGTTGCGGGCCGCTTTCCCCGCCCACGCCGTCGCCCTCCGCGAACGTCTCGCTCCGCCCCGAGATCCGCTGAACCGGCGCTCGGATCGGTGTAGATTCGGGCGCGGGCGCTCGATTCGCCGCGGCACGAAAGGGGACGCCATGACCGACCAGGTTCACCAAGACGCGTCCCGGCCGTTCCGATCCACCGCCCGTGTCGCCACGAACCGCCCCGCCCTCTACGCGAAGCGGCTCGCCTCCCACCTCGGCCGCCGCACCCCAGCCGACGAGATCCCCGGCGGCTACCGCCTGCACCTCCCGCTCGGCTTCGCCTACCTCTCCAATGAGGACAATGCGCTGGTGCTGCGCGCCGAGGCCGCCGACGAGGACGCGCTCGCACGGGTCGAGGACGTCGTGGGCCAGAACCTCCTGCGCTTCGCCGATGACGACGACCTGGTCGTCGACTGGCGGCGCGACCATCTCTGAAGGGACCGCCATGCGCGCCGTCGTCGCCACCGATTTCGACACCGAACCCGAGCTCGTGGACCTCCCGATCCCCGAGCCCGGCCCGGGGGAGGTGCTGGTGCGCATCGCCGCCGCCGGCGTGAACCCCTTCGACTGGAAGGTGATCGAGGGCGCGATGCGCGGCGTGGTCCCGCACGAGTTCCCGATGGTGCTCGGCTCGGACGGCTCGGGCATCGTGGAGCAGACCGGCGAGGGCGTCGAGGGCTTCGAGCCCGGCGACCGCGTCTTCGGCCAGTTCATGGACCTCCAGCTCGGGCGCGGCTCGTACGCGGAGTACGCGATCACCAAGGCCGCCAAGCTCGCCCGCCTGCCCGAGGGCATCGACTTCGAGACCGGAGCGGCCCTGCCGACCGCGTGCGCGGCCGCGCACGACTTCGTCGAGGGCACCGGGACCGGCCCGGGGCAGTCGCTGCTGGTCAACGGCGCCTCCGGCGGCGTGGGCCAGGCCGCGATCCAGCTCGCGGTGGCCCAAGGGGTGCTCGTCATCGCCACCACCGACCCCGATTCGGCCGAGTACCTGCGCGAACTCGGCGCGGCCGAGACGATCGACTTCACCCGCGGCCCCACCCCCGACCAGGTGCGCGTCGCCCACCCTGGCGGCATCGACGCGGTCGTCGACCTCATCTCGGGGCCCGAAGAGCTCGGCGCGTTCGCCGAACTGCTCAAACCGAACGGCGTGATCGTCTCCTCCAACGGCGCGGTCGACCCCGAGGACCTGGCCGCGCGCGGCCTGCGCGGCGCGAACCTCTACGCCAACGCGAATCCGGCCACGCTCGCGTCCCTGGCCGAGGCGGTCATCCTCGGCAGCCTGCGGATCAGGATCGACTACGAAGTCCCGCTCGAAGACGCCGCGCTCGCCCTGTCCCGCTCGAAGGAGGGCAGGGCCCGCGGCAAGACCGTCCTCAACGTCGCCAAGTAGCTCCATCGAGGACCGCTGTCCCGCCAGGCTGCGGCCGCAGCGGGCATCCGGTGCCCGACCGCTCCTCCAGCTCCGAACGCAACCGCGCCAGCTCGGCCATCCGCTCGTCCACGACCGCGATCTTCTCGGCGAACAGCGCCGTGAGCGCCGCGGCCGAATCGGGCGCGTCCTTCAGCGCCGCACCGTGTTCGGTGATCTCGGCCAGCGAGAACCCCAACCGCCGCGCGGTGCGCACGTAGTCGAGCCACGGCACCGCCTCGGCCCCGAACTCCCGGTACCCGTTGGGCGAGCGGTGTGATTCGAGCAACCCCATCCGCTCGTAGTAACGGATCGCGTCCCTGCTCAACCCCGTGTACTCGGACAGCTCGCCGATGCGCATCGCGCCTCCCGCCCTCTCGCGACTTGACCTTGGAGCGCACTCCACTGTTTACGGTAGCCGCTCCCGAACGAACGGAGCACCGACATGAACCCCAGCCGCTACCTCGGCCTCGTCCGCGCCAGCGCCGCATACGATCTCGTCGTCACCGCCGCCTTCGCCACGCCGTGGACGTTCGCGCTGGTCCACGCCGGGCTCAACGCCCTCAGCGGCTCGCTCGGGCTGAACCCGTTCCCCGAGGCCGACCTGATGCAGGTCTTCTTCGCGAACCTGATGGGCTCGGTGGTCGTGGTGTGGTCGCTGCTGCGCCTGCGCGGTCCCGAAGTGCGGCACGGCCTGTACGACGGGTTCGCACGCGTCCTGTTCTCGGCCTGGATGGCGTACGCGCTCGCACAGGGCGGCCCGGAACTGTTGTGGCCCTTCCTCGTCGTGGAGCTCACCTGGGGTACGGTGCAGCTCGTACCGTGGATTCGGGCCCGGTTCAGGCCGGTCTCGTAGGGCCGCCCGAGTTCTCCCGTTCCGCGTTGTCGGTGGCGTCGTCTACCGTGTGTCCTATTGGCGCTATCGAAAGCGAGGACGCGATGCCGGACAACACTGACGAACGCATGAACGCGGCCGAGATCAGGGCACTGGCCCAGCTGATCGACGGCATCGACCCCGGTTACGACCGCAGCGAGGCGGGCCTGCGGGAACTGGCCGCCGACCTGCGCCTGGGCGTGCCCGACCAGTTCGACGGCCCGAGGGATTCGAGCGGGCGCCCCAGCGGGATCGTGTGCACCGCGCCGGTCGACGGCGCGCAGCGGCCGTGGACGGTCCGCTTCGACCTGGGCGGCGTCTCGATCCCCCTGTCGCGCATCGAAGGCGACGCGGGCGTGCAGGCCGCCGAGTTCGCCCGCGCGGCCAAGTCGGTCGAGGCCGCGCTGCGGACTCCGGACTACTTCGGGGCCTACCGCGGGACCTTCCTCGGCGGGGACCGCTGGGGCGCGCCGTATATGCGCTGGCGCGGGAAGTACACCACCACCGAGCTCGCGGCGAGCCCCACCGGGCCGGTCCTCTCCATCGACTACACCGAGATGTGGGAGGAGGACTACCGGGACGCGATGTCGCGCAGGCCTTCGGGGTTCATCGGTTCGAGGAGCTGGGACGACCTGCTGTACGCGCCGAGCGCCACGGCCGGGGACTGGGTCGAGTTCACCGAGGCGCTCGCGGCGCTGCTGTCGCACCTGCCCGCCGAGACCTCGGCGCTCGGCGTCGCGTTCACGCTGTGCCTGTACGGCAGGCTCACCTTCGCGGACGGGACCAAGGACGCGCCGATCATGTTCGACATCCGCTGCGGCGAGCGCCTCCACCTGGGCTACTACGCGCATCCGCGGGCCGACCCGGCCGGAAGCGCCAAGGCTGCCCCGGGCCTCGGCTGGAGCCCCACGCCCGCCGACCTGGAGGGTTCGGCTCCCGAAGTGAAATTCTTCGACAACCCCTGGTACTTCGACGGCGGCGGACCCGCGGACACCAGGGCCCGCGAAGCCGCCGAACTCCTCGTCAGAACCGCGAAGGCGGCCGGGGTGCGACAGGTGGGCGACCTGCTCCTCGGAGAGGAGGCCCACCATCAGCAGAACGCCTACTACCGCTTCCCGGGCCTGCGCCTCGGCACCGCCTGAACGACTGCGCCGCAACGGACACGGGCGCGCCGCCCTCGGCGCGGCGAGGTCGCCGCCCGTGTTCGAACCCGACGTCGAACGGACTGGCGAACGAGTCGCCCGCGGGCGCCGCGGACATTGCCGCTTTCGCCGGTTGAGGCGTCAGCGCGGCTTCAGTGCGAGGATGCAGGCGTAGTGGAAGCCTCGTACCGGGTCCTTCCAGGGGGCTTCGATGCTGCGGGAGATCTCTTCGAGGCCGTTCTGGCGCAGTAGATCCGCTACGCGGCCCACCGACCAGCGGTAGGCCGGTGCGACCTTGTGGTCGAATGGCCAGGCGAGCTGCGACGTGTCCTCGTGCGCCTGGAAGCCCAGCAGCAGGTGCCCGCCGGGGGCGAGCACTCGCGAGAATTCGGCGAAGACTTCGCCGATGCGTTCGGGCGGCGTGTGAATGATCGAGGAGCGGGAGTACACCCCGCCCAGCCCGCCGTCTGGCAGGTCGAGCGCGGTCATGTCCCCCTGCCGGTACTCGATCTCCGGATGGGTCCGGCCCGCCAGCGCGACCATCTCGGGCGCGAGATCGATCCCGAAGGGCGCCAACCCGAGTTCCCGCAGGTACGCCGTCACGTGGCCCGGTCCGCACCCGAGGTCGGCGATCTCGAGGTTCCCGCCGTCCCGCACCATCTCGGCGAACACGCCCATCACCGCCCGGTCGAGAGGGTGCTCGCGCAGCGAGTCCTTGAACAACTCGTAGTACTCCTCGGCGAAGGCGTCGTACCCTTCCCGAGTCCGCCGCGTCGTCTCGCGCTCGCTCATGCCACGAGACCCTACACCCATGCGCCTCAACCCAAAGGACGCTCGATCTCACCGCCGCTGCGCGGCGGGGGCGGTCCAGCTGGCGAGGACCCTCAGGGCCTCTTCGCTCTTCGAATCCGGTTCGACGTTGTAGACGCACAGGGTCTGCTCGGGGTCGCCGGGCAGTTCGAGCGATTCGTACGCGAACTCGATCTCGCCGACCATCGGGTGCCGGTAGGCCTTGCGGCCGTGCGTGCGCCGCAGGACCTGGTGGTCGTTCCACCATTCGCCGAACTCGGGGCAGCCGAGCATGAGGTCCCCGACCAGGTCGGCGAGCTGGCGGTCCTCGGGGTGCCGCCCGGCGTAGAACCGCAGCACCGCGACCGAGTCGCGCGCGACGGTCGGCCAGTCCACGACGCGTTCGCGCGCCTCGGGGTCGAGCAGGTAGTACCTGGCGAGGTTCCGCCGCGCCGCGGGCAGCGCGTCGAAGTCGGTGATGACGGCACGGCCGAGCCGGTTCACCGCCAGCACGTCGAGGCGGTCGCCGATGATGAACGCGGGCACGCCTTCGAGGCTGCGCAGCGTCAGCAGCAGCCCGGGCCGGACCCGCTGCGCCGCGATCGGCCCGCGCCGTTTCGCCGAGCGGCGACCGGCCAGGTCGAGCAGGTGCGCGCGCTCGGACGCATCGAGCCGCAGCGCCTCCGCCAAAGCGTCGAGCACCTCCGGCGACGGGTTTCCAGCCCTGCCCTGTTCGAGCCGCGTGTAGTACTCGACGCTCATGTTCGCCAGCCGCGCGACCTCGTCGCGGCGCAGCCCCGGGACGCGGCGCACGCGCCCGTCGTCGGCTACGCCCGCGTCCCGCGGGCTCACCCTGGCCCGGCGGGTCCTGAGGAAGTCCGAGATCTCTGCGCGCTGGTCCATGCCCCAATTGTGCCGCCGCCGGGGCGGCCCCGGCCCGCCGAGGGTGGTCCTGGCGGTACCAGTCGCGAGAGGGGATTCCGGGCCCCGTTCTCGAGGTCGGAACGGTGGTGGACTTGTTCCCAGGACGGCCGGACCGTCCTGGGAACCAACGACTCCGAAGGAACCTCAATGTCTACTGTGAACTCTCTCGACGGTCGCGTCGCGGTCGTCACCGGCGCTTCTAGCGGCCTCGGCGAAGCCACCGCCGAACTCCTGGCCGCCCGCGGCGCGAAGGTCGCCGTCCTGGCCCGCCGCACCGACCGCCTCGACGGCCTGGTCGAACGCGTCACCGCCGCCGGCGGCACCGCGCTCGCACTCGGTGTCGACGTCACCGACGCCGACTCGGTGCACGCCGCGGCGGCCCGCGTCCAGGACGAGCTGGGCACCGCCGACCTCCTGTTCAACAACGCCGGGGTGATGCTCGCCGCCCAGATCGGCGACGTGCGCGCCGACCTGTGGCGCCGGCAGGTCGACGTCAACATATCGGGCCTGCTCAACGCCGTGGCCGCGTTCGTCCCGCAGCTTCGCGCCTCGGCCGCCGAGCGCGGGGTGGCCGACCTGGTGAACACCTCCTCGATCGCGGCGCAGAACCTGTTCCCCACGTTCGAGGTCTACTGCGGCACGAAGGCCTTCGTCACCCACTACTCGCGCAACCTCCGCGCCGAGCTGGGCGCGCAGGGCGTGCGCGTCGCGGTCATCGAGCCCGGCATCGTCCGCACCGAGCTCCAGGGGCATGTGACCGAGCCGAACGCGGTCGAGTGGCTCGACGAGACCTTCAAGACCCTGGAGGTGCTCGAAGCCGCCGACGTGGCCGAGACCGTGGCCCACCTGGCCGCGCTCCCCGCCCGCGTCAACCTGGAGCGGGTCACGATCATGCCCACTGCTCAGGCCGCCTGAGGTGCGCCCTGAATGCGAATGAACGTTCACATTCGGGCGCGGTGCTCCCGGGACGCGTGGCAGGATTGCCGACGGACACCGACTCGCGAACCGAGTCGCCGAGGCGGCCCCGTACGTCCCGGGAAGCACCGACACATGGAGGCTCACATGGCCAAGCTCGGCCGGACCGACATCGAGATCTACCCGCTCGTCCTGGGCACCAACACCTTCGGATGGAACACCGAGGAGGCCGAGGCGCACGCGGTGCTCGACGCGTTCGCCGCAGCGGGCGGCAACCTCGTGGACACCGCCGACTCCTACTCCGCCTGGGCCCCCGGCAACTCCGGCGGCGAGTCCGAGACCGTCATCGGGACCTGGCTGGCCAAGAACCGCGACAAGAACGTCCTGGTCGCCACCAAGGTCTCCCAGCACCCGCAGTACCAGGGCCTGTCCGGGCCCAACGTCAAGGCCGCCTCCGAGGCCTCCCTCAAGCGCCTCGGTGTGGACGTCATCGACCTCTACTACGCCCATTTCGACGACCACGACACCCCGCTCGAAGAGACCGTGGCCGCGTTCGACGACCTGGTCAAGGACGGCCGCGTGCGCCACGTCGGCATCTCCAACTACAGCCCCGAGCGCGTCCGCGAATGGCTCGACATCGCCGAGCGCACCGGCGCGGCCCGTCCCGTGGCGCTCCAGCCGAAGTACAGCCTCGTCAGCCGCGGCACGTTCGAGCCGGGCCTGCGCGACCTCGCCGTCGGCGAGGACCTGAGCGCCTTCCCCTACCACGCGCTCGCGAGCGGCTTCCTGACCGGCAAGTACCGCACCGAGGCCGACCTGGAGCAGAGCGTGCGCGGCGGCTCGGCCGCCAAGCAGCTCAATCCGTCAGGGCTCGCGATCATCGAGAAGCTGGAGAAGATCGCGAACGCCCGCGGCGTCGCGATCGGGACCGTGGCCCTCGCGTGGGTCCGCTCCCGGCCCGGCATCGCCGCCCCGATCGCCGGGGCTCGCACCGCCGACCAGCTCGGCCCGCTCCTGGCCTCGGTCGAACTCGACCTCTCCGCCGAGGAGGCCGACGAGCTGACCTCGCTCTCGGACGTCGTCTGCGCCTGAACCCGCTGAGGGCCCCGACACCGGGGCCCTCAGCGTTTCCTGGTTCGAAGAAAGTCTTTTCAGCCGACCGCCTTTCGGTTCACCGCGCGCAGCATGCGCCGCACCGCCACCGCGTGCGCGCGGCTGCCGATGACCAGTGCCCGGTACGCGCGACCGTGCGGCCCCGGGAAGTCCGCGAACGTCAACGCGGCCAGCACGGTCCGCTCCCCGGACCCTTCGAGCGCGAACGAGAGCCGGTACCGCGAGAACCGGTGGCGTCCGTCGAGGTTCAAGCGCTTCCCGGGCAACCGGCCCGAGATGCCGAATCCCGCGCTCGGTTCGGTCCCCAGCAGCCACGCCACGGGCATCGCGCGCTTGGCGACCAGTGAGTCGCAGTAGGCCTCCAGGGCCTCCCAGACCCGCTCGCGCGGCGCGGCGATCGCGAGGCGGTGCTCGTCGACGAAGCGCGGCGTCTCCTCCAGTCTCATGCCGGGCACCGGACCAGCGCCGGTGCGGCCGTTCGCCGCCGGAAGTAGTGCACGGTGAGCACCGCCAAGAGCGGGCCCCACAGCGCCAGCGGCCCGTACGCGATCCAGAAGACGGCCACCTGCCAGCTGTTGACCACCAGCCGCGACGGCTCGCCGTTCACACCCATGCCCAGGGCGAACATGACCAGCACGTACGGGAGCGCCATCAGGATCGTCGCGCCGATGGTCGCCGGCACTACGGCGGCCGCCACCGGCACCCGGCGGCCCCGCAGCACCGGCATCCAGCGCGGCCACACCTCGCCCCAGACCGTGACCAGCCCGATCGCGAGGAACGCGAGCGCTTCGGTGACCACGCTGAGCGGGATCACGTACCACCACGGGCCCTCCGACAGCGCGCCCGTGCCCTGCCGGATCGCGGGGTCCAGCTCCAGCAGCGGCACGCCGCCGACCATCGCGGCGATCCGCCAGATCCCCGACGGCAGCGCGGTCAGCGCCGTGACGTACGCGGCGATCACCGCCCAACGCGGCACCCCCGCCGCGGTCCGCCCGTGCAGTCGCTCCATGAATCCGACAGTGGCCATACGACGCTCCTTATCTAGGTGGAACCCCACCCGACCGAGCATCGCGCGCACCGATGCGGCACGCCTCCCCCTCGCGCCGCGAAGCCCTCCCCCGCGAGGGGGAGGGGGCAAGGATGGGCGCGAGGGATGCGAGCCGTGGTCGGTGCGGGGTGCGGGGTGCGGGGTGCGGGGTGCGGGGTGCGGGGTGCGGGGTGCGGGGTGCGGGGTGCGGGGTGCGGGGTGCGGGGTGCGGGGTGCGGTCCGAGTCGGGAGACGAGGCGGCGGTTTGCTTCGGCTTGGCGGAGTTCGCCGGTCGCGACGGGTCCGGGACGCTGCCGCGCCACGCGAGGGGCAGTGCGGGGCGGAAGGTCGAGGCAGCGGGCTGGTTCGGCATCGTGGGGTTCGCTGGTCGCGACCGGGGCGGGACGCTGTCGCGGCGTGAGCGGTGCGAACCGAGTCGGAGGGGCTTGGCGGCGGGCCGGTTCGGCGTCTCGGGGTTCGCTTCTCGCACTGGCCGCCATCGCCCCCACCTTCGGACCGCGCCGAAGCCGCGGGCCCGTTCAGCCGCTCGGCTTCTCCGTCGCCTCGGTCTCCCGTTCGGCTTCGCCCAGTCTCGTGACCGCCAGGATGCTCACGTCGTCGGGCATGCGGGTCGCGAAGCGGGTCGCGTCCTCCCATACGAACTCGACCAGCTTTCGCGGCGAAGCGGGGACCACCAGGCCGTGCAGGTGGGCGGCCAGGGGATAGAACCGGCCGTCGGCGTCGCGGGCCTCGACCAGGCCGTCCGAGAACGCGAGGAGCGTCTCCTCCGCCCCGAACGGGACCGTGGTCCCCTCGCCCGGGCGCACCGGGTCGGCCAGGCGCAGGCCCAGCACCGGGGCGGGCTTGAGGTCGACCTCCTCGACGCTCTCACCTCGCAGCAGCAGCGGTGGTGGATGGCCGCACGAGAGCAGCCGCACTTCGTCGGTGTCCTCGGCGAACTCCGCCAGCAGCACCGACGCGAACAGCTCCGGCACATACCCCTCCGCCGCGTCGCCGAGCAGCCGCCGCTCCAGCCGCCACGCGATCTCGCCCAGCTCCTCCTCGTCCAAGATCGCCTCGTGGAACACCGAGAGCAGCATCGACGCCGTGCTCACCGCGTCGAGCCCGTGCCCCTGCACGTCGCCGAGGATCAGCCTCGTCCCGTGCGGGCTCGGCCGCAGGTCGAACAGGTCGCCGCCGATCCGCGCGCCCCGTTGGGCCGAGTGGTAGACCCCAGCGCACGTCAGGTCCCCGACCCGCTCGGGCAGATCGGGCAGCACCGCCTTCTGCGCGGCCTCGGACACGCTGATCACCGTCACCAGGCTCGCCTCGAACCTCTGGCGGAACCACGAGATGCCCACGGCCGTGAGGAACACGATGGAGACCACCACGATGTCGTCGCCGTCGAAGCGGCGCGAGACCGGCAGGGGAGCGGCGACCACGAGCAGGGCCAGCGCGGCGATGATGGCGGTCCACAACGGGCCCATGACGAACGCGGCGAGCACCGGGACCACGGCCATCGCGATGCCCGCGTGGAGCGGGTCGGGGCGGAACAGTTGGAGGGCGGAGGCCCCGAACAGGGCCCCGAGCGGCAGCAGCCGGACCCACAGCGGGATAGCCGTGCCCGGCCGCAGTGCGCTCTTGCGCGGGACCTGCGCGGCCATTGCCCGATTCTAGGCGAGGAACGCTCACGACCTGCGGTTTCGGGCAGGTTCGGCGAACCTTTAGGACGAATGACGCGCGTCGTATTCGACGTGGGCGTCCAGGATCGCGGGCATGGACTCGTACAGGTCCAGCACCAGGTCGCGAAGGCGGCCCTCGATGGTGCGGCCGAGGTCGGTGAGGCGGTACTCGACGCGCGAGGGGTACCCGTCGGAGGCGAGGCGCGCGAGGATCCCGTCGCGTTCGAGCTGGCGCAGGTTCTGCGCGAGGGCCTTCTCGTTGATGCCCTCGACGGCGCGCCGGATTTCGCTGAAGCGCTTCGGGCCCTCGTGCAGGACCAGGAGAATGAGCGTGCCCCAGCGGTCGGTGACGTGGTCGAGGACGACTCGCGAGTCGCAGTCCTTGGCGGTCACCTGGAACTCGGTGGGGCTGGTGCTCATGGCGCGATGGTACCTCCGGGCCTCCTCCGGGGAGGAGATTGTGCTTTCAAAACGATGGTACTTTCATTCAGAATGTGCTTTCATTTTGAAAGTATGATTGTCGAGCCTGAAGGAGCCAGCACATGATCGTCGTCACCGGAGCCACCGGCCACCTCGGCACGCTCGTGGTCGAAGGTCTGATCAACCAGGTCCCCGTCGAACAGATCGCCGTAGTCGTGCGCGACGCGGCGAAGGCCGCCCGCTTCGGCGAGCTGGGCGTCGAGGTCCGCGTGGCCGACTACGACGACCCGGACTCGCTCACCGACGCGTTCCGCCCCGGCGAGAAGGTCCTCCTCGTCTCCGGCAGCGAGGTCGGGAAGCGGGTGCCGCAGCACCGCGCCGTGATCGACGCGGCCAAGGCCGCCGACGTGGCGCTGCTGGCGTACACCAGCATCCTCGGCGGCCCGGCCGCGGACTTCGAGCTCGCCCGCGAGCACCAGATCACCGAGCGGTACCTCCTGGACTCGGGGCTGCCGTACGTGCTGCTGCGCAACGGCTGGTACCACGAGAACTACACCAGCGACCTGGCCGCGGCCCTGGACTCCGGAGCGTTCACCACCAGCGCCGCGCCCGGTTCGCGCGTCGCGAGCGCCTCGCGCGCCGACTTCGCCTCGGCCGCCGTGGCGGTCCTGACCTCCGAGGGCCACGAGAACCGCGAGTACGAGCTCAGCGGCGACGAGGCCTGGTCCTTCGAGGAGTTCAGCGCGGAGGTCGAACGCCAGACCGGCGCCGACTTCCCGGTGAACCGCATCCCCGGCGAGGAGCTGCGGGGCATCATGGTCGGCCAAGGCCTGCCCGACCCGCTCGCGGTGATCCTGGTCGGGGTCGACGACGCGATCTCCCGAGGCCTCCTCGCGGGCCGCTCGGGTGACCTCGCCAAGCTCATCGGCCGCCCGACCACGCCGCTGTCGGAGGCGGTCAAGCAGGGCCTGAACGCGTCCTGATGCAGGCGGCGCGGCCCGCAGCGCACTGCGGGCCGCGCCCGGTTTCCTGTTGGCTACTTGAACACCGCCGTGTTCTCTTCGGCCCACTGTGCGAAGGTCCGCGCCGGACGCCCGGTCACCTGTTCCACCAGGTCGGACGGCTCAAGCGTCCACTTGGGAGGATCGGCGCGCCATCCTATGACGTAGTCGATCGCCTCGTCCTCCATGCCGATGTCGCGCATGCGCTGCTTGCCCTGCTCCTCGGTGAGCGCCTCGAACCGCAGTTCGCGTCCGATCGCCGCGCCGATTGCCTCGACCTGCGCGGGCACCGGCAGCGCTTCGGGCCCGGTCAGCCGATACTCCTGCCCGGCGTGCTCCCCTGTGGTCAGTGCGGTGGCGGCCACGGCCGCGATGTCGGCCGGGTGCGCAGGAGCGTGTGCGATGTGCCCGAAGGCCTCCCGCACCACGCCTTCGGCTTTGATCTCCTCGGCCCAGACCGCCGCGTTCGACATGAATTCGCCCGGTTGCACGTGCGTCCACTCCAGACCGCTGGCCTCGACGGCCTCCTCGACCGGTCCTTTGTACCCGTTCCACAACGTCGTGACCCGGCGTACCCCGGCCCCCGCCGCCGCTTCGAGCAGCGCGACGCTGTCCGGGATGGTCTGGTTGGTCGATCCGAGGGCGGTGAGCAGGTGCAGACCGGTCGCACCCGCAAGCGCCCGTTCGACACTCGCGAGGTCCGTCAGGTCGACTGCGACGGTCTCCACGCCCGCGGGGAACCGCACCGCATCCGGATTCCGGGCCAAGGCCCGCACCGAATGCCCTTCGGCGGCAAGCTGTTCCACCAGGTGCCTGCCCACGTTGCCCGTCGCTCCGGTCACCAGAATCGTCATCTCGTCCTCCTCGCGTGCGGAGAACCGCTGCTCGATCCCCCGTGCCCCAAACCTAAGAGCCCCTCTGGGGCCTGCCATCGGACCAACGCCGCAGCCGCACCTACGCCGCAGGTCCTAAGACCGCGAGCATCGACGTCGCACTATGGCTCTTCAGGCAGGTTGCCGGAAGGGGAACGGCGGGGATCGGGTGCGGGTCTTGTTGGTGGCGTACGGGTCGCGCGGCGACGTGGAGCCGATGTGCGCTCTCGGCCTGCGACTCAAGGAGACCGGCGCCGACGTCATGGTCGCCGCCCCACTCGACGCGGAGTTCGCGGCGCTCCTGAAGCGAGCGGGCCTGCTGCACCTGCCGCTCGGCGAACCGGTCCGCAGGCGGGTCAGCGCCGCCGCCCCCGTACCGCGCGACACGGCCTCGCTCATCGCGGCGAGCTTCAACACCATCGCATCGGTGGCCGCCGACTGCGACGCGATGGTCGCCACCGGGATGTTCCCCGTGGTCGCGGCCGCGCGTTCGGCCGCCGACGCGCTCGGTCCGCGGTACCGCCACGTGAGCTTCCAATCGACCGCGCTGCCCTCGCGGCACCATCCGCCGCTGCCGAGGCCGGGCCGAGCGCTGCCCGCGGGCACCACCGACCGCCATGTCCTCTGGGGCTACGACGCCGTGGTGATGCAGCAGCTCTTCGGGACCGCCGTCAACGGCCACCGGGCCCTGATCGGGTTGCCGCCCTTGCGGAACGTGCGCGACCACGTCTTCGGTCCCAGCCCTCTGCTGGCCTCCGACGCGGTGCTGGACCCCTGGCGGCCCACCGACCTCGACGCGGTCCAGACCGGCCGCTGGGTCCTTCCCGACGCGCGCCCGCTGCCGCCCGAGCTCGATGCGTTCCTAGCCGCCGGGCCGCCGCCGGTCTACGTGGGCTTCGGCAGCATCCCCATGCGAGGGGCAGACGAGGTCGCCCGGGTCGCGGTGACCGCGGCCCGCGCCGCGGGCCACCGCGTGGTCCTCGCCCGTGGCTGGGCCGACCTGCGCCCGATCGACGACGCGGACGACTGCGTCTCGGTGGGGGAGGTCAACCAGCAGGCGCTGTTCTCTCGCATCGCCGCCGTCGTCCATCATGGAGGAGCGGGCACGACCGCCGCCGCCGCACGCGCAGGCACACCCCAGGTGGTGCTGCCCCAGATCGCCGACCAGCCCCACTGGGCCGCCCGCGTCGCCGACCTCGGCATCGGCTGCGCGCTCACCGCTACCCGTGTGACCCCCAGAACCCTCACCGCCGCAATCGAATCGGCGCTCGACATGCGCACCCGAGCCGAGGCGGTCGCCGCGACCATGACCGACGACGGCGCGCGCATCGCGGCCGACCTGCTGCGCGCCTAATCGCGTTGCCGCTCGGCGCCGACTTTGCGAGGCTCGCCCGATGCGTGAAATCCTACGGTTCCGCCAGCGATCGGCGGCCTATGTTCTGCGGCAGACTCCCAGCGGCCCCGAAGTCCTGGTGATCCTCCACCAGGACTCGCCCGAAGCGGGCGTCCAGGTCCCCGGCGGCGGCGCCCTCCCGCACGAGACGATCGGCGAGGCCGCGATCCGAGAGGCCTTGGAGGAGACCGGGGTTCGCGGCCTCGTGTTCGGCGAGGTCTTGGGCAACAAGCTCGCCCGCGGCGATGAATACCCCGACGGCTACCAGGTCACCAGCTACAGCTGGCTGCGCACCGAGGACTCGCGGGACGCGTGGGACCACACGATCACTAGCGCCGACGAGGACTGCGGCATGCGGATGCGCTGCGAGTTCCGCCCGGTCGCATCCGCGGGCATCGACTGGGACATGGACGTGTACCTTGAACGGGCCCTCCGCGGATTCGAGGTAGGCCTGCCGGTCGCCTTGCCGCAGAAGTGAAAAGACGCGGTCCGCCCGGTGAGGGCGAACCGCGCGCGCCTCAGCGGAAGGCCGCCGCGTTGCGCTTCGCCCACGCCGCGAACGTGTGCGGGGCCCGGCCGAGCACACGCTCCACGTCCCCGCTCACGGTCTGCTCGGCCTCGTTCGGGTTGCCGAGCACCTCCAGCGAGCCCTCCACGACCTCGGGCGGGTAGTACGCGCCGAAGGCCGCGGCAGCCTCCTCGCGGGTCTGCTCCACGAACTCGACCGGCTCCCCGATCGCTTCGGCGATCGCCGCGGCCTGGCCGCGGGGCGTGATGAGCTCGGGGCCGGTGAGCACATAGGCCTTCCCGGCGTGCCCGTCCTCGGTGAGCGCGGCGGCCGCGACCTCAGCGATGTCGACCGGGTCGACGACCGGCAGGCCCACGTCGCCGAACGGCGCCGCGAAGCGACGCTCGGCGCGGATCGAGTCGGCCCACAGATACGCGTTGCTGGCGAACCCGCCCGGCC
This sequence comes from Glycomyces sp. NPDC046736, assembly GCF_040645615.1. Taxonomy (NCBI): domain Bacteria; kingdom Bacillati; phylum Actinomycetota; class Actinomycetes; order Glycomycetales; family Glycomycetaceae; genus Glycomyces; species Glycomyces sp. NPDC046736. Next base: position 16,926 of record NZ_JBEYYO010000014.1, on the reverse strand, counting down.
GCAGGAGCGTCCACTCCAGACCGGACTCGACGACCGGCGGCTCGTCCTGGTCGGCGCCCTCGCGGGTGACGGCCCGCTGCGAGGACACCAGCACGATCCGCTTGACGCCGGCGGCCTTGGCGGCCTTGACGACCGGTGTGAGGTCGAGGTTCGCCGAGCGGGGGAGGAGGAGCATCCGGTCGGCCCCGGCGAATGCGGCGTCGAGTGTGGACGAATCGGCCAAGTCGGCCTTGCGGTGCGTGACTCCCGCGGGGAATTCGGCCTCCCCGCGCGAGAGCGCGACGACCTCCTCTCCGCGTGCGGCGAGCGCGGCGACGAGCGGGCGGCCGATGTTGCCGGTGGCTCCGGTGACGACGATCATGGTGGTTCCCTTCGATGTGCGTTGCGAACCCCAAGGTAGAAGCGAAACTAACTTTCAGGAAGGGCCTACCTTGAGGTAAGCTCCTGACATGCCGGAAGGAAATCAGGCCACGGCCACCACGCCCGCCGAGTTCAGTGAGGTGTTTCACTCCGACTGCCCCGCAAGGGGAGTGCTCGACCACATCACCAGCCGCTGGGGCATCTGGGTCCTCCTGGCCCTGAATGAAGGCGACAAGCGCTTCTTCGAACTGCGCGACAGCATCGAGGGCGTGAGCGAGAAGATGCTCTCCCAGACCCTCCGCGACCTCGCCGGCGACGGCCTGGTCTGGCGCGAGGTCGAACCCACCGTGCCCCCGAAGGTCACCTACGGCCTCAACGAGGTCGGGCGCGGCGTCAGCGTGCGCCTGGTCGACATGTTCCGCTGGATCGGCGCCAACGCCGAGAACCTCTGCGCCGAACAGGCCGAGCGCACCGGCTCGGGACCGGCCACGCGCTAGAGTCGGCCGGGACCGAAGGAGACACCTCATGACGCGAACAGCAGTCATCAGTGGCGGCGGCACCGGCATCGGCCTGGCGATCGCCGAACGACTTGCCGCCCAAGGCGACCGAGTCGTCCTCACTGGACGCCGCGAGCACGTCCTCGCCGAAGCCGCCAAGCCCCTCGGCGCGACCTACGTGGCCGCCGACCTCGCCACCGTCGAAGGCGCCCGCGCCGTCGCCGCCCACGTGACCGAGCACCACGGCTCGGTCGACGTCATCGTCGCCAACGCCGGAGGCAACGCGGCCCGCCGCGCCGTCCCCGAGGGCCTGACCGGGCTCGACCGCGCCTCCTGGGAGTGGGACGCGAACCTGCGCCTCAACGTCCTCACCGCCGTCCACCTCGTCGAAGGCCTCAAACCGCTCCTGGGCGACGGCGGCCGCATCGTCCTGTTCAGCTCCATCGCCGCCTACCGCGGCTCGGGCTCCGGCAGCTACGCCGGAGCCAAGGCCGCCCTGCACCCCTACGCGATCGACCTCTCCGGCGAGCTCGGCCCGAGGGGCGTCACCGCCAACGTGATCGCCCCCGGCTACATCGAGGACACCGAGTTCTTCGGCACGACCATGTCCCCTGAGCGCCGCGCGACGCTCATCGACCAGACCGACGACAAGCGCCCCGGCACCCCCGGCGACATCGCCGCGCTGACGGCCTGGCTCGCCTCGCCCGAAGCCGGGCACGTGACCGCCCAGATCATCCAGTCCAACGGCGGCGCTCTGGCGGGTCGGTAGCGGATGGCCCTCGCGGGGTTCGTGATCCGGTTCCTCGCGGTCACGGTCGGCTTCGCCGCGCTCCACTACTACCTGTGGTGGCGGCTGTGCCGCGACACCACCGAGAAGGGCTCCCCGTGGCGGCCGGTCGGGGCCGTGATCCTCGGCGTCCTGGCGCTGCTCGGGCTGCTCGCGCGGTTCTTCACGCCCTCGGACGCGCCGCTGGCGTTCCAGGCCTTCGTGGGCTGGCCCGGCCTGATCTGGTTCGGGGTCTTCCTCTACCTCTTCGGACTGCTCGTCATCGGCGAGGCCTTGCGCTGGCTGCTCTTCCGCCGCAAGGGCGAGGCCCGGGACGAGTTCTTCTCGCACCTCCGGGCACTCGCGACCCGCCTGCGCTCCAGAGGGAAAGCACCCGAACCCGAACCCGAACCTGCCGTCCACACTCGACGCAAAATCCTCTCCCGGGCCATCGGCGTCGGAGCGGCCTCGGTCGCCACCGCCACGGTCGGCACCGGCCTCTACGAGGGCTACCGCACGCCGCGGCTCAAACCCGTCTCGGTGGTCCTGCCCAAGCTCGACCGCCGCTTCGACGGCTACCGCATCGCCGTCATCGGCGACACCCACTTCTCGGCTATCCGCGGCCGCGGCTACTGCGAACGCGTCGTCGACCAGGTCAACCGCGCCCAAGCAGACCTCATCGCGTTCGTCGGCGACCTCGCCAGCAACGAGGCCGAGCAGATCCGCGACGCCACCGACCCGCTCGCCGATCTCCAAGCCCGCGACGGCGCGTTCTTCGTGGCCGGGAACGCCGAGCACTACGTGGGCGCCGACGCCTGGTACGACCGGGTCGCCGAACTGGGCATGACCGGCCTGCCCAACACCCGCGTCGAACTGGCCGGATTCGACCTCGCGGGCATCAACGACCTCATCGTCGACCAGCGCGGCATCGCCGGAGAGACCGGCCCGGACTACGAAGCGGCCCTAGGCGACCGCGACCCGGCCCGACCGCTCGTGTTCATGGCCCACCAGCCCAACGCGATCCGCGGCGCCGCGGGCTACGGCGTCGACCTCCAGCTCTCGGGCCACACCCACGGCGGCCAGATGTGGCCCGTCCACTACGCCTCCCGCATCCGCAGCGGCCAACTCACCGGCCTCGAACGCCACGGCGACACCCAGGTCTACGTCACCAACGGCGCAGGCACCAACGGCCCGCCCATCCGCGTCGGCGCAGCCTCGGACATCACGGTCATGACCCTCCGCGCCCCCTGAAATCGACCCCTGCGGCCCCGCCGCACCGCGCCTAGACTGGCGGCCATGGACGAACCCCTCGCCTCTCGACCGGGCTCCCCGCGACACCATTGGGACGCAGCCGAACACGCCCCGGCGCTCCCGCCGGAGACGGCCCCCGCCGTGGCCGACCTCGACGACTTCACCGCCCACGTCGACCTGCGCGGCCCGCGCTGGCAGGGGCCTGCCCTGCTGCTGGGACTCGCGGTGTTCTGCGCGATCTACGCCGCGGTCCCGGGCACCGGCAACCTGTTCGACCTCTCCGCCGAGGCCCGCCGCACCGCGCTCCTGGTCCTCGCCGGGGTCCTCACCGCGGCGGCCGCTGCCACGCTCGTCTGGGACCTCCGCACCCGCGCGAACGCGTACCAGCGCGCCTACGAGCGCTTCGCCAAGCACGGGATCACCGCCCGCGCGTTCTTGACCTCGCTCGACGTCGGCCATGAGCAGTTTCAACCGGCGTGGGTGCTCATCGACGCCGACCTGTCCGAGGCCCAGGCCGCCCGCCTCCACGCCGCGTTCGACTCCTGGATCAACGCCGCCCTCGCCGACCCTGAGACCCGGGACCGCGTGGTCCGGTTGCACCGCACCACGATCGGCGTCCTGCCGAGCGAGGAGCTGTTCGGCCCCGAGGCCGCAGGCGGGTTCCTTGCTCCGCCGCTGTCGCGCAGCCGCTGGCACGTGATGATCCCGTCCGGCCCGCCCGGTCCGAAGACCCGCTGGAAGGTCTTCGCGATCCACGACGGCGACACCACCGGTGAACCGGTCCCGATGCTCGGTTCGGGGGAGTAGCGGCGAACGGGCCGGGATGTCGGACCCCGCCGTTAGGGTCCGGGGATGGACATCATCCTCATTCCAGGTTTCTGGCTCGACGCCTCCTCGTGGGGCGAGGTCACTCCGGCGCTGGAGAAGGCCGGGCACCGGGCGCATCCGCTCACCTTGCCGGGCATGGAGTCTCGGGAGGCCGACCGCAGTGGGATCGGCCTGGCCGACCACGTGGCCGCGGTCGTGGCCGCCGTCGACGCCATCGAGGGCCCCGTGGCGCTCGTGGGGCACTCCGGCGGCGGCGCGGTCGCCCATGCGGTGGCCGACGCCCGGCCCGACCGGATCGCGCGCGTGGTCTACGTCGACTCGGCCCCGATGGGGCCCGGAGGGCCCATCAACGACGAGCTGCCGGTGGTCGACGGCGAGATCCCGCTGCCCGACTGGAACGTGTTCGAGGAGGAGGACCTCATCGACCTCACGCCTGAACTGCGGGAATCCTTCCGCGCCCGAGCGATCCCCACGCCCAAGGGCGTGGCCTTCGACCTGCGGGTCCTGGGCGACGAGCGCCGCTACGACGTGCCGATCACGGTGATCTGCTGCGAGTTCGCCAGCGCCACGGTCCGGGCCTGGATCGAGCAGGGCGCGCCCTTCGCGAAGGAGCTCGCCGCGGTCAAGCACGCCGACCTGGTCGACCTGCCCACGGGCCACTGGCCCCAGTTCACCAAGCCCGCCGAACTCGCCGAGGCGATCCTCACCGCGGTCGGCCCAGCCTGACTCCTCGCACCGCCGCCCGGAGCGTTTGCTCCCCTTGCGTTCCGGGCGGTGGCCGCATTGCGCGCAATTGCCCCTTTATTCGGTAAACAAACCATGTTAATCTCATCCAAATTCATCAATCCCTACATGTCTGGAGGGTTGTACATGGTTTCGCGAAGGACCGTCTTCACCGGGGGCGCGCTCGCGGTGGGAGCCGCCGCGGCGAGTTCGCCCTGGTGGAGCTCGCTCACCGTCCCCAGCGCCTCGGCCTCGCCGCTCACCTGCGAGCTCGCGCTGGTCAACGACACCGACTCCGGTTCGGTCAACGCCTACGTCACCGGCCGCGAGTTCGGCACCGACCGGATGATGCTCCTGCGGGCCGGGCAGGGCCCCTACTACATCGAGGAGCCCGGCGGCCCGAACACGCCGCTCCCGGTCGACTGCGCCATCCCGCTCGGATCGCCCGGCTCGACCACCACCGTCACGCTGCCGCGCATGTACGGCGCGCGCGTCTACTTCGTGCGCGAGTCCACACTCGACTTCTACGTCAACCCCGGACCCGCGCTCGTCGAGCCCGCGCTGCACAACGAGGCCGACACGAACTTCGGCAAGATCGTCTCGTTCTGCGAGTTCACCTTCAACGACGTCCAGCTGTTCGCCAACATCAGCTACGTCGACCTGGTGACCGCGCTCCCGATCGGGATGCGGCTCCAAGGCGACGGCGACCACTCGGTGGCCCCGCTGCCGCACGGCGCGGTCGAGGCCATCGCCGCCGAGCTCGAAGCCCAGTCCGGCCGCGACGGCCAGCCGTGGGGCGACCTCGTGATGCACGGCGACTCGGGCATCCTGCGGGTCATGTCCCCGCAGAACGTCATGGCACCCCATGTGGGCCAGCCGAACATGCCGTTCGCGGGCTACTGGGAGGGTTACGCCGACCAGGTCTGGGACGTCTACCGCGGGACCGACCTGCGGATCGACCTCCAGGGCGGGCGCGGTGTCATCACCGGCCGCGTCAACGGCGACACGCTCGTCTTCGACGACGGGTCCACGTTCTCCAAGCCCGGGTCCTGGGACGTGTTCACCTGCAACCACGGCCCGTTCACCAACAACCCCGGCGACAACGACTCGAAGAAGGGAGCGCTGGCGAGGCTCGCCGCGGCGTTCAACCGCAGCACCATCCACAATGGCGCCGACCAGCCGAACGGCCCGGGGATCGGCGACTACTACCAGAACTCGATCACCAACCACTTCGCGCGCGCCGTGCACGCGAACTCGCCGATCGGGTACGCGTTCCCGTACGACGACGTGACCCCGGACAACACCCCGGACCAGTCCGGTGTCGCCTACGACGGCAACCCGTCGAGGTGGACGCTGACCGTCACGTGAGAGAGCGCTCTCTGAGAGGCTGATCCGGCCGCGCCGTGAGGCGCGGCCGGTTTCATGTGTTTTATATCGGTCTCTCTATTGATATCTCGGACCCGAGTTAGGGCCCGTAGACCTCCAGTTCGGCCACCTGCGCCGCGGGCCAGCCGGTGTTGGCCGTGAAGGTCAGCCGCAGGTATCGCGTCTGCGCGTCGACCGCGATCGTGACGGTGTTCCCGGTCGCGGGGTCGAACGCGTATTCGGCGGACGCGAGGATCTGGTCGTACTGCGTTCCGTCGGTCGATCCGGCGACTGCCACGGTCTGGGTGCGCGCCTCCCACGCGGCCGAGGGCGGCAGGGCCAGCACGATCTCGCCGACCTCCCGCGCCGCACCGAGATCGACCGTGATCGACTGCGGGAACGCGTTGTTGGCGCTCTCCCAGTAGCTGTTCGCGTTCCCGTCGACGGCGTTGGTCGCGGTGTAGACGTCGGCGTGGCCGGTGGCGGTCACGGTCTTCCCGAGCGCGAGGTTCCCGCCCTCACCAGGGTCGGTCGGGTCCTCGGTGGGGTCTTCCGTGGGATCCTCGGTCGGGTCGGTGGGGTCCTCGGTCGGCCCGCCCTCGCCGGGCAGGTTCGGCTCGGGGAAGGGTCCGCAGTACGTGTCCGGCAGGTCCTCGTTCCAGCCGGAGTTCCCGCCGCCCTGCTCGATCACGATGCTTGAGAGGCACGCGTAGACCGGTTCCTCGAAGCCGATCCGGGTCGCGGTCACGTCGGTGGCCGAGACTTCGGCGGGGTCGTTGAACTGGAACGCGAACGTGCCGGTCCCGTCGATCCGCACGTCGTCGAGGACCACGCCCTTGGTGGTGCCCGAGACGAAGTGGATCGCCGCGTAGGTGGAGTCGATGATGTCGGTGTCGGTCACGTTGATGGTGGCGCGGTCGATGTCGCCGGTGCGGGCGTCGAACCACAGCGCCCCGACCGGAAACGGCCAGTTGTAATCGGTGTTGCCGGTGCGGATGAGGGTGTTGCGCGCCAACGTGAACGTGCCCTGCACGTCGGTGCCCTGCCCGGCGTTGACGCCGGGGTAGCGGTTCCCGACGTGGATGCCGCCGCCGTTGCTCATGGTGTCGGCGATGACGTTGTCGGAGACGGTGATGTCCTTGCCGCCGTAGATCGCGATCCCGTTGGCGAGGATCGGCTGCACGATCGTGTTGCCCACGAACGAGTTCCCGACGTTGTTGACGTTCTCGGCCCACATCGCGAGCGCGTCGTCCCCGGTGTTGCGCATGAACGAGTTCTCCACACTGGAGTTGGTGACTCCGATGTGGAAGTTCACCGCGTCGGCGGTGAGGTCGAGCATCCTGGTGTCGCGGATGTGGAAGTCGTCCATCGGCCCGTCCATCCAGGCCGCGACCTTGACGTGCTGGATCCACAGGTTCTCGACCAGCGAATTGCTCATCGCGCCGCCGATGGCGTTGACCTGGTCCTCGTCGACCCGCTCGGTGATCTCGCCGAGGATCGCGAAGTCCCGCAGCACGACTCCGGTGCTGGGCCCGCCTTCGTTCACGTACTTGCCGTAGAACCCGGCGGCCTTGGAGCGGTCGGTGGGGTGGCGCCCGGTGACCTCGGAGTACCAGGGCCCGGCCCCGCGCACGGTCACTTCGTCCACGATCACGTGGTCGTAGAGCAGGAACTCGCCCTCGGGGATCCAGACCTCGGCCCCTTGGGCCTTCCCTGCGTCCACGGCCGCCTGGAACGCGGCGGTCGCGTCGGCCTGCCCGGTCGGGTCGGCCCCGAAGTCCACTACGGACAGTGAACCCGCGGGCTGCGCGACCGGGTCGGGCAGGGTCTCGAAGTCGGCCAGGTCGATCGTGAACGACGATGCGGCAGAGGTGGAGTCGACCTGGACGCGCACCTTCGTCCCGGCGTCGAGGCGCTGGTCGAACGTGGTGCGCACGTGGTCGTAGAAGTGGTGGCCGCCGCCCGCGCCCGGGTCGTTGGTGAACGGGTAGGAGCCGTAGAACCACCCGTACCGCGAGGTCACCGGCAGGTCCTGCACGGAGGTTCCGTCGACCTGGAGGTCCATTGTGGCGTCGATGCCGGTGCCTTGCGCGTTGTCGGGGATCGAGTATCGCAGGGTCATCGCGTCGGCCGGTTCGGTGAGGGTGAACTCGACGTACTCGCCCACGGCGTCGAGCGTGACGGCCTGGCGGCCCGAGGCCTCTCCCGCGAGGGTCTGGTAGGTGCTGTCGGGGCCGATGAGCGTGCCGTTGGTGGCGGCGTTCTCGGCCTCGATCTCGATGAACGGCACGTCGGCCCCGCGGCCCTCGACGTCGAAGACGGAGAGCGCGGGCGCGGCGGCCGGAGCCGGGTCGGCGGTGGCCATGGCGGCGGTCGTGAGCGCTCCGGCGCCGACGACGAGCGCCGCGGCGAACGGTAGCGCCCGCCGCAGGTTCGGAGTTGTTCGGTGGTCCTTCATGATCGGGTCACTGCGTCCTTCCGGGGAATCGGTAGGTTGCCTCGATGACGGTGCGCCGCCGGGAGGCCCGGCGGCATCGGTCCGAGGGCACGCCGCAGCGCGCCTTCGGCAGCAGGAAAGCGGTGGCATTCGCGCTGTTGGAGATAGGTTTAGCGCTATACCTTTCGCCTTGGAGCCTAACCGTTCATGTCCGAATTGTCAACGACACATTTCGATCCGTCGAAGGCTGACCCGTGGACGCGCCGACGGCCGCGAGCGCCCTGCGCCCGCGGCCGTCAGTGCTCCGCCCTAAGGCAGTGACCACTGCTGCGTCCACAACCCGTTGCAGTCGTAGATCGCCAACTTGGTCCCGTCGGCCGTGTTCCCCTGTGGCACATCGAGGCAGCGCCCCGACTGCGGGTTCAGGAGCGAACCGTTCCCTTGTGGAATCCACTGCTGCGCACCGGAGCCGTTGCACTCCCAGATCTGCACCGGCGTGCCGTTCGCGGTGCCCTGCGCGTCCACGTCCAGGCACTTCCCGAACGCGCGCACGGTCCCGTCGCCGTTGACCGACCAGTCCTGGCCACTCGCGGTCCCGCACGCCCACAGCTGCGCCGCGTTCCCGTTGACGGCCGTGTTGGTGTCCACGTCGAGGCACTTCCCGCTCTGCGGGTTGGTGATCGCCCCGGTCGGGCCGGGGATCTCGCCGATCCCGAACCGCAGCTCGCACTGGTTGCCCTGCCCGAGCCAGGTCGCGGCGAGGTACAGGTAGCTCGTGCCGTCCTCGCGCGGGATCGCGGGCGTCGAGTAGCCCGGGCACGAGGGCACGCCCGCGCCGTAACCGCCGGTGGGGTCCACAGTGACCGGTGTGGTGGCCTCGAACCAGTCGCCCGCACCGAGGTTCCGGTTCGCGAACAGCACCGTGCCGGACTCTTCGAGCACGGTCTTGTTCCCGGTCGGGCCCGCCACGACGCGCTGGCCGGAGATGAGCAGGGTCCCGTTCGGGCCGCCGCCGCTCACCCACGAGATGTAGGGGGTGTGCAGGAGTTCGCGGTCGTCGGAGGTCTGCACGAGGGTCCCGCGGTCGCCGGGCGGGCCCCAGTTCAGGCCGTCGTCGCTGAACTTGACGTAGACCTCGCACGCGTGGTCGGCGTCGGTGGCGTCGCGGCACAGCTCGTAGCTCATCGCGATCCGCCCGTCGGGCAGGTCGGCGAAGGTCTGCATGCCGGGTCGCAGCAGGTTGTCGGCGGGGAACACCACGTCATCCTGAATGGACGAACTCCAGGTCACGCCGCCGTCGGTGGAGGTGTAGTGGCCGATCTTCTGGTTGTTGGTCGCGCCGCCGGAGGGCCGCTCGTCGGAGATGAAGCACGCGAGGGTCCCGTTGTCGGCCACCAGGAACGTGGGCTCCCAGATGCCGTGGCCCCAGCCGTTGGGTTCGCCCGAGGTCTGGGTGCAGTTGGAGCGGAACTGCCAGGTCTGCCCGCCGTCGGTGGAGCGGAAGACCTCGACCTTCTGCGAGGTGTAGTCGCCTACGTCCCAAGCGGTTCCGGCGGCGAGGATGTCGCCCGCGTTGAGGCCGTTGATGTTTCGCGGGACTTCGAACAGCGTGGGCGCTTCGAGGTCCCAGCCGGGGGTGTTGGAGCCGAGTTCGGAGATCTGGCTCCAGCTCTGGCCGCCGTTGGTGCTGCGGTACATCGGGAGCGTGGTCGGGGCGTTGTGGCCGCCCTTGGCGAAGGTGGCGAGCATGGTCTCGTTCGCCGAACCGTCGTGCGCGAGCCCGATCGCGCGCGGATATCCGGCGGTCCCGCTCGGGAAGGTCCCGAGGTCGGGGGAGTAGAGCACCGAGCCCGGCTGCGCGGCGGCGGCCGGAGCGGCGGCGAGCGCCTGCACGCTCGCCATCGCGAGCACGGCGGCGGCGAACAACGCGCCGATCCGTCGTGCCGATTGTCTGATTCCCATCATGGGGGTGCCTCCTGAGGATGAGGCGTCTGCGGCTTTGCAGACGTTGCAAACACCATGCCAGCAATTTGCCGACGTTGCAAGAGGAGCGGGGGAGGCGAATTGGGGCGGCGGCCCCGACCCCCGCGGTCGGGCGTGTCGCGACGCAAGCACCCCCGGTTCAAATGATCGCGGGCGGGTACGACATGTTCGGGTGGTTGCGTACCCCGCGGTCGGGCGTGTCGGAATTCGGCCGCCCCCGAATCAATGATCGCGCGAGGGACCGACATTCCCTCGCCCGCAGCGGGCCTAGGCCGTTCCGAGGGTGCTTTCTCTCGCCACCAGGCGGTGCGGGGCCACGATCTCCTCCGCCTGCGTCTCCGGGTTCTCGATTCTGGCCGTGATCCGCTGGACCGCTTCCCTTGCGATGAACGGGGTGTCCAGGGAGACCGTGCTCAGCGAAGGCCGCGCGAAGCGGCCCTCCTCGATGTCGTCTATGCCGATCACCGCCACGTCCTCGGGGACGCTCAGGCCCGCGTCGAAGACCGCCCGCATCGCGCCCACCGCCAATAGATCCGAGAAGCAGAAGATCGCGTCCGGCCGCGGCGAGGCCTCCAGCAGCGCCTTCGCCGCCTCGTACCCGTCCGGGCGGCTGTAGCGCGCCGCCGCCGTCGCGAATCCCGGCAGCGGTTCGAGGCCCGCTTCCTCCAGGGCCGCTTCGTATCCGGCCGTACGCTGGAGCGGGGTCGCGTACTCCTCCATCGGCTGCGCGCCGATCGCGGCGATTCTGGTGCGACCGATCGCGATCAGGTGCTCGACCGCGTCCCTCGCGGCCCGCACGTTGTCGATCGCCACATGGTCGTACCGGCCGTCGAACTCGTGCTCGCCGAGCAGTACCAGCGGCATGTGCTTCGAGCGGTGCATGTCGAGCAGCTCCGACTTCGTCACCAGTGGACTGAACAGGATGCCGTCGAACAGCATCGTGCGGTCGTCGCCCATGAGCAGGCGACGCTCCCGCTCGTGGTCGTGCCCGGTCTGGTCGATCATCACCCGATATCCGAACTCGGCGGCCGCGTCGATCACGTCCCGCGCCAGTTCGCTGAAGTACGGTACGTCGATCTCGGGCACCACGAGCGCGAGCATGCCCGTGCGGCCGGTGCGGAGCGTGCGGGCCACGGGGTTGGGGCGGTAGTCGAGCTCCTCGATGGCGCGCAGCACGCGCTGGCGCATGCGCTCGCTGACGTGCGCGTAACCGCTCACCACGTTGGAGACCGTGCGGACTGAGACCTGCGCCAGATCGGCGACGTCGCGAAGTGTTGCCGGCATAAGGTCCATCCTACCGTTTGCAACGTCGGCAAAGGGGTGCTAGATTTTGCACACGTTGGCAAATCACACAAGGGAGTGTTCATGCTTCGCCATCTCCTCCGGCGCCGGGCCGTGCTCGCCACCGCCGGCCTCGCCGCCGCGGCACCCCTCGCCGCATGCGGCCCCGACATCACCTCGGGCGACGACTCCGGTACGTCCAGCCTGCTCAAAGCCCCGACCGCCGACAAGCCCGAAGGCGAGATCACGATCTGGGACCGCTCCGGGGACCTCTTCGAGGTCTTCGAAGGCGTCATCGCCGACTTCAACGCGGCCTACCCCGGCATCAAGGTCAACCACGTCGCGGTCGACATCGACGCCAAGCTCCAGAACACGCTGATCACCGGCACCGAAGTGCCCGACGGCGTATTCCTCGACGACGCCAAGATCGGCGGCTTCGCCGACTACCTGTGGGACCTCAGCGAAGTCCTGGCCCCCTACAAGGCCGACATCGCGCCGCAGAAACTCGACGTCAACACCATCGACGGCGGCGTCTACGGCGTGCCCTTCGACCTCGACCCGGGCCTGTTGTTCTACAACGCCACCGCGCTCGAAGCCGCCGGGATCGACCCGGCCGCGATCGAGACCTACGACGACCTGCTCCAGGCCGCCCGCGACTACCAGGCCGCCGTGCCCGGATCCGCGCCGATCCACCTGGAGCAGTCCGCGTTCCTCGGCCAGCTCCAACTGGAGATGTACGCGAGCCAGCTCGGCACCTCCATCGCCGACGCCGACGGGGAGCTGCGCCTCGACACGCCCGAATTCGAGCGCATCCTCACCTTCCTCGACACCGTCCGGTCCGAAGGCCTCGGCACCCGCGCCGAATACCTGACGCCCACCGACATCGCCGAACTCGAGAACGGCAACCAGGTCTTCTACCCCTGGGCCATCTGGTTCAGCTTCGCGCCGCAGCAGCTCCTCACCGAGACCGCAGGCGACTGGCGCGCAATGGAACTGCCCGCCTGGGACTCAGGCGGCCCCCGCTCGGGCGCGATGGGCGGCTCCTCGTTCGTGCTCCCCAAGGAAGGCGCGAACGCCGACCTCGCCTGGCTCTTCTATGAGTTCCTCATGTTCGACGAGGCCGGCTACACCGCAGTGTGGGGACCCAACGACATCTACCCCGAAGGGCTCACCACCTCGATCCCCAGCTACCTGCCCGCCGCCGACCCGGCCGCGCCGCTGTACGAGCCCATCGAAGCGCTCGGCGGCCAGGACCTGTGGGCCGTCGCCACCGAGGCCGGGGCCCAGATCCCCGGCGGCGCGCCCACGCCCGCTTGGTGGGCCGGCGCGGTCGACTACCTCGGCAACGACCTCCAGCGCATGCTCGACGGCGACCTCACCCCTCAAGAGGTCCTCGCCGAGTCCAGCGACGCCATCCAGACGAACCTGGTCGACCGCCAGTGACCGCCGCAGCCGCCCATGTCGCCCGGCCCCGGCGCCGCATCGCGGGGCCCCGGATGCGCAGGCGCCTCGCGCCGTATGTGTTCGTGGCCCCGTTCGTGGCCGTGTTCCTCGCGTTCAGCGTCTACCCGCTGTACTTCACCGCCCGCCTGAGCTTCACGGACTGGCGCGGCACCGGGGCCGCGACGTGGGTCGGCTGGGACAACTACACCTACCTGCTCACCAGCACCGGATTCTGGTCCTCCCTAGGCAACTCCGCGGTCCTGTGGCTCCTCATCGTCCCCGTGCAGCTCGCCCTCGGCGTGCTCGTGGCCGTGCTCCTCAACTCCGCGAAGCTGCGCCTGCGGGGCCTGTACCGCGTGGCCTTCATCGTCCCGTTCGTGACGCCCCTGGTCGCGGTCGCCCAGATCTGGGTCGTCCTGTTCGACCAGCGCTACGGCGCGGTCAACGCGCTCCTCGGCGTCTTCGGCGTCCCCGAGATCGGCTGGCTCACCACCAGCGCCTGGGCCAAACCCACCCTCGCGCTGCTGTTCCTGTGGAAGACGACAGGGTTCATCGTGATCATCATGCTTTCGGGACTCCAGTCGATCAACGGCTCGATCTACGAGGCCGCCGCCCTCGACGGCGCGTCCCGCACCCGCCAACTGTGGAGCATCACCGTCCCGCTCCTGCGGCGCACCCTCATGTTCGTCACGGTCCTCCAGACCCTCGCGGTGTTCCAGATGTTCGCCGAGCCGTTCGTCGTCACCCAAGGCGGGCCGTACAACTCCACCACCACCGCCGGGTACTACCTCTACAACCACATCACCCGGGCGGACCTCGGCACCGGCGCGGCGAACTCGTTCCTGCTGGTCGTCCTCGTGATGGCCCTGTCGCTGCTGTTCGTGCGCCTCCTGCGAGCGAAGGACTGACGATGACCGCGAACTCCCCGCGCCGCGAGCGCCCGCGCATCGGCTCGCACCTGTTCCTCGCGCTGCTGCTCGTCGCCTTCCTCGCCCCCGTGGCCTGGGCCCTGCTCTCGGCGTTCAAGCCCGCGAACGAGATCATCCGCAACCCGCTCGCCTTCGACTTCACGACGTTCACCCTTGACAACTACACCGCGATGTTCCAGGACGTGCCCATCGGCCAGGGCTTCGTCAACACCGCGATCGTGCTGCTCTTCAAGGGCGCCATCACGATGTTCTTCGCCCCGCTCGCGGCGTTCGCGTTCGCGAAGTACCAGTGGGCCGGCAAGAACCTCGTCTTCGGCGCCGTCCTCATCACGCTCATGCTGCCCACGATCGTGCTCATCATCCCGCTCCTTCTGGAGATGAAGGAGCTCGGCTGGGTCAACACCTACCAGGCGCTCATCCTGCCCGGGGCGGTGGACGCGTTCGCGATCTTCTGGATGCGGCAGGTCATCTCGGCCGTCCCCGACGAACTGCTCGACGCCGCCCGCGTCGACGGCTGCGGCGAGTTCGCGATCTTCTGGCGGGTCGTGGTCCCGGTGATCCGCCCCGGCCTGGCCGGGCTCGGCGTGCTCACCGTCATGAACATCTACAACGACTTCGTGTGGCCCGTGGTCGCGGCGAACTCCGAGCGCATGTCGACCCTCCAGGTCGTCCTGTCCACGCTCGCGCAGAACATCACGGGCAACCGGATCGGGGCCGACTACGCCACCGTCACCGGTGAACTCCTCGCGGCGAGCTCCGTCGCACTCATTCCTCTGCTGGTGCTGTTCATCCTGCTCCAGCGGCATTTCATCAACGGCATCCTCGCCGGCAGCGTGAAGGGCTGACCCATGACTCCACCCGAGACCTCCGTCCCCCGCCCCGAATACCCGCGGCCCGACCGCGACCGCTCGGCGCGCTGGCTGAACCTCAACGGCCGCTGGGATTTCGCCGCCGAGGGCCACGAGGGGCCGATCACGGTCCCGTTCGCCTGGGAGAGCGAGGCTTCGGGGGTGCGGCGGATCTGGCTCGAACGGGGCACCTACCGCCGCACGGTGACCGCGCCCGATGAGTGGTCGGGCTCGCGCGTGGTGCTGTCGTTCGGGGCGGTGCACCACCACGCGGCGGTGCGGATCGACGGGAAGCTCGTCGGCCAGCACTCGGGCGGCTACGAGTCCTTCGAGTTCGACGTGACGGACCTGCTCGCCCCTGGTGTGCCCGCTGAGCTGGAGGTCGAGGTCTCGGCCCCGGCCGACAAGCGCGCGATCCCGCATGGCAAGCAGCGTTCGCTCCCGCGCGACGACTACGACGGCGTGTCGTTCACGCCCACGTCGGGCATCTGGCAGACGGTGTGGCTGGAGGCCCGCGGCCGGACGTACGCGCGGTCGGTGGTGCTGCGCGGGGACAGTCTCACCGGGATCGACGTGACGGTGGAATTGGAGGGCGACGCCCCGGCCGGTGCGGCCGTCGTGGCTTCAGTCGAGAATGGACCTTCGATCGCCCTGACTTCCGATCGCGACGGGACCGCCAAGGGCCGCATCGAGATCCCCGACGCCAAGCTCTGGTCTCCCGACCACCCACACCTGTACCGCGTCGAGGTCATCACCGGCTCGGGCGAGGCCGCCGACCGCGTGACGGCCACGACCGGCCTGCGCCACTTCGAGACTCGCGGCGAGGAGCTGTACCTCAACGGCGAACGCGTCTACATGCGAGGCGTGCTCGACCAGGGCTATTGGCCCGACACGGGCCTGACCGCGCCTGACGCGGCCTCGCTGCTGCGCGAGCTCGACCTGGCGCGCGGCCTCGGCTACAACCTGGTGCGCAAGCACCTCAAGTTCGAAGAGCCGCTGTGGCTGCACGAGGCCGACCGCACCGGGATGCTGGTGTGGGCCGAACCGGCGTGCCCGAGCCGGTTCTCACCCGAGGCCGCGGCCGCGTTTGAGGCGCAGCTTCCGGCGATGGTCGAACGCGACGGGAACCACCCGAGCATCGTCATCTGGGGCCTGTACAACGAGGAATGGGGCCTGGACTGGGACATCCCGGGCAGCACGGCGCGCGCCGAGGCGGCCGTGCACGCGTACGAGCGCCTGCGCGAACTCGACGCGACGCGGCCGATCGTGGAGAACTCGGGTTGGTCGCATGTGCGCACCGACCTGCTCGACTGGCATTACTACGAACCGGATCTGGGGCGCTGGAAGGACGCGATGGCGCGGCTCGCCTCGGGGGAGCAGGACGCGTTCCCGGTGCGGCTCGGCCCTGACTTCATCGTGGACAAGTCGCTCTATGGTTCTGCGGAAGTGCCTCGGCGCGGCATCCCGATCGTCAACAGCGAGTACGGCGAGGGCTTCACGAGCCTCGAGCGTGCTTGGCACTTGCGTTGGGAGACACAGGAACTGCGCCGCCATGATCGTTTCGCCGGGTACGTGTACACGGAGTTCACCGACGTCGAGCACGAATCGGCGGGCCTCCTCGACATCAACCGCCGCCGCAAGGACTGGGGCGGGTGCGTTCCCGCCGACGTCAACGCGGACACGGTGCTGGTGATCGACCTCGTGCCGCTGGCGGCCGGAGCGGACATCACGGTGCCGCGAGAGGCCTTCGCGTTCGGTGCGCACGTGTCGCATCACGGCCCGAACGCGGTGTCGGGCACGGTGAATGTCGCATGGGTCCCGGCGGGCGCGCCGTTCGGCGCGGCGGTTCCGGCGGCGCAGGGCGTGTCGGAGGCGGTGAAGGCGGAGCCGTTCAGATTGTCCGAGGCGGTTGAGGTGGTCGTGCCGCCGGTAGACGGTCCGGCGCGGTTGCTGGTGTGGTTCGCGGATGCGGAGGGCCGGGTCCTGGCGCGGGCGTTCCTGGACGCGGGCGAAGTGGAGCCGCCGAACCGCAGGGGCGCAAGGAAGGGCGAGTTCGAAGGGGTTCCGGTCCCGGGCTTGGAGTGAGTCGGCGGGGCTGCGTCGCGGCCCCATAAGCCGGAGATTCGCCGAGAGCCTCGGCCTGGGGCTCGGCCTCGGGTTCGGTGCGGCCGTTTCCGGCGCCGTCCTCGCGTTCCTCGTCGCCTGGTGCGTCCAC
>NZ_JBEYYO010000013.1:0-153813 GCF_040645615.1 Glycomyces sp. NPDC046736 | reverse complement strand
CGTGGTCTCGCTCCGGGCCACGCTCTACGGCCGCCACCCCACCCCGCGCGGAGCCGGTGGCTCCGCGCGTCGCCTCACTTCCAGGTCAGCCGGTCAGCTTCGCCAGGTTCGCCGGGTCGGCCAGCGCCGAGCCCATGCCGATCACCGAAGCGCCCGCCGCCAGATAGGCGTCGACCTCGTCGGGGCCCACCCCGCCGGTGGCCACGAACTTGACGTCAGGGAACGGCCCCGACATGGCCTTGAACCAGTCGACGCCGAGCGCCGAGGCCGGGAAGACCTTCATCCAGGTGCAGCCCAGTTCGCGCGCGAGGCCGACCTCGCTGGCCGTGGCCACGCCCGGCAGGTGCGGCAGTCCGGCAGCGTGCGAGGCCTCCAGTACGGCCGGGTTCAGGCCCGGCGCGATCGTGTAGGCCGCCCCGGCGGCGGCGGCGCGCTCGACGTGGCCCAGGGACACCACGGTGCCCGCGCCCACGGCGCGTCCGCGCCCCTCGCCCGCCTGCACCGCCGCGGCGAGGGCCTCCTCCTGCCCGGGCTTGCCGATCGGGACCTCGACCAGGTCGACCGAGGCGTCCCAGACCCGCTCGGAGAGGGCCACGGTCTCGTCGGCGGGCAGGCCCCGCCAGATCGCCATGACGCGCTGGTCCGCGAAGAGTCGGTCGAAGTAGTCGCCTTGGTCAAGGGTCACTGGTCCTCCAGGATGGCTCGGACGGTCTCGGACGGCGGCGGGGGCGCGAGGTCCCCGACGGTCTGGAGGGCTCCGGCGGCGAGCCGGTGGCCCAGACGCAGGCACGCGTTCAGGGACGCGTTCTGCAAGCGGCCGTAAAGGAATCCGGCCGCGTAGGCGTCGCCGGCGCCGACGGGTTCGACCACGTCGACCGGTTCGGCGGGGGAGTAGTGCCGCTCGGTCCCCTCGAACGCGGTGACGCCGTTGCCGCCGTCCTTGACCACGAGCACGGCCGCGCCCGGCAGGAGGTCGCGCACGTCTTCGGCGGTTTTGACGCCCCACAGGGTCTGGGCCTCGTCCAGGCCCACGAACGTGATGTCGGCGCGGCCCGCGAGGCGGGCGAGGACCGGTCCGGCCTCGTCTGCGGGCCACAGGGCGGGCCGGTAGTTGACGTCGAAGCTCACCAGCGCGGGGGCGAGGGCGCGGTCTTCGAGGAGCTCGTCGACGAGCACGGCGCACGTGTCGGAGAGCGCGGGGGTGATCCCGGAGAGGTGGAGCAGGCGCGGGGGCGCGGTGTCGGCGAGGTGGCCCGGGCCCATCGTGGAGGCCGCGGAGCCGCGCCGGTAGTAGTGGACGGTGGTGCCCTCGGGGCCGGGGTCCTTGAAGTAGACGCCGGTGGGGCGGATGGGATCGGTGCGCACGAGGGAGCAGTCGACGCCGGCTTCGGTGAGGACGTCGAGGATGCGGCGGCCGAAGGGGTCGTCGCCGACCTTGCCGCACCAGGCGGCGTCGGCGCCGAGGCGCGCGAGCGCGACGGCGACGTTCGATTCGGCTCCGGCGACCCCGGCCTGGAGGTCGACGGCGGTGCGGAGGGGTCCGGCGGCGGTCGGGGCGAGGACGATCATCGACTCGCCGAGGCACAGGACGTCCATGCAGCTCCTGATCGGTTGCAGGCCCGTCGCTCGGGCCGTTGTCGGGGGTCGGGGGGACGCTTCAGCCTACCGGCTGGCAAGCGCGTTCTCAAATTCCCCGGGACCGTCCACTCCGATAGACTTGGATCACAGTTGGAGCCTTCCTGGGAGCGGCCATGACCGATGCGCGGCTGTTCAAGCTGTTCGCGTGGGTGATCGGCGTCCTGCTCATGCTGTGGCTCCTGGCCGAGTGCCTCGGCGGGGTGGACGAGACCGACACCCGCTTCGAGGACATGGAGCGCGACGCCGACCAGTACGCCGCCGACTGCGGCCGGGCCTGGGAGGCCCTCGACCTGGTCGGCACCGTGAACGGTGACAACGTGGCCGTGGTGGTCGACCAGATCGACTCGCTCGGCACCGCCGTCGCCGACCCGGACCTGAAGAACCTGGTGGCCGCTTATGCCGACCGGGCCCAGGAGATCGTGGTCGAGGCCTCCGGCGAGGACCTCGCCGGGGCGCACACCGAGTTCCGCGACGCGGCCGCGGTCAACCTCGCCATGAGCTGCCCGATGCGCTGAGCTGTGACCGGAAACGGCCCGCTCCGTTTGCGGGAGGAACCCTCCCGAACCGGCGCAGACCGACTTCTCGTGTTTGGGATCGGGCCCGCGCCTGTGGCAAAATGGCACGTCTGCCGTTGACCCGTAGGAGCCTCGTTGCCACCCAGCGAACTGCACGCCACCTTCCTGCCCGACCACGCCTCCCCGGCCGACGGGCGGCTGCTGTTCTTCGGCGGCGAGCGGCCCGCGGCCGCGGTGGCCGAGCTCGGGCTCCCCCCGGGGGAGGCGGTCGAGGCCGAGCTGTACCTGGGCGGCGAGCTGCGCGAGGTCGAAGGCGTGATGCTCCCGGTGCGGCCGGTCCTGCGGTCGCTCACCCGCATCGCCTCGCGCCCCGACATCACCGACTCGATCGCGGTGTGGGCGCGCATCGCGAACGCGGTGGACGACGACAAGTTCGACGACCTCGACCGCATCGCCGCCGAACTGCCCGCCGAAGGCCACGCCGCGCCGCACTCCGAAGGGCACGTGTGGACCCGCCCGGCGCTGGTGGGCGCCTTCGTGGAGTCCTACACCGAGCTGCTGCGCTCCGACTCCGGTCTCAACCTGCGCCTCATCACCGCCCAGCACGCCGACCCCGGCGAGGTCCGCGTCAACGCCGACCTGCGCCGCTACCAGTCCCACGGCATCGCCTGGCTCGAAGCGGCGGCCGAAGGCGGCGCGGGCGTGATCCTCGCCGACGACATGGGCCTCGGTAAGACCCTCCAGTCGATCGGGCTGCTCGTGCGCCGCGCCGGGAACGCCCCGCACCTGGTGGTCTGCCCGACCTCGCTGGTCGGGAACTGGCAGCGGGAGATCGCCCGCTTCGCGCCCCAGCTGAGCGTGCACCTGCACCACGGGCCCTCCCGCACCAAGCAGGCCGCGCCCTTGACCGAGGCCGACGTGGTCGTGACCTCCTACTCGATCGCACTGCGCGACGTGAAGCTCCTGCGCCACCTGGCGTTCGACACGATCGTCATCGACGAGGCCCAGGCGATCAAGAACCACCGCTCCCGCACCGCCGGGGCCGTGCGGGACCTGACCGGCCGCGTCCGAGTGGCGTTGACCGGTACGCCGGTCGAGAACCACCTCTCCGAGCTGTGGTCGATCTCCGAGTTCGTCAACCCCGGGCTCCTGGGCGGCCAGACCGACTTCAAGCGCCGCTTCGCCGACCCGATCGAGATCGGCCGCGACCCGGTCTCGGCCGCCACGCTGCGCGCCCGCATCGACCCGGTCGTGCTGCGCCGCATGAAGGAAGACGTGGCCGCCGACCTGCCGCCCAAGATCGAGTCGGTGGTGGCCTGCACCATGACCGACGAGCAGGCGGGCCTGTACAAGGAGGCCATCCGCGAGGCCTTCGACGAGGGCCTGGGCGACGGCATCACCCGCCGCGGGCGCGTCCTCAAGCTCCTGACCCGCCTCAAGCAGATCTGCAACCACCCGGCCCAGTACGTGGGCGAAGGCGACGGCGGGCTCGCCGAGCGCTCGGGGAAGCTCGACCGCGTCACCGAGATGCTCGCCGAAGTCGTCGAGGAGGGCGACAAGACCCTCATCTTCACGCAGTACCGGCAGATGGGGGAGCTGTTGTCCAAGCACCTCCACGCCGAGCTCGGGGTGGCCGCGCCGTTCCTACACGGCGGCCTCGACCAGCCCGCCCGCGACCGCCTCGTGGACGAGTTCCAGACCGGCGAGGGCCCGGCGATCCTCCTGGTGTCGCTGCGCGCGGGCGGCACCGGTCTCAACTTGACCGGCGCCTCGCACGTGGTCCACTACGACCGCTGGTGGAACCCGGCCGTGGAGGACCAGGCCACCGACCGGGCCCACCGCATCGGCCAGACCCGCACCGTGCACGTCCACAAGCTCGTGACCGCCGGTTCGCTGGAGGAGCGAGTGGACGAGCTGCTGGCGCGCAAGCGGGCCATCGCCGAGGCCGTGGTCGGCTCCGGCGAGGACTGGCTCGGGGAGCTCGACGACTCCCAGCTGCGCAAGCTCATCGAACTCGACGACGACGGAGGCCACCTGTGAGCGACCCGTACGGCCGGACCTGGTGGGGCCGCAAGTGGTGGCGGGCCCTGGAGACCATCGGGCTCAACTACCCCGACCAGCGCATCGTCAAGGGCCGGGCCCTGGCCGGGCAGGCCGCGGTGACGGGCATGAGCATCGAACCGGGGTCGGTGACCGGGCGCGTGAGGGACGGCGCGCGGACCTACGACGCCGCGATCCACATCCCGGTCTACAGCGCCTCGGCGTGGACGGCGGGCATGACCGCGCTGTCGCTCTCGCCCTCGTGCGTGGCCGGACTGCTCGCCGGGCGGCTGCCCAAGCGCATCGACGAGATCCTCGGCGAGACCGGGATGCGGCTGCTGCCCAAGAAGTTCGTGACCGAGGACCACAACCGCATCACGACCGAATGCCCGTGCGCCGACACGCGCGACGTGTGCGCCCACATCATGGCGCTCGCGCTGGTCTCGGCCGCGAAGATGGACGACGACCCATGGCTGGTCCTGCTCCTGCGCGGCGGCCCGACCAGAGACCTCGCGGGCCGCTTGAGGGCCGCCCGCCTCGCGAGCATGGACGCGGCGCAGGCCGCGTAGGCGACCCGGACGCAAGAGTCCGGGCTGCGCAAGGGAAAGGCACGACCGGCACCGAGCGCACCACTGAGCGATCGGCGGTCCGCCGCGCGCGGAACCCGCTCTGGAAGCCCGCCTCGCACACTGCTGGACAGGGGCGTTCCGGCGTGCGCGCGGAACCCGCCCGGTCTCCGGTTCGATCGCGGCGTCGATCGTGGGGATCCGGCGTGCGCGCGGAACCCGCGCCGCCCGGTCGGGGACTGCCGACCGAGCCGTGTCGCGCTGCGATCGGCGGTCCGGTTCGGCATCGTGTGATCGCCGAAGCCCGAAGCCCGAAGCCCGAAGCGAGGCGGCACGGTCCGCCCGGCGAGGTCAGTTCGTTCAGCGTTACGCGCCGAAGCGCGGGCGCGCGCCGCAAGATGGCTCGGTCCAGGCCAGCCTGGCGAGCGGCGCGGCCCGTCAGGCCAGCGTCACCGTCCAGCCTTGTTCCCCCGGTGTCACCCGGACGCCGCTCAAGTCCGCGACCCTCGGCAGACCGGCCGCTTCGTCGCCCTCGTAGCCGCCCACGACCACCGGGGACGCTCCGGCCGCCAGTGCCGATCGCAGACCCGCCGGGGCGTCCTCGAACACGACCGCGCGCTTCGCGTCGGCACCAAGGGCCTCGGCCGCCATCAGGTACGGCTGCGGGTGGGGTTTGCCGCTGGTCACGTCGTCGGCCGCCACCAGCACCTTCGGGAGCGGGACGCCGACCGCGGCGAGCCTGCGCACCGTCAACGCCCGCGTCGCCGAGGTCACCACCGCCCACGAGGCCGGGTCAAGCGAGCCGAGCAGTTTCGCCGCGCCGGGGATCTCGCTGATCCCGTCGGTGCGGTCGATCTCCTCGGCCTCGATCCGGTCGGTCTCTGCCGCCGCGTCCACGCCCGGCGGCGCGAACTGCGCGACCACCTCGATCGTGGGTCGCCCGTGCGCCACCGCCAGGATCGCCGCCGCGTCCAAGCCGTGCCGGGCCGCGAAGCGCCCCCACGCCCGCTCCACTGAAGCGGTCGAATCGACCAGCGTGCCGTCCATGTCGAACAGCAGCACCTCGGCGGCCAGTTCCGTCTCACCCATGCGCGTTCCCTCCTCGAACCGATCGGCAACGCTACCAACGGGAGATGTCCGTGACGCTACATTTCCCAGCCATCGGTGCGAACCCTCCCGAATTGCGGTTGCGCCCCTCTACCCCCTCGCCTACCGTCGTGCCCATGCCAGCGCTCATCGACCCGGACGCCCGCCTCGCCCCCTCCTTCGCCGCTGCCATCGAGGAGTTCATCGCCGAAGGCCGCGGCGCCCCCGAGGACGACTCGCTGACCGGCATGGTCATCCGCGATTACGCCCGCCCCGGCCACGACTGGGTCGCCCCCTATCTCGCCGTCGAGCACCGCTGGCGCACCGTCGCCCCCGAGAACTTCGTGACGATGACGATGCTCTGGTGGACCGAAGGCGACACCTACCTGGGCCGCATCAGCATCCGCCACCACCTCGACGAGCACCTGCGCGAGGTCGGCGGCCACATCGGCTACGACATCCGCCCCACCGCCCGCCGCCGCGGCCACGCCACCGCGATGCTCGCCGCCGCCCTCCCCAAGGCCGCCGCCCTCGGCATCGAGAAGGCCCTGATCACCTGCGACGCGGGCAACATCGGCTCCCGCAAGGTGATCGAACGAGGCGGCGGCGTCCTCGAAGACCAGCGCGGCGACAAGCTCCGCTATTGGGTCCCGACCGGGACCGTCTTACAGCAAGCGACCGCAGGGGGCATCAGGTGGGATTCGAACGGGTCGACTACGACCGCACGCAGCACGCCGGATACGCCAAGGGCCGCAGACTCCTCCCGGTCTCCCGGCGCGGCTGGAGCCGGGCCTTCCGCGAGCACGCGGGCGAGCGCCGCGTCAGACGCGCCGTCGACATCGGCTCGGGCACCGGCCGGTTCACGCCCGCGCTGGCCGACGAGTTCGGGGCCGAGGTGGTCGGGGTCGAACCGTCGGTGCGGATGCGAGAGGTCGCCCACATCGAGTCCGCGCACCCGCTGGTGACCTATGTGGAGGGCGAGGCGGCGGCCCTGCCGCTCGACGACGCCAGCGCCGACCTGGCGCTGATGTTCCTGGTCTGGCACCACGTGCCCGACCACGCGGCGGCGGCGCGGGAGATCGCGCGGGTCCTGGCCCCGGGCGCGCGGCTGCTCATCGCCACCACGCTCGCGGACCGGCTCAAGGACCTGGTGCTCTACCGGTACTTCCCGCGCACCAGGGAGATCGACGCCGCGCTGTTCCCGACCTCGGTCGAGACGGTCGACCTGTTCGCCGAGGCCGGGTTCGCGCTGGCCTCGCTCACCGAGGTGCGCCACCGCTCGGCCGACAGCCTCGCCGAATACGCTGAGCGCCAACGGATGCGGGCCCTGTCGGTGTACGAGCGTCTGAGCGAGAAGGAGTACCGGGACGGCATGACCGCCCTCGAACACGCCGCCGCGACCGCCGAAGGCCCGCAACCGGTCGAGGCCTCCTGCGACCTGCTGGCGTTCACGCGACTCTGAAGCACGCGGCAGCCGTCACAGGCTTGACGCCGCATCCGAGCCCCGCCGCGCGGGCCATGCGATTCGCGGAACGGTCAGCGCCGCCCGACTCCCGCAGGCCGAAAGCGGGCGCGCCGCGCCCGCCGCCTACTTCGCGTCGGGGCTGACCAGGCCCGTGTTGTACGCGAAGATGACCGCCTGGACCCGGTCCCTCGCGCCGATCTTGGCCAGGATGCGGCCCACGTGGGTCTTGACCGTGGACTCGGCCAGGTGGAACCGCTCGGCGATCTCGTTGTTGTTCCAGCCCTTGCCGATCGCCGTCAGCACTTCACGCTCGCGCTCGGTGAGCACTTCGAGCTGCTCGGCCGCGGCCTTGCCGTCGTCCTCGCCCTCGACCGGGAACTGGTCGGAGAACCGGTCGAGCAGGCGGCGGGTCAGCTTCGGCGCGACCACCGCGTCCCCGGCGGCCACGACCCTGATCCCCGACAGCAGCTCCTCGGGCTGCGCGTCCTTGACCAGGAACCCGCTCGCCCCGGCCCGCAGCGCCGCGTACGCGTACTCGTCCAGGTCGAACGTGGTCAGCACCAGGACCCGGCTGCGCCCGCCCGCGGCGATGATCCGCCGAGTCGCCTCGATGCCGTCCACGCCGGGCATGCGCACGTCCATCAGGACCACGTCGGGCCCCAGCTCCGTGGCCCGGCGCACCGCGTCCGCCCCGTTGTCGGTCTCGCCGAGCACC
The DNA here is from genome assembly GCF_040645615.1 of Glycomyces sp. NPDC046736. Taxonomy (NCBI): domain Bacteria; kingdom Bacillati; phylum Actinomycetota; class Actinomycetes; order Glycomycetales; family Glycomycetaceae; genus Glycomyces; species Glycomyces sp. NPDC046736. The sequence continues at coordinate 145,788 of NZ_JBEYYO010000013.1, read as the reverse complement.
ACCAGGTCCGGCTGGCTCTCCACCAGCATGCGAAAACCCATGCGCTGCAACGGATGATCGTCCACGATGAGCAACGTGGTCACCGGCGCTCCCTTCCATTCCTGGGAAGCCACAAGGCGACACGCCAACCGCCGCGCGCCTCGGGCCCGGCCACCATTGTGCCGTCGAACGCCGCGGCGCGCTCGGCCAGCCCCGCCAGGCCGCGCTGCGCCCCCGGCACATCGACCCGGTCGCCCGAGTTCGCCACCGTCACCGACAAGCCGTCCTCGCGGTAGTCCAGCGCGACCTCCGCGCGTTTGGGCCCCGTGGCGTGCTTGAACACGTTCGTCAGCGATTCTTGGACCGTGCGGTACACCGCCAGCTGCTGGTTCTCCGTCAGCTCCCACGGCTCGCCCGAGGTCCGCACCGTCACCGGCAGGCCCGCCTCGCGCACCCGCTCGATGAGCACTTCGAGCTCGCCCAGCCCCGGCTGCGGCGCGAGCTCGACCTCCTCGCCGTCCTCGGCCTTGAGCACCGACAGCACCCGACGCAGCTCGCCCAGCGCCTCGCGGCTGGTGCTCCCGATCGCTTCGAGTGCCTCCTTCGCCCGCTCCGGAGAGGCCTGCGCCGCATACGCGCCGCCGTCGGCCAGCGCGTTGATCACCGCCAGGTTGTGCCCGATGATGTCGTGCATCTCCCGCGCGATCCGGCCCCGCTCCTCGGCGACCGCCTCTCGCGCGGCCTGCTCCCGCCCGGCCTTCTGGAAGTCTCGCCGGGTGCGCACCAACAGCCCGATCGCCACCACGAACCCGGTGTAGAACAGCGTCGGCGTCAAGAACCCGAGCAGCCCCAGCAACGAGATCTCGTAGTTGACCAGCCAATCCACGAACGACGGCAGCGTCGACACCAGGATGCCCCACCACACCAGGCGCCGCGGCCGCCGCAGCACCAGGTTGTACAGCACCAGCGTGAACGCGATCGCGCCCGCCGAGTTCACCAGGCCCGCGTTCGCGTCCGACAGACCCAACGGGATCGTGATCGCCAACGGCACCAACTGGCTCAGCAGCACCGCGAACGGGTACTTGCGCCGCCACACCGTCCCCGCCATGAGCATCGCCGCCGCGACGAACTGCGCGAGCGGATGCTCGATCTCCACCGCCCCCGCCGCCGCGGCCATGAGCCCCGCGCACAGGCCCAGCGAGTACAGGATCGTCGGGAGGAGATTCCAAAGCAGCGGATGCCGAGAGTCGAACTCCGACATCCGCTGCCACAACCCGCGTTTGCGGGAGACGGTCACGGCTTTGGCCACGACCGGATTCTCACACGTCCCGGCGCTTCAGCAGCACCGCGGCCAGGCCGTAGGCCACGACGAGCCAGATGCCCATCCACAGCCACGACTCGCCGACGCCCAGCGCCTGCCCGGCCGGGTCGACGTAGGTGATCGTGTTCGACACGTTGCCCGGCGCGTACGGCGTCACATCGGACACCCACTCCCACGGCAGCAGCAGCGCCAACTGCGGCAGGATCATGATGACGCCGATGTAGAACCCGATCGAACCGGCCGAGTTGCGCAGGATCGAACCGATCGCGATCGCCAGGAGCGTCAGGTAGACGATCATCGCGACGTAACCGAACAGCGCCCTGGTGACACCGTCCTCACCGAGCGAGACCCCGCCCAGTGCCGTGCCGTCCAGCAGCGCCTGCGACAGGAAGAACGTCGCGAACACCATGACGGTGAACAGCACCGCCACCACCGCACCGAACACGGCCGCCTTCGACCACAGCACGCTCAGGCGCCTGGGAACCGCCGACATCGTCGACCGGATCGAACCGGTCGAGTACTCGCCGGTGATCGTCAGGATGCCCAGCACCGCGATGAAGATCGAGCTGAGCCCCACACCGGACATCGCGATCTCGATCGCGTCCCCGGCGCCGGAGATGCCCACGTCCTCGACCGGGATGGTCCCCGAGATCAACGCCCCCAGCCCGGCGGAGAACACCACCGCGCACAACAGCACGATCCACGTCGAGCGCAGCGACCACAGCTTGGTCCACTCAGAACGCAGCAGCCCCGCCGCGCTCAACTTGTAGTTCGCCGAAGGCGTGAAGGCCGCCGGCCGTTCGGTCATCGCAGCGGCGGTCATCGGCTCGCCCCTTCCGTGGTCTGGCGGTACTCGACCGAGTCCGCGGTCAACTGCATGAACGCGTCCTCGAGGGACCCGCTGTCGGTCCGCAGCTCGTGCAGGACCAGGCCGTGCGCGGCGGCCGTCTGGCCCACCACCGCGGCCTCGGTGCCCGACACCTCCAGGACGCCCTTCTCCGGGCTCGCGATGGAGATCCCCGGACCGGCCAGGTGCTCGGCCAGCCGCGCCGCGTCGGGCGAGACCACCCGCACGCGCGACTTGCCGCCGCCCGACACGAAGTCCTCCACCGTGGTGTCGGCCAAGAGCCTGCCCTGCCCGATCACGATCAGGTGCTCGGCGGTCTGCGCCAGCTCGCTCATCAGGTGCGAGGACAAGAAGACCGTGCGGCCCTCCGCGGCCAGGCCCTTGAGCAGCAGCCTGATCCACTTCACGCCGTCGGGGTCGAGGCCGTTCACCGGCTCGTCCAGGATCAGCACCGCCGGGTCGCCCAGCAGCGCCACCGCGATGCCCAGGCGCTGGCCCATGCCGAGGCTGAACCCGCCGACGCGCTTGCCGGCGACCTCGTGCAGGCCGACCAGGTCGATGACCTCGTGGACGCGGGACTTGGGGATGCCGTGCGTGCGGGCCAGGGCCAGCAGGTGCTTGTAGGCGCTGCGCCCGGCGTGGACGGACTTCGCCTCGAGGAGCGCGCCGACCTCGGTCAGCGGCGACTTGAACTCGGAGTAGTGCTTCCCGTTGACCCGGGCCAGCCCCTCGGTGGGGGCGTCGAGCCCGACGATGGCGCGCATCGTCGTCGACTTCCCGGCGCCGTTCGGCCCCAGGAACCCGGTCACGACCCCGGGCTTGACGGCGAACGTCAAGTCGTCCACGGCGGTCTTCTTGCCGTAGCGCTTGGTCAAGTGCTCTATCTCGATCATGCCCACCAAATTACGGCGCTCTGAGCGCCGCTTCATCGGTTTCCAGAGCGAACTTCAGAGGTGGGAGTGGTACCCGAGTACTACGACTTGAGCAGTGCAGCCGCCGAGCGCGCCCCCGCCTGAAGCAGGAGGCTACTTCGCCTCCGCGTAGCTGTCGACCGCCTTCGGGCGCAGCGGGATGCGCACCGGCACCTCCCCGAACAGGGTGCGCGTGGCCCCCTCGGCGGCCCGCTCGATCGCCCGGCACACCGCCGGGGCCCGCTCGGCCGGGCAGTGGACCATCACCTCGTCGTGCAGGAAGAACACCAGTTCGCCCAGGCCCTGCTCGTGCAGGTCGCGCCGCAGCAGCGCCAGGACGATCAGCGCCCACTCCGCGGCCGTGCCCTGGACGATGAAGTTCCTGGTGAACCGGCCCCGCTGGCCCGCCGACTTGGTGCCGTCGTCGGAGTTGAGCGAACGCCACCACCGGTCGCTGGGCGCGGGCACCGTGCGCCCGAGCCACGTGCGCACCAGGCCCCCGTGCCGCCCGACGCTCGCGGCCGACTCGACCCGGTCGAACGCGGCCGGGAACCGGTCCCGCATGAGCGCCACCAGCTGCGCCGCGTCACCCGAGGTGCCGCCGTACATCGCCGAGATGAGCGCGATCTTGGCCTTGTCCCGCTCGCCGCCCAGGCGCGGCGCGAGCTCGGTGTACAGGTCGTCGGCCGCGGTGGCAGCGATCATCGCCTCGTCGCCGCTGATGGCCGCGAGCAGCCGCGGTTCCAGCTGCGCGGCGTCGGCGGCCACGAGCTTCCAGCCCGGCTCGGCCCGAATCGCCTCCCGCACCGCGTGGGGGAGTTGCAGCGCGCCGCCGCCGTCGGTGCCCCAGCGGCCCGTGTCGGCCCCGCCGACCATGTACACCGGCCGGAACCGGCCCCGGTGCCCTTCCTGGCCGGGCGCGTCGCCCACCCACGTGTCGGCCCAGTTCCACCCGAAGGCCGACCACACCCGCGCGTGCTCGCGGTAGACCTTGAGCGCCTCGACCGCCGGATGGTCGACCGACGCGAGCTCCCAGTGGTGCGTGGTCTTGACGTCGAGCCCGGCCGCGTGGAACGCCGCGAGCACCTGCTTGGTCGAGTCGGGGTTGAGCTGGTGCCCGAACGCCTCGGTGACCTTGTCGGCCAACGATTGCAGCCGCCGGGGCCGCATCCCTTTGGACGGACGCGGACCGAGCAGGTCGCGCAGGAGCCGGTCGTGGACCTCCCGGTCGAACGGGACCCCGACCCGGCTCATCTCGGCGGCCACCAGGCCCCCGGCCGACTCGGCGGCCAGCAGCGTCGGCAGTCCCGTCAAGGCGGCGGCGACGGTGCGGCGGCGCTGGTCGAGCCAGGCGGCCTGCAAGCGGGTGAGCTCGGCGGGGCCGTCGACCGGTTCGGGCTCGCGTTCGAACAGCGTCCCGGCGTCGGGGTCGGCGGCCACGACGTGGGCGGGCGGCTCATGCCCCTCGACGCGCGAGAGGATGCGCTCGCCCAGGCGCAGGTCGCGGCAACGGCCGAGCCTGGCCCCGGCCTCGATCAGCGGCGGGTAGTCGCGCGCGAGGTCGGCCACGACCCACCTGGGCGCGACCTCGGCCTCCATCGCCTCGACGGCCTTCGCCAGCTGCGGGTGGTAGGCGACCTCGCCTCCGGGCAGGGGCATCGTCCACCCCTCGCCCGCCCTGCCGGACACCACTGCGACCTCCACCGCTCAAGTGGATCACGGACCACCGACATTCGGTCCCGCTCGCGGGCCGGGACCTGCGGCGCGGCGGGAAGTGAGGACAGTAGACATACTTTGCGCGCCACGGGGGTACCCGGGGCGCATGGCATTGATCCTTTGGATCCTCGCGGTCATCCTGGTCATCTACGGCATAGTGATGATCTTCCGAGGACAGGTACTTCTGGGCATCGTCGTCATCATCGTCGGCCTGCTGGTCGGCCCCGGTGGGGTGAGCCTGTTCGTCTAGCGAAGCCGCGCCCCGGGGCATCTCCCGGGGCGCGGCACTCTGTCCCATATAGGATATATCCTATACGATATAGGATTTCAGGCGGAGTCGCGGATGACCAGCGACGTGGGCAGGATCGTCAGCGGCTCGACCGGTTCGCCTTCGAGGACCCGCAGCATCGCGCGGGCCATCGTGGAGCCGATCTCGGCGATCGGCTGGCGCACCGTGGTCAGCGGCGGGTCGCAGAAGGTCGCCAGGGCGATGTCGTCGAAGCCGACCACCGCGACGTCGTCGGGGACGCGCCGCCCGGCCTCGCGCAGCGCCTGGAGCGCCCCGTGGGCCATGAGGTCGGAGGCCACGAACACCGCGTCCAGGTCCGGCTCGTCGGCCAGGAGTTGGCGCATCGCGGCCTGCCCGGACTCGGCGGTGAAGTCGCCTACGGCGATGATCGCGCGCCGGTCGGCGGCGGTCATCGCCTCGCGGTAGCCGTCGAGGCGGGCCCGCCCGGCGACCATGTCCTGCGGCCCGGCGATCGTGGCGATCCGCCTGTGGCCCTTGGCGAGCAGGTGCTCCACAGCGGCGAGCACGCCGCCCTGGTGGTCGACGTCGATGCACGGGGCGTCCAGGTGCGGCAGGCCGTTGCACACGACCGGCACGCCGCGGCGCAGCATCAACTCCGGCAGCAGGTCCGCGTCGTGCAGCGAGGCGAACATGACGCCGTCGACGTGCCCGCCCACGGCGTAGCGCTCGGCCCGCTCGCGGGCCTCGGCCGAACCGGTCGTCAAGAGCACCAGCAGCTTCCCGGCCGCGTCGAGCTCACCGGCGACCCCGCGGATGACGCTGGGGAAGAACTGGTCGTCGGAGAAGACGCGGTTGGGCGACTCGGGGAGGATGAGCGCCACCGAGTCGGTCCGGTGGGTCACCAGGGACCGGGCCGCGGCGTGCGGCACGTACCCCAGCTCCGCGGCGGCGGCCTCGACCGCGACCCGCAGGTCCTCGTTGACCGTGGTCTGGCCGTTGACGACCCGCGACACCGTCGCCCGGGACACGCCCGCCCGCTCGGCGACCTCCTCCAATGTGGGCCGCCCCTGGCGGGGTCCCCGCACCGTGCCGCCGCCTGGGCCCGCTTCCACCCGCCGCATGCCTTCCGCCTCCGTCTCAGCCCTTGACCGCGCCCTGCATGATCCCGGAGATCATGTACTTGCCCAGAAGGGCGAACACGGCCAACAGAGGAAGCGTAGCCAGCGCCGTCCCGGTGAGCACCAACGACTGGTCGGTGACGTAGCCGCCGCTGAGGGTCGACAGCGCCACCTGCACCGTGTAGGTGTCGGGGCTGGAGAGGACGATGAGGGGCCAGAAGTAGTCGTTCCAGGAGTTCAGGAAGGTCAGGACCCCGAGCACGACCGCGGCGGGCCGGGCGGCGGGCATGACGATCTGCCAGAAGATCCGGAACGTTGAGGCCCCGTCCATGCGGGCCGACTCGATGAGCGAGCCGGGCATCGCCCCGCGCAGGTACTGGGTCATGAAGAACACCCCGAACGCGCTGACGAGGGCCGGTGCGATGACCGCCCACAGCGTGTCGGTCCATTCGAGCTCGATCATGAGCATGTACAGCGGGATCACGCCCAGCTGCATGGGCACCATCATGGTCGCGATGACGCCGAGCAGGAGCACCTTGGTGCCCTTGAACTGGAGCTTCGCGAACGCGAACCCGGCGAGGGTGGAGAAGAACACCACCGAGACGGTCACGATCCCCGACACGATGAGCGAGTTGACCAGCGCCGCTCCGAACGGGACGGTGTCGAAGACGCGCTGCACGTTCTCGATCAGGTTGGCGCCGGGCACGACCGGCGGCGGGATCGAGGCCAGGGCCGAGTTGTCCCTGGAGGCGACCACCACGGAGTAGTAGATCGGGAATCCCGAGAAGAACAGGACGGCCACGAGCGTCAGGTACGCGAGGCGGCCGGGCTGCTCGCGCAGCGCGCGCATGCGGGCCCGGGCCCGGCGATCGGGTCGGCCCGGCAAGGCTGTGCGACCCGACCGCCGGGAGTCTGCGGGCGGTTCCACTGGAGTGGGGGCGAGGTCCTGGCTGGTCACTAGCTGCTCCTGATGCGGCGGATGAAGACGTAGTTGAGGAGGGCGACGATCACGATGACGGCGAACATCGTCCAGGCCACGGCGGAGGCGTAGCCGAATTGGAAGCCGCGGTTGAAGCCGTGCTCGTAGAGGTAGAGCGTGAGCGTCTGGAACTGGCGGGACGCGCCGCCGGTGATGCCGTTGGTGCCGCCGCCGCCGAACAGCTGCGGTTCGGCGAAGATCTGGAGCCCGTAGATGGTCGACACGATCACGGTGAACACGATGGTGGGCCTGATCATCGGGACGGTGACGCTGAACAGCTGCTGGAGGCGCGAGGCGCCGTCCAGGTGCGCGGCCTCGTAGACCTCCCGGGGCACGGCCTGCATGGCGGCCAGGTAGATGAGGGCGTTGTAGCCGGTCCACTTCCACGCGATCATGACCGCGATGGCCACGTGCGAGGAGGCCTTCCCGGTCTGCCAGTCGATGCGGCCCGCGCCCAGGGACTCCAAAACCCAGTTGATCAGGCCGAAGTCGCGGCCGAACATGGTGCTGAAGATGACGGCCACGGCCACGACCGAGGCCACGTTCGGCAGGAGCATCCCCATGCGCCAGAACGTCTGCCCCCGCAGGCGGGTGGTGAGCAGGTGGGCCAGGAACAGGGCCGCGAACAGCTGCGGGACGGTGGCCAGCAGCAGGATCGAGAGCGTGTTGCCCAGCGCGTTCCAGAAGTACGGGTCGGTCAGGAGGGTCTCGTAGTTCCCGAAACCCACGAACACCCGCTCGTCGGACAGCAGGCTCCACTCGTGCGTGGACACCCAGGCGGTGTAGGCCAGGGGGAAGATCCCGAACACGGCGAACAGCGCGAAGAACGGGGCGATGTACAGGTAGGGGGAGGCCTTGAGGTCGAGGCGGTAGCGAAGCAGGGGAGCGGTCTTGACCGGTGCTCCCTTGCCTTTGGCGGCGATGGTCATCGGATCGCTTTCACAGTCGGGGACGGGGCGGCGGGGCCGGCCGGGCGAGGAGCCCGGCCGGCCCTGGATCACTTGAACGATTCGAGGTCGTTGAGCACCTGGGCCCACGCCTCTTCAGGGGTCTGGCTGCCGTCCTCGATGCGGCCCAGGCCCTGGCCGATCGTGGCGAGCACGTCACCCTGGAGCGGACCCTGGTACTGCGGCTGGACCGCCTGCGCCGCGGCGGTGAAGATCTCGCCGACCGGGGCCTCGTTGAAGTACGCCTTGGTCAGGCCGGTGAGGGCCTCGTCCTCGTACAGCGAGGGCGTCGAGGGGAAGTTGCCGGTGGCCTCGAAGACCTTGAGCTGCTGCTCGGGGGCGGTGAGCCACTCGATGAACGCGTACGCCTCCTCGGGGTGGTCGCCCTGCTCGGGCAGCACCAGGTGCGAGCCGCCCATGTTCCCCGCGCCGCCGGGTACGGTCGCGATGTCCCACAGCCCGGACGCGTCGGGCGCGTTGGTCTCGATGTAGGAGGTCATCCACGCGGGGCAGATGATGGTCGCGAAGGTGCCCTCGTTGAACCCGGCGTTCCACTCGGGCGTCCACGCGCCCAGGCGGTTCGACATGCCCGCCTCGATCGCCTCGACCGACAGGTCCCAGGCCTCGGAGATGGCCGGGTTGGACTCCACGATCAGCTCGTTGTCGCGGTCGTAGACCCCTTCGGGGGCCTGCTCGACCATGGCGCGGAACATGTTGCCCGAGGACTCGAAGAAGTAGGCGCCGTCGGTGGCCTCGGCGTACTGGTGGCCCACGGCCACGTAGTCGTCCCAGGACTCGGCCCACAGCGCCGAGACCGCGTCGCGCTCGGTCGGCAGGCCCGCGGCCTCGAACAGGTCGGTGCGGTAGCACATGGCCATGCCGCCGACGTCGGTGCCGAGGCCGATCAGGGACTCCCCGTCGGCCGACAGCGCCTGCTGCCACTTCCAGTCCAGCCACTGGCCTTCGAGCTCGTCGGCTCCCAGGTCGAGCAGGTTGTGGAAGCGGTCGGGCTGGGCGGTGTACTGCGAGACGAACCCGACCTCGACCGCCTCGATGTCGGCCGCGCCCGAACCGGTCGCCAGGTGCGTGGTCAGGTTGGTGTGGTGGTCGGAGAACTCGGCGATGCGCTCCTCGAACTTGATCTCCGGGTTGAGCTTCGAATACTCCTCGTAGAGCGGGCCGAAACCGAAGTCGCCGAAGAGGCCGACGCTGAGGGTGATCGTGCCGTCGTCCTCACCGGAGCAGGCGGCGGCCGATCCGGCGACCAAGGCCGCTGCGGCGACTACCGCCAGTGCGGCGCGGGAAGGTCTGCTGGTCTTCAATGGTTCTCCACTGTGTGTGTCGGAAACGGGTGAGGGATCGCCGCTGGCGCGGCGGGTTCGGGGGCGGCCTGCGGCCGCCCGAGCGGCGGGGTGTTCGCGCGTCGCGGTCGCGACGCGAGGTCAGAGAGCGCTCTCTCGCATTGGGCGGAACGCTCCCGTTCCACGGCCCGCCGGGGGAGTGCCCCGGCGGGCCGTGCGCGGTCCTGGGGAGCCGCGCCGTGCGGGTCGTCAGCTCCGGAAACGGAACTGTTCGACCGACACGTAGTCCTGTGGCTGTCCTGAAGTGAACGTGAGGAACACATCGTGGACGCCGGTAGTCGAGGCCACATTCCCCGGCACGTCCTGCCAGGAGGTCCAGCCGCCGGTGTTCGCCACCGCGAACGACCCGATCGGCGCGGCCGACACCGAGTCGAGCCGCACCTCCACCAGGCCGCTCACCCCGCCCGGAGCCCCCGAGGCCACACGGGCCACGAAGTCCAAGGGGCCGGGCGAACCGAAGTCCACATCGTCATAGCGGACCCAGTCGCCGTCGCCCAGCGGCCCGATCACGCCCCCGTTCACCGGCACCCCCGAAGAGGCGTCGAACGAAGCCGACTCGATCACCGCGAACGCGTCACGCGTGCCCCCGCCCGGCTCGGACGGGTCGTCGGAGGTGGGCGGCTCGGTCGGCTCGCCCGAACCCCCGGCGGTGTAGACCCGCACGTAGTCCACGAGCATCGAGTGCCCCGGCACTGTCGCCGCGGTCGGCGTCACCTGCCCGGAGACCCCGTCGGGGAACGCCCCGCCCATCGCCAGGTTCAACAGGATGAAGTACCCGGCGTGCTCGGTCATCTCCGCCCACGTGTCCGCGGGCAGGTCGCCCTCGTCCACCGTGTGGTAGAGCTGCCCGTCGGCGTACCAGCGCAACTGGCCCGCCGAACCGGACTCGTCCCACTCGAACGTGTAAGTGTGGAACCCGTCGTGGCACGAGGAGCCGCACTCGGTGGTCGCACCGAGGCCGTTGAACTCGTTGCAGGGCCCGCCGGGCGCCACGCCGCAGTGCAGCACCGCGTGCACCGTGTCGGACCCGTTGACGTTCTCCATGATGTCGAACTCGCCCACCCCGGGCCAGTTCCAGTAGTTGCCGCGATACGGCGAGCCCAGCGACCAGAACGCCGGCCAGTACCCGAGCGCCTGCTCCCCGGTGACCTGCGGCAGCTGGAGCCGCCCCTCGATGCGCAGCGACCCGTCCTGCGGCGGCTTGAAGTCCCCGCGCACGGTCTCGATCCTCGCGGAGGTCCACTGGCCCGCGCCGTCGCGCAGCGCCGTGATCTCCAGGTTCCCCGAACCGTCCAAAGAGACGTTCGCGGGATCGTCGGTGTGGTAGGCGATCTCGCCGGTGCCCCAGTTCGCGGGCCCGCCCGGATAGCCGTGGCCGATGTCGATCTGCCAATTCGACGCCGACGGGAGCTGCCCCGCCGGGCCGTCGAACTCGTCGGACCAGACCAGGTCCCAGTCCTGCTGGGCCTCAGGGTCGGCGTTCGCGGCGTTGATGGTCAGCGCCGCGCTGGCGACGAGGGCGGCGCTCACCGAGACGGCGGCGAGCACGCGGGCGAGCCCGCGTTTGCCGAAGGCGCGCTTGGGCGCTGGGCCTTCGGGGAGTCGGAGTTGCGGTCGATGGGAATCGGAGGTGTGCGCGTCGTCCATGACGGCTCCTTTGCCGGGGGTGTACGGGAGAACGCTCTCCGAGTGCTGATCTGGGATCAGACTCTTATACAGAGAGCGCTCTCTCATTCTGTCCTGCCCCATTGATATCCAAAGGATCGGTGCATGTCAATGGCCCGTAATCGAAATGTTACGAACCGGAACTCGTTTCGCCTCACAGGAGCGCTTGCGTCCCTTGGGCTTCGCCCGAGCGGTTCAGCGCGCGCCGTCCTCGCCGTCGACGTGCGGCTCCTGGGACCGCCTTCGCAGCTCCCCGAGCCGCGCCTCGCGCTCGACGCGCAGCGTCTCGAGACGCCGGGCCCGCTCCCGCACCTCGGCGGGGGACTCGGTGCCGCCGAGCATCCGCCGCTCCAACCATTCGATGTGCTCGGCGTGCGCGGCCGCGTTGATGGCCCGCACGTCCTGGTAGGCGCCCCGCAGCGACTCCATCCGCTTGAGCGCGTCATGGCATTGGGCCAACAGGATCTCGATGTCGGCGTTCTCGCCGGCGTCGGCGTCCGAGCGCCGCGCCTCCAGCCACGCGATGCCCTCGCGGAGCCGCTCGCGGGCCTTGAGGTTGTGCAGGGCGAGCTCCTCCACGATCTGGTCGGTCAACTCCAGGAACCCCAGATGCGGGTCGGGGCGGTCGTCGGTGCCCATGGGGCCGTCCTTCCACGAGGTGGTGCCGCTGCCCCCTCTACCATACGGGCGCGGCTACGATCATCCTTCACCGCGCGTCCGAAACACCCTGAGTCTGAGGTCCAGTGGAACCCATCGAGACCGTCATCGACACCCTCTCCCAGCGCCAGAGCGCCCCTCCGGTCGGCATCATGCTCGCCTGCATGGCCGTGGCCGCCGCCGTGGTCCTCTACCCGCCCGCGTGGCGCTGGAGCCGCGGCCTGGTGACCATCGCCCACGAAGGCGGGCACGCGTTCACCGCCGTCCTGATGCGACGGCGCCTCACCGGCATCCGCCTCCACGCCGACACCTCGGGCCTGACGTTCTCGCGCGGGCGTCCCACCGGGTTCGGCGCCGCGGCCACGCTGGTGGCCGGGTACACCGCCCCGGCCGTGATCGGCCTGCTCTCGGCGGCCCTGATCGGGGCCGGGCTGATCGTGCTGCTCTTGTGGATCACCTTGGTGCTGTTGGCGATCATGCTGGTGTTCATTCGCAACTGGTACGGGGCCCTGGCGCTGCTCGTGGTCGGCGCGGGCGTGTTCGCCGCGACCTGGTACGGGAACGCGATCGTGCAGACCGTGGCCGCTTATGCCGGGGTGTGGCTGATGCTGTTCGGCTCGGTCAAGCCGGTCCTGGAGCTGGGCCGACGCCGCCGGGGCCGGCGCGGCGGGCAGTCGGACGCCGACCAGCTCGCCGGGATCACCCCGTTCCCCGCGGGCGCGTGGATCTTCCTGTTCTCGCTGTTCACGATCGCCGCGGCCCTGTGGGGCACCTGGCTGCTGCTGCCGGTCGACCAGTGGACCGCTTAGTTCGCGAGCCGCCGGTTGGTCTTGGCCGTGGGGGCCACCGAATCGGGGTCCTCGGGCCACGGGTGCTTGGGGTAGCGCCCGCGCATCTCCTTGCGCACCTGCTGGTACGGGCCCTCCCAGAACGAGCGCAGGTCCGCGGTGACGGCCAGCGGCCGACCGGCGGGGCTGAGCAGGTGCAGCAGTACCGCCACGCCCGCGATGCGCGGCGTGTCCTTCGCGCCGAACATCTCCTGGAGCTTGACGGCCAGCACCGGGGCCTCGCCGGAGTAGTCCACGCGCGCGGTCCGTCCGCTCGGCACCTCAAGGGACTCCGGGGCGGTCTGGTCGAGGTTCGCCTGCCACGGCAGGAGGTTCCGCAGCGCTTGAGCGACCGGGATCCGTTCCAGGTCGGCGCGCTTCCTCGCCCGCGACCACCACGGTTCGAGCCAGTCGGTGCCGTCCGCGAGTGCTGCGTCCGACACGTCCGGCCACGGCTCGCCCACGGTGTTGCGGCAGAACGACATGCGGTCTTTCAGGCGCTTCGCGTCCTCACTCCAGCGCAGCAGGTCGAGCCCTTCGCGGCGTAGCCCTTCGGCGAGCGCCGCGCGGACGAGCTCGGGATCGGGCTGTCGCAGCGGCTTCGCCGCGACCTCGATCGCGCCGAGGACCCGCACTTCGCGCGCGCTCACGTCGCGCCGCTCCCCGTCCCAGCCGACGCGCTCTGCTGTCGCGTCGCCGACGAGTTCGCAGGCCAGTTCCCCGTCGATCGGCACGGCCGAGCGGATCAGGGCCGCCGCGCGGCCGGGGGAGCGGTCGGCGTCGGCGATCGCGAGCCACTCGCTGCCGCTCAGCGCGGAGCCTTCAGCGCAGACCGCGCCGGTGCCGCCGACGGTCCGCCACTGCGCCCCGGTGCGCTTGGCGACCCGCTCGGGGAAGGCCAGGGCCACCACGGTCGCGGCCGCCTCGTCGTCAGGGACCTGCCGGTCGACCTCGGGGGTGCTGCGGCGCAGGCGCTTCACTTCTTGCTCCCAGGCGCGGTCGCGAGTCGACCGCAGGTGCCGCCAGGCCGCGAGCAGGTCGTCGCCTCTGCCGCGCCCGTCCATGCCGAGCAGCGCGGTGACCTCGGCGGCCTTGGTCGAGCCGACGCGGGCGGCGCCGTCGACGAGCGCCCGCGCGAGCCGCGGGTGCAGGCCAGCCTTGGCGAGCGTGCGACCGCGCGGGGTGGCGTCGCCCGCGGAGTCCATGGCCCCCAACGCGAGCAGCGTGGCCTCGGCCGCTTCGAGTGCCCCGGCGGGCGGCTGCCCCGGGAGCGCGAGGTCCGCGACCGGGGTACCCCAGCACGCCGCTTGAAGCCGAAACGAGGTGAGGTCGGAGCCGGCCACGTCGGGCACGGGCTGCGCCGCGCGCCTCGCGTGCTCGGCCTCGCTCCAGCAGCGCCACACCGCGCCGGGGCCTTCGCGTCCGGCGCGGCCCGCCCGCTGGCCCGCGGCCGCCCGGGAGGCGTATTGCGTGGTCAGGCCCGGCAGGCCGCGCGCGTGGTCCACGAAGGGCCGCCGGGTGAGCCCGGCGTCGACCACGATGCGCACGCCCGGGACGGTCAGGCTCGACTCGGCGATGTCGGTGGCCAGCACTACTCTGCGGCGGTCCCCGCGGCGCATGGCGCGGTCCTGCTCGGCCGACGACACCGAGCCGTGCAAGGGATATATATCGACTCCGAGGTTTCGGAGTTGGTCGGCCACCCGCCGAATCTCAGCGGCGCCGGGGAGGAACACGAGCGCGTCGCCGGCATCGGCGTCGAGCGCCTGCTCCACGGTGCGGGCCACGTGGGCGAGGAACCTGTGGTCGACCCGCATCCCGTCGGGGGCGCTGAGGCGTTCGCGCGGGGGAGCCCAGTGCATGGTGACCGGGTGGCGCATCGGTTCGGAGGCCACGGCGGGCGCGGGCCCGCCCTCGCCCGCGAGGAGCGCGGTCCACAGTGCGATGTCGGCGGTGGCCGAGGCGGCCACGATCCCCAGTTCGGGGCGCAGGACCTGCCGGGCCTCGACGAGGAACGCGCAGGCGGTGTCGGTCTCCAGGTGCCGCTCGTGGCATTCGTCGAGCACGACGAGGTCCACGCCGGGCAGTTCGGGGTCGGCCAGGAGCCGGTTGAGGAGCACCCCGGTGGTCACGACCTCGACGCGGGTGTCCTTGGAGCGCTTGGACTCGCCGCGGATCTGGTACCCGACGCGCCCGCCCGGCCGCTCGCCGAGGATCGCGGCTATGCGGGTCGCCGCGGCCCGGGTGGCGAGGCGGCGCGGTTCGGCCACCAGGACCCGGCGCGGGACGCTGGTGGGGGAGATGAGCCCGGCGAGCGCCAGGGGCGCGAGCGTGGTCTTGCCGGTGCCCGGAGGCGCGGCGAGCACCGCGGTGCCGGTGCGCGCGACGGCGTCGAGGAGTTCGGGCAGCGCGGTGCGGATCGGCAGGTCGGGCAGCTCGGGTGCGGACATGTCGACCATTGTCGCCGAACCGGAGCCGCCCCGGTCGCGGGGCGGGTGGACGCGAAACGGCCGGGCCGCGTGCCGCCTCGGCGACTGCGCGGCCCGGCCGTCGGGTTCGTCAGGTGCCGCAGCCGGAGCCGTCGTCCCAGAAGAACAGCGTGACCAACGTGTCCTTGTTGTACGGAGCGCCGGTGTCGCCCCGCGGGGTCTGGGACTCGACGGTGCACAGGTCGGCGTCCTCGGGCTGGTCGGACTGGGCCTGCACGGACACGTTCTGGAACCCGATCTCGGCCAGTTCGGTCCTGGCTGCGGTGACCAGGTCGCCGGTCACGTCGGGAACCTCGAGGACTTCGGCCGCCGGAGTGGTCTTGTTCTCCTCGGCCTTGGTGGTCTGCTCGGCCTGCTCGTCGTTGTCGTCGTCCCGCTCTTCTTCCTCGGTCGTCTCCTCGGCGGCCTCTTCGGTGGCCTCCGCCGAGGTCTCGGCCGGGGTCGTGCCGCGGGCGTCCGGTTCGTCGTCGTCATCGCCCCAGGGGCCCAGCAGCCAGATCCCGATCACCAGGACCGCGATCCCGGCGAGGGTGACGAGGATCGGTCCGGTCGGGTTGCGTTTGGGCTCTTCGGCTTCGCGCGGCGGCGGGAGGTCGCGCTCGTTGGGGCCCGCGCGGAACTGGCCGGTGCCGGCCCCGGGCCCGTAGTCGTCGTACTCGTCCTGGAACTGCGGCTGGGCCGAGGTGTGCGCGGGCGCGATGCCCGCGGCCATGCCCGCCGCGACGGGGGACATGACCTGCGTGGCCTGCGGGGACTGGCTCGGCGGGGTGAGGATCGCGGTGGTGCCGCCCCCCATGCCCCCCGCGCGGCACACCCGAGCGAGTTCGGCGGCCGAGGCGAACCGCTGGCGCGGGTCCTTCGCCAAGCAGCGCATGATGATCTGGCCCACCGGGCCGGGGATGTCCGGCGGCAGCGGCGCGGGCTGGCCGGCCATGTGGCCGGTGATGATCGCGGCCGGGTCGGTCCCGGAGAACGGGGGGCGCCCCGAGAGGCACTCGTAGGCCACGATGCCCAGCGAGTACACGTCGGTCGAACCGGTCAGGTCCCGCCCGGCCAGCTGCTCGGGGGAGGCGTACGCGAGGGTGCCCATCACGGTGCCGGTCTCGGTGAGCCCGGCCTGTCCGCGCGCGGCCGCGATCCCGAAGTCCACGATCTTGACGCTGCCGTCGGGTTCGACCAGGAGGTTCCCCGGCTTGATGTCGCGGTGGATGATGTGCGCCCGGTGGGCCACGTCGAGCGCCTCGGCCGTGGCGGCCATGATCTTCAGCGTCTCGTTGGGGGACAGGCGGCCCCGCTGGCGCAGCACGTTGTCGAGCGCCTGGCCCCGCACGAGCTCCATGATCAGGTAGGAGACCAGGCCCTCGGGGCCGTGCTCCTCGCCGTAGTCGTAGAGGTTGACGATCCCCGGGGACTGGAGCGCGGCCACGGCCTGCGCCTCCTGGTGGAAGCGGGCGCGGAACCGGTCGTTGCCGGAGAGTCCGGAGTGGAGCAGTTTGACGGCCACGACGCGGTTGAGCCGGGTGTCGCTGCCGCGCCACACCTCGCCCATGCCGCCCGCTGCGAGGCGCTGTTCCAGACGGTAGCGGCCAGCGATCAGGTTCCCGGGTTCCACCCTCGGCCTCACTTCGTTCTCGGGGAGAAGGGTCGAGGATGAGCTTAGTGGTGCACCGCGAAAGCGCCCGCGGGCCTCTGGCCCGTCCGGCCCCGCCCGTGCCGAACCGGGACGAGTCGCCTCAGGACTCCTCGGGCTCCAACGTCAGGCTGATCGAGTTGATGCAGAACCTGGCGTCCTCGGGATTGTCCCAGCCTTCGCCGTAGAACACGTGACCCAGGTGCGAATCGCAGTTGCCGCAACGCACTTCGGTGCGCTTCATGCCGAGGCTGTCGTCTTCGAGCAGGCGCACCCGCTCCCCGGCCAGCGGGGTCCAGAACGAGGGCCAGCCGCAGTGGGAGTCGAACTTCGTGTCCGAGGCGAACAGCTCCGAGCCGCAGGCCCGGCACCGGTACACGCCGCGGCGCTTCTCGTCGACGTATTCGCCGGTCCACGGCGCCTCGGTGCCGCCTTCGCGCAGCACCCGGTACTCGTCCTTCGTGAGCTGCTCTCGCCACTGCTCGTCGGTCTTGCCCGCATCAGCCATGCCGTCCATTCTAGGAGCCCGAGCGCGCATCGTCCCCCGACCGGACCGCTAGTATCTGCCCATGCGGTACCTCCTTGGCGACTACACCACTGAAGGCGGCCCCGGTCTGGTCGCGGCCGGGCCCGACGGGCTCGGCGAGCCCGCCGCGGTGGTGAACCCCTCGTGGGTCCAGGTGGGCCCCGAAGCGGTCTACACGCTCACCGAGACCGAGCCCGGCTTCGCCGCGGCCTGGCGCATCGGCGACGACTTCACCTTGGAGCGGATCGGCCAAGGCCGCTCCACCGGCGGCAACAACCCCTGCCACGCCACGGTCGACCCGACCGGGCGCTGGCTCCTGGTCGCCAACTACGGCGCCGGTGACGGGGCGGGCGCCTCGGTCGCGGCCCTCCCGATCGCCGAGGACGGCACGCTCGGCGAGGCCGCCGACGTGTTCAAGCTCATCGGCTCGGGGCCCGACCCCGAGCGCCAGAGCGGCCCGCACGCGCACCAGGTGGTGTGCCGCGGCGGCCGCGTCCTGGTCGTCGACCTCGGTACCGACCGCGTCCACGCGCTCGACCTGGCCGAGGACGGCACGTTCAGCCCGGCCGCCACCACCCAGCTCGAACCGGGCTTCGGCCCCCGCCACGTCGCGTTCGTGGGGGAGCGAGCCGTCATCGCCGGGGAGCTGGCGAACGCGGTCGCGGTGGGGCACTTCGACGAGCGCTCCGGCGTGTTCTCCTTCGGCCCCGCGGTCGGTCTGCCCGCGGGCGAGGTCGCCGATTACGCGGCGCTGCCCGACATCGGCCTCGAAGAGGACGCCCCGCGTCCCTACCCGGCGGCGGTCGTCCCCGACCCCGAGCGGGGCCTGGTCTACATCACCGTGCGCGGACCCGACACGCTCGCCGTGGTCGACCCCGAGACGGGCGCCCTGGTCCGGACGGTGCCCGTGGGCGGCGCGTGGCCGCGCGATGCGGCGCTGGCCCCCGACGGGACGCTCCTGGTCGCGTGCCAGCACGGCGGCGTCGTCACCCGTGTCGATCCGACCGGCGAGACCGCCCCGCACGTCGAATGGACCGTGCCCGGCGTCACTCGGGTAGCCCCCCTGTCGTGAAACTAGCGCGCGAAAGTTGCGCGCTCTGCAAAATTTCCTCATGAGCATCTTGTGAACACCGGCAACCCCGGTTAAGGTTGCCCCATGGCCGAAACGGGACTGCGCGAACGCAAGAAGGCCGCCACCAAGGCGGCCCTCGGCACCGCGACCCTGCGCCTGGCGATCGCCAAGGGCGGCATCGAACTCGTCACGGCCGACGAGATCGCCGCCGAGGCCGGCGTCTCCACGCGGACCTTCCACAACTACTTCCCCAACAAGGAAGCCGCGTTCCTCCACGACTTCCACGAGATGACCACCGCGTTCGTCGAGGGCGTCCGCGAAAGGGCCGCGCACCAGCCGATCTGGGACGCCCTCCGCGACGCCGCGATCGACCTGCGCATCAACGAGCGCATGGACCTGGGCGAGATCAAGTGCCGCGAGCAGCTCGTCCACGCCTCGCCCTCGCTCATCAAAGAGCAGTCGGGCCAGTTCATGGACCTGTTCACCGAAGTGCTCGGCCTCGTCGCCGACGCCACCGGCACCCGGCCCGACGACATGTACCCCCGCCTGCTGCTCGGCGCCGCCCTCGTGGCCATGAAGACCGCCAACGAGCACTGGATCACCGACCCCGGAGCGCAGACCCTCGGCGAGGTCATCGCCGCGAGTTTCGCCGTCTTCGAACGCGGCGTCACCCAGCCGCCCCCCGCGGCCTAGCCGCCCCAGACGCACAACCGAATAGGAAACACCAGGAAACCCGCCCGCCGCCATCGACGTCGGCGAACACCACCCGTCCGACCCCGCCACACACCCAACCAGGCGGGGCCGGCCAATCATCCTTGATTGGAGCACCCACGTGGCAACCTTCCTCTACCGACTCGGCAGAGGGTCCTATCGACTGCGCTGGCTCGTCCTCGCCGTCTGGGTCCTCATCGTCGCCGGAGTCGGCGCCGCGGCCGCCACCATGCAGCAGGAGACGAACCCCGAGTTCGTCCTCCCCGGCACCGAATCCCAGGAAGCCTTCGACCTGCTCGAAGACCGCTTCCCCGAGATGAACGCGGACGGCGGCAGCGCCCAGATCGTGTTCCAGTCCGAGAACGGCCTGCCGCTGACCGACGAGTCGAACGCCGCGGTGATCGACGACCTCACCGCGGTCATGGCCGAATCGCCCCAGATCGCGGGCGTCACCAGCCCCTTCGCGACCGACGAGGCGGGCAACCCGATCGGGATGCTCTCCGCCGAGGACCAGACCATCGCGGTCATGAAGGTCGCCTACGCCGAACCCGGCATGGAACTCGACGAAGACACCATCACCTACCTCGAAGACGCCATCGAGGACGCCGAAGACCAGGGCGTGCGCGTCGAGGTCGCCGGTGACGTGCTCCAGACGATGCCCCACACCGGCGCCACCGAGCTCATCGGCATCGGCGTGGCCCTCTTGGTCCTCGTGGTCACCTTCGGCGCGCTACTGGCCGCGGGCCTGCCGATCCTGACCGCCGTCCTCGGCGTCGCACTCACCACCGCGGGCATCCTCGCCGCCACCTCGTTCATGAACGTCTCGGAGTCGACCGGCACGCTCGCGTCGATGATCGGCCTCGCGGTCGGCATCGACTACGCGCTGTTCATCCTTTCCCGCTACCGCAACGAGCTCGCCGCCGACGGCCGCGTCGACGACAAGCAGGCCCGGGCCGAGGCCATGGGCCGCGCCGTGGGCACCGCCGGCTCGGCCGTGTTCTTCGCGGGCCTGACCGTCATCGTCGCGCTCCTGGGCCTGTCGGTCGTGAACATCCCGTTCCTCACCGAGATGGCCGTGGCCGCCGCCGTGACCGTCCTGATCGCGGTGCTCATCGCCGTGACGCTCCTGCCGGCCTTCGCCGGATTCGCCGGACGCAAGATCTTCTCCAAGCGGCAGCGCCGCCGCATCGCCGAAGGCGTGCACGACTCGAAGCCCAACGGCGGCAAGCGCTGGGCCGGGTTCGTCACCCGCCACCCGATCCTGGTCGCGGTCATCGCGATCCTGGGCCTGGGCGCCCTCGCCTACCCGGCGACCGACCTCGAACTGGGCCTGCCCGACGGCGGCTCGATGTCCGAGGACTCCACCCAGCGCCAGGCGTACGACCTCATCAGCGAGGGCTTCGGCGCGGGCTTCAACGGCACGCTCATGATCGTCGGCGACCTCGAAGACGGTGTCGACCCCGTCGCCGCCGCGCAGAACGTCACCGACGAGCTCAACGGCATCGACGGCATCGCCGTGGTCGGCAAGGCGTTCCCCAACCAGGACGGCGACACCGTCATGGTCACGGTGATCCCCGAGACCGCTCCCGCGGACGAGGCCACGAACGAACTGGTCCACGCCATCCGCGGCGTCCTCGCCGACGACACCGACGCGAACTGGGCCGTGACCGGCGCGACCGCGCTCAACATCGACATCTCCGACAACCTCAACGACGCGCTGCTGCCGTACATGCTCATCGTGGTCGGCCTCGCCGCGCTCATCCTGCTGCTGGTGTTCCGCTCGATCCTGGTGCCGGTCTTGGCGACCCTCGGGTTCATGCTCAGCGTGTTCGCCGCGCTCGGCGCGCTCGTCGCGGTCTTCCAGTGGGGCTGGGGCGCCGAGCTGTTCAACGTCGACCAGCCCGGCCCGATCATGTCGATGATGCCGATCCTGATGATCGGCCTCGTGTTCGGCCTGGCGATGGACTACCAGATCTTCCTGGTGACCCGCGTCCGCGAGGCCTACGTGCACGGCGCCGACCCCAAGACCGCGATCGTGGAGGGCTACGGCCACTCCTCGCGCGTGGTCGTGGCCGCCGCCCTCATCATGATCAGCGTGTTCGCCGCGTTCATCTTCAGCGCCGAGTCGCTCATCGCCTCGATGGGCTTCGGCCTGGCCGTGGCCGTCATCTTCGACGCGTTCGTGGTCCGCATGGCGATCATCCCGGCCGTCATGAGCCTGGTCGGACGCGGCGCGTGGTGGATCCCCAAGTGGCTCGACCGCATCCTGCCCAACGTCGACGTCGAAGGCGAGAAGCTCCAGCAGCGCCTCGCCGAAGACGCCGCAGAGGACGAGCGC
Source organism: Glycomyces sp. NPDC046736 (assembly GCF_040645615.1). NCBI lineage: Bacteria > Bacillati > Actinomycetota > Actinomycetes > Glycomycetales > Glycomycetaceae > Glycomyces > Glycomyces sp. NPDC046736. Next base: position 124,447 of record NZ_JBEYYO010000013.1, on the reverse strand, counting down.
GAGCTCGTCGGAGCGTCCAAGTAACCGGAACCCCGTGGGGACCCGCGCCCACCCCCGGCGCGGGTCCCCACGGGCTTCGGTGAACGGGGGACCCGATGGTCTTCTTCTGGGCGATGCTGATTCTCATCGGCATGATCACGGCCGACTTCTTCGTGCCGATGCTGCCGAGCGCCACGCTCGTGACGGCGGCGGCGGCGCTGGTCTTCGGCAACCCCCTCCTCATCGTCGTGCTCCTGGTCGGCGCGGCCGGCTCGTCCTGGTTCGGCGAGTTCATGGGCTACAAGGTGTTCCGCGCCGCCCGCAGGGGCCTGCGGCGGCGCCCGCCCGGCTGGGTGGGCCGCCTGGCGCAGCGGTCCCTGACCGGCACGGTGATCAAACTGGAGGCGATGCTGGCGCGCACCGTCACCTCCCACCCGTACCGCACCACCGTGGTGGCGCGGTTCCTCCCGGCCGGGCGCACCACCCTGGCCTGGATCGCGGCCGGGACCGCCCGTCCTCCCTACGGGCGCATGGCCGCGCTCGGCGGGGTCCTGTGGGCCGTCTACACCGTCAGCCTCGGCCTGGTGATCACCTGGATCGCCGGGCCCGGCCTGCAATCGCTCCTGGGCTCGGTGCTCACCGTCCTGGCCGTCGGCCTCATCCTCGGCTGGGTCGCCAAGCACTGGCAGCGCAACCAGGAGGCCGCCGAGCCGACCGAGCTGCACACCGAGGCCACCGACACCGAGGACGAGGCCCCGCCGGAGGCTCCCGGCGCGGCCGCCGCCTTAGCGCATCGTGGGCCCGTCCTGACAAGGCGGGCCCACCGCGCGTTTCCCGCACGCCTTGAAGGCGCAGCCGCGCGTTGATACCGTGTGCCCGGTGACAACTCCGCTGCGCACCTTCGGCCCGCTGCAACCGACCCACGCCGGATGGACCTCGGCCGCGATCGACATCGCCAGGCCCGCCGTCGACCTCGCCGTCCGAGGCCCCGACGCCCTCCCGGTCACCATGTCGAACCACTCCCACCACGAGAACTGGTTCGAGCTTCTCACCCGCCCCCTGTGGGGCCTCGCCGCCGCGAAAGACGACGTCCCCGCCGACCTGTGGACCGCCCTGGCCACCACTCTGGCGCGCGCGGTCGACCCCGCCGACGCCTGGTACGTCGGCGACCCGTCCGAGGGCGGACAGCGCCAGGTCGAGGCCGCCGCCGTCGGCTGGGGCCTGGCCCTGGCCCCCGAGCGCCTGTGGGAACCGCTGGGCTCCAAGGCCAAAGACGCCCTCGCCGCGTGGCTGTCGGCGGCCTACCTCGGGCCCGTGGCCGACAACAACTGGCACTACTTCCCGGTGTTCGCCGGGCACGGCCTGGCCCGCGTCGGCGTCGAGCACGACGCGGCCGTCGCCGCGGCGCACCTCGACCGCATCGGGGAGCTCCTCCTCGACAAGGACGGCACATTCGAGGACGGCCCGGGCGGGCGCGTCGACTACTACAACCCGTTCGCGTTCCACACGTACGCGCTGCTGCACTACAAGCTGGGCGGCGACGACCGCTTCGCCGCGGCCGCCGCCGAGTTCGCGCGGCGCTTCGGCTCCTGGTTCGCCGCCGACGGCGCATCCGTCCCGTATGGACGCAGCCTCGGCTACCGGTTCGCGCACTCGTCGCTGTGGGGCGCTCTGGTGGCCGCCGACGTGGAGGCGGTCCCGTGGGCCGAGGCCGCGGGCTACGCGCGCCGCAACCTCGCATGGTGGTGGGACAAGCCGATCCTCGACCCCGAAGGCCGCCTGACGGTGGGCTACGGGTACCCCAACGACGCGGTGGTCGAGCAGTACCTCACGACCGGCTCGCCGTGGTGGGCCATGAAGGCGTTCACCGGGCTCCTGGCCGGAGCCGAGCACCCGTTCTGGACCGCCGAGGCCAAGGCGCCCGCCGCGGGCCTCCACAAGGCCCCTCGGGCGGTCCACGTGCGTGACCACGGTGGTCACGTGACGCGTCTGAACGGCCAGGCCTGGCAGCCGTGGTCGCGCGGGGGACAGGCGAGCTACGGCAAGCTCGCGTACTCCTCGGTCGCGGCGTTCTCGCACCTGGCCGAGGGGCCGGGGCTGGAGTCGGCGGTGCCCGACGGGGCGCTCATGCTCTCCGAGGACGGCCGCCACTGGCGTGGCCGGGAGGACTCCGACGAAGGCGCGATCGACGCGAACGGGGTGCTGACGGTCAACTGGCAGCCGTGGGAGGACGTGACGATCACGACCTCGCTCGAAGCGGCCCTTGACGGTTGGCACGCGAGGGTCCATGTGATCGAGACCGGCCGGACCCTCCACACGGGGGAGGGCGGCTGGTGCGTCCCGCTTGAAGGCCACATCGCTGAGGCCGAAGACGGCAAGGCCGTGGCCACTTCGCAAGGGTTGCGCTCAGAGATCATCGACGGCGACTCAGGCCGCATTGCCGAGGTCATCACCCCGATGGCGGGCACCCACCTCTACTGGCCCAGCACGGCATTGCCGGTGCTCAGAGGCGTCCTCGAACCGGGCAAGCATGTGCTGAAATCTCTGATATATATCGGCTCCGAGGTTTAGAACCTCGCCCCTGAAAGTCAAGAACCAAGAGCGTGCGCGGCTCCGCCGCGCTCTCATCGGGAACAACAGCCTCCGCTCGGGTCGGTGCGGAGGCTGTTGTGTTCAGGCGTAGTGGCGGCATGCTCCGGGGAGTATCGCTTGCAGGCGGGAGGCCAGGATCGCTCCTGCGGCGGTCGCCTCGCGGGGGCCTGGGGCTCGGTAGAGGTGGTCGGCGAGGCCGTCCACCAGGGCGGTGAGTTCGAGCGCGGCCAGGGAGGCGTCGGTGTCGGGTTCGGTCTCGCCGCACTCCTTGCCGTTCTCGATGCCCTGGGCGAGCTTGCCGCGCAGGTGCGCGGAGGTCTCGACGGCGACCGCGGCGGCGGTCGGGTCGTCCGGGGCCCTGGTCTGGAAGGCGCGGGAGACGCGGTACTCGCCGCGGCGCTCGGGGTCGAGGGGGAGGAGTTCGACCAGGCAGTCGAGCATGATCTCCCGGATCGAGCGGCCCGCGGCCTCGCTCTCGGCGGTGATGCGGGCGACGCGGCCGAGGAGGTCGGCGGTGATCCGCTTGTAGGCGAACAGCAGCAGCTCGTCCTTGGACTTGAAGTAGTGCTGCACCAGGCCCACCGAGAAGCCCGCTTCGCGCGCCACGGCCGCCATGGTGGCGGCGTCGAGGCCGTCGTGGGCGATGAGGCGGTGCACGGCCTGGGCCATCTGCGCCCGGCGGAGATCGTGGTCTGCGGTCCTCGGCATCCCATAATCATACCGAGGTATGGTTATCGCAGAACCATACGTTCATACGGTTATTCCTCCACACCCAAGGAAGCCATGCACTCCATTCCGATCCTGTCCCTGGCGGCGCTCCTCCCGCTCGCCGCACCGCTGCCGCAGGCCGCGCCCGACGACATTCACACACAGATCGAGGCCTACCTCGACGAGCGCTTCGAAGCCACCGGCATCCCCGGGGCCGCGTACGCGATCATCGACCTCGAAGGCGAGACCCTCACCGCCGCTTGGGGAGAGGACGGCGACGGCGAGCCGGTCGCGACCGACACCCCGTTCCTGTGGGGCTCGGTCGCCAAGCCCGTCACCGCCACGGCCGTGATGACCCTCGTCGAGGACGGCCTGCTCGACCTCGACGCCCCGGTCGTGGAGTACCTGCCCGACTTCCGCCTGTCCGATCCGGACACCTCCGACCGGATCACGTTGCGCCACTTGCTCGAACAAAGCAGCGGCATCCCCGAGGGCACCGACGTCACCGATCGGTACGACGAGGTGGAGGACCCATACGGCGAGGCCGTGGCCGACCTCGCGGGCGTCGACCCGCGCGGCGAGCCGGGCGAGGCCTTCGAGTACGCGAGTGCGAACTACCTCGTCGTCGGCGCGGTGGTGGAGGCGGTCACGGGCGAGCCGTTCGAGGCGTACCTGCGCGAGGCGGTGCTCGACCCGCTCGGCATGGACGAGGCGGTGGCGACCACTGAAGAGGCGGCCGCGGTGCCGCCGGGGCACGCGGTGGCCTTCGGACAGGCCGTGCCGATCGAGACGCGCTTCGATCCGACCGGGCCGAGCTACGGGTACCTCGGCGGCTCGGTCGAGGACCTGGCCGCGTTCGCCGAGGCGATGCTCTCGGGCGGCGGCGTGGTCACACCCGAGTCGGTGGCGCTCATGCACACCGGGGCCGCCGAGGTGAGCGACACGATCGACTACGGCCTGGGCTGGCGCGTGGACGAGCGCAACGCCGACCTGGGGACGACCACGGTGTGGCACACCGGAGGCACGCCGGGGTTCACCGCGGGCGTGATCCTGCTGCCCGAGCTGGGGAAGGCCGTGGCGGTGGTGCAGAACCAGTACGGGTACTTCCAGGACGGTGCGCTGGTGGGCACGATGCTCGGGGCCGCGCGGCTGCTCGCGGGCGGTGAGCCCGCCGAGCTGGAGTCCGATCCGCTGTACGCGACGATCCTCGCGGTGCTCAGCGCGCTCGTGCTGGCCGCGCTCGGGTTCGCGGCGTGGACGGTGACGCGGATCGTGGGGGTCCGCGAGTCCAGTCGTGAGGTCGGCGGCCGGGTCCGCACCGTCGTGGCGGCGGTGCTGTGGCTCGTCGCCGCTGGGGCCCTGGCCTATCTGGTGTTCGTGTTCGCGCCGGGCATGGCCCCGAGCCGGGAGGCGTTCTTCCTGCTGCTGCCCGATGTGGCCTGGCTGGCGACGGCGCTCGGCGGAATCGTCATCCTCCTCGCCGCCTTGCGGATCTGCTACGCCGCCTTGCGTTTGCGTCGCGTTTGAGCATCGGAGGCGGCGAGTGTCCCCTCGCCGCCTCCGAATGCACTGTGCACGCCGCCGACGCGCTCAGGCGTCGGTCTTCTGTGTGAACGCCACTTGCCACCGTCCCTCTGTGCGGACGTAGATCTCGCTGATCCATTCGTCGGTCGTGTAGGGCTCGCTCTCCCAGGTTCCCGAGCTCGCGACCCGGGCCAAGGTAACGACCGTGTCGCCGATGCGCGCGATGCGCTCGCCTTCGGTCGTGGTCATGCTGTGGTGGGCCAGGCGGCCCGAGGCGATCCAGGCGATGACGTCGGCCTTGGGCGTGAAGCCGTTCGCGTCGACGTAGCCCCAGTCCTCGGTCATGTGGTCGGCGATCAGCGCCGCGTCGTTGCTCACCAGTGCCGCGTCCCGCACCGCCGCGAACGCGCGGACCTCTTCCTCGGGCGTCAGTGCTCCATCGCTCATGCGCCAGACCGTACGCGCCCCCTGTGACACGGAGCGCCGGTGGCGTTCCCGTCTGCCCGAGCGCGTTGTGCGGTCTTGTTTACGGACCCGCAATCACAGTTCATGCGGCTGTGCGCGACGTGAACGGCGGCGAAACACGGCGCTCTTAGCTTGTACTCAGAGCGGATACGACGCTGTATACGCGCCCGTACACCGCCGCGAGCTGCGGCGGTGTTCCCCAAGCAGACCCGGTACCCCTTTGCGCGGGCGGCCCTGGCCGCCCGGTCGCAGCGCCGGGACGCTCCTCTGCGAAAGGCCTTCTGCCACATGCCACACCGCTACACCCCCGGCACGCGAGCCCTTCGGGCCCTCGCCGCCACCGCCGCCGTCACCGGGCTCCTCGCCACCGCCGCCTGCGGCGCGCGGGCCGGTGAGGAGACCGTCGCCGCCGAGTCCTGCGTGGACACCTCGGGCGACGCGGTCAAGGTCGGCGCGCTCAACTCCCTCTCCGGCACCATGGCGATCTCCGAGACCACCGTGCGCGACGCGATCTACCTCGCCGTCGAGGAGATCAACGCCGCCGGCGGCGTCCTCGGCAAGGAGATCGAGATCGTCGCCGAGGACGGCGCGTCCGAACCGACCGTCTTCGCCGAGAAGGCCGAGAAGCTCATCCGCGAGGACTGCGTGGCCGCGGTCTTCGGCGGCTGGACCTCCGCCTCCCGCAAGGCCATGCTCCCGGTGTTCGAGGACAACGACTCGCTGCTGTACTACCCGGTCCAGTACGAGGGCCTCGAAGCCAGCGAGAACATCTTCTACACCGGCGCGACCACCAACCAGCAGATCATCCCCGCGCTGGACTACCTCGCCGAGACCGGCGTGAAGTCGCTGTACCTCGTGGGCTCGGACTACGTCTTCCCGCGTACGGCGAACGCGATCATCAACGCCTACGCCGAGGCGCACGGGATCGAGGTCCTCGGGGAGGACTACGTGACGCTCGGGTCGACCGAGTTCTCCACGATCGTCAACCAGGTCAAGTCCGCCGACGCCGACGCGGTGTTCAACACGCTCAACGGCGACTCGAACGTGGCGTTCTTCCGCGAGTACGCGAATGTGGGCCTGACCGCCGAGGACATGCCGGTCATGAGCGTGTCCATCGCCGAAGAAGAGGTCGGCGGCATCGGGATCGAGAACATCGAGGGCCAGTTGGCGGCCTGGAACTACTACCAGACGGTGGAGTCTGCGGCGAACGAGGCGTTCGTGGCGGCGTTCAAGGCCGAGTACGGGTCCGACCGCGTCACGTCCGACCCGATGGAGGCGGCCTACAACTCGGTGCACCTGTGGGCGGCGACGGTGGAGAAGGCCGAGTCGTTCGCGGTGGCCGACGTGCAGGCGGCCGCGGACGGGGTCTCGTTCGAGAGTCCTGAGGGGACCGTGGTCATCGACGGGGACAACCACCACGTGACCAAGACCGCGCGCATCGGGGAGATCAGCGCCGACGGGCTGCTCTACACGGTGTGGGAGTCCGAGGGCGCGATCGAGCCCGACCCGTTCCTGGAGGGCTACGACTGGGCCGCCGATCTCTCGGTGACCGAGTAGCGGTGCGGGCGATCAGGAAGGGGATGCGATGGATCTGTTCGTAGGGCAGTTGTTCACGGGTCTGAGCACGGGTTCGATCCTGCTCCTGGCGGCGCTTGGCCTGTCGCTCACGTTCGGTCAGATGGGCGTGATCAACATGGCGCACGGCGAGTTCATCATGGCCGGCTGCTACACGGCGTACGTGACGCAGCAGGTCGTGGGGGACGCCGGGGTCTCCCTCCTGATCGCCCTGCCGATCGGTTTCGCCGTCGGCGGGCTCATGGGCCTGCTGCTGGAGGCGCTGCTGCTGCGGCGTCTCTACCACCGGCCGCTGGACACGCTGCTGGTGACGTTCGGGGTCGGCCTCCTGCTCCAGCAGGCGGCGCGGGACGCCTTCGGCGCTCCGGCGGTGAACGTGACCGTTCCCGAGGCGCTGCGGGGCGGGGTGGACCTCTTGGGGACCACGGTCCCCAAGACGCGCCTGTTCATCATGGCGCTCGCGGTCCTGGCGGTGACGGTCGTGGCGCTGGTGCTGCGGTTCACGCCCGCGGGGCGGCGCATCCGGGCCGTGGTCGGCAACCGGGACCTGGCCGAGACGGCCGGGATCTCCTCGCGCCGGGTGGACGCGGCCACGTTCTTCATCGGTTCGGGCCTGGCGGGCGTGGCCGGGGTGGCGTTGACGCTCATCGGCTCGACGAGTCCGACCACCGGCCAGTCGTACCTGGTGGACGCGTTCCTGGTGGTGGTCGCCGGGGGCCTGGGCCGCATCAAGGGCGCGGTGGTCGCGGCCGTGGCGCTGGGTGCGATGCAGGCGGTGTTCGAGACCTATTCGACCGCTTCACTGGCGAAGGTCGGGGTGTTCGTGGTGATCGTGGTGTTCCTCCAGCTTCGCCCGCAGGGGCTGTTCACGCTTCGGACCAGGAGCCTCGCATGACACGTTTCCTTCAGACCCGCACCGGCACTTGGACCGGGTTCGCCGCGGCCGCTCTAGTCCTGTTCGGTCTCGCGCCGTTGGTGCTCTCGGGGTTCCGGCTCGGCCTCCTGGCGCAGTTCCTGTGCTACGCGATCGTGGCGGTCGGGATCGGGCTGGCCTGGGGCCGGGGCGGGATGCTCACGCTCGGGCAGGGCGTGTTCTTCGGGATGGGCGCCTACCTGATGGCGATGCACCTGAAGATGGCCGACGCGGCGTTCGAGGGCGGCCCGGGCGCGGTCCCGGACTTCATGATGCTCGCCGGGATCCGCGAGGTGCCCGCGTACTGGGCGCCGTTCGCGTCCCCGGCGTTCACGATCGCGGCGATCCTGGTCCTGCCCACCGCCTTCGCGGTGCTGCTGGGGTTCGCGGTGTTCAAGCGGCGCGTCAAGGGCGCGTACTTCGCGATCCTGTCGCAGGCGCTGGCGGGGGCGTTCGCGATCCTCCTGATCGGGCAGCAGTCGCTCGGCGGGTTCAACGGGCTGAGCCGGTTCCGGTACTTCTTCGGGTTCACGCTGGCCGATCCGGTGAACCAGCAGATGCTGTACTTCATCGCCGCGGCGGTGCTGCTGGCCGTGGTCGCGATCGCGTTGCAGCTGCGCCGTTCGCGGTACGGGGAGCTCCTGGTCGCGGTGCGCGACGCCGAGGAGCGGGTGCGGTTCCTGGGGTACGACGCGGCGAACGTGAAGGTCGTGGCATACGCCGTCGCCGCCTTGTTCGCGTCGGTCGCGGGCGCGGTGTTCGTGCCGATCGTGGGGATCATCTCCCCGGCGAGCATCGGGATCGTGCCGTCCATCATGTTCATCCTCGGCGTGGCGATCGGGGGCCGGGCGAGCCTGATCGGCCCGGTCGTCGGCGCTCTGGCGGTGGCGTGGGCGCAGACCGCGCTCTCGGAGCAGTTCCCGTCGGCGTGGACGTACGCGCAGGGGCTGCTGTTCATCGTCGTCATCGCTTTGCTCCCCGGCGGGATCGCCTCGATCGCCGCCGTCGCCAAGAGGTCCCGAACCCAGCCAGTCACTGTGGAGGCCGCCGCATGAGCGTCTTGACCTGCAAGCAGATCGAAGTCGACTTCGACGGTTTCAGGGCCGTCGCGGGGGTCGATCTCTCCCTCGCCCTCGGCGAGGTCCATTTCCTGATCGGTCCGAACGGGGCCGGGAAGACCACGCTGGTGGATGCGATCACCGGGTTGGTGAAGTACTCCGGTTCGGTCGTCAAGGACGGCGTGGAGTTGCGCGGACGGAAGGTCCACCACATCGCGCGGGCCGGGATCGGCCGGACCTTCCAGACCGCGGCGGTGTTCGAGAACCTCACGGTCGCGCAGAACCTCGACATCGCCGCGGGGGCCGGGCGCTCTGCGTGGTCGCTGCTGCGGCGCCGCCGTCACCTGCCCGAGGGCGTGGTGGACACGATGGACCGCATCGGCCTGGCCGCGCACGCCGACACTCCGGCGGGGATCCTCGCGCACGGCCAGAAGCAGTGGCTGGAGATCGGGATGCTCCTGGTCGGCGACGCCGACGTGCTGCTGTTGGACGAGCCGATCGCAGGGATGGGCCCGGACGAGCGCGAGACCACCGGCCGCCTGCTCCACGACATCGCGGCCGACCGGGCCGTGGCGGTGGTCGAGCACGACATGGACTTCATGCGGGCGTTCGCCTCGCGCGTGACCGTGCTGCACGCCGGGGCGGTGCTCGCCTCCGGTTCGGTCGAACAGGTCGCCGGGGACGCCCGCGTCCAGGAGGTCTACCTCGGCACCACGGAGAAGGAGACCGCCGATGCTGCGACTGCATGACGTGAGCTGCGGCTACGGCCGCTCCGCGGTCGTCCATAATGTCGACCTCGAAGTCGGGGCCGACGAGGTCGTGGCGGTCATGGGCCACAACGGGGCCGGGAAGACCACGCTGCTGCGCGCGGTGGTAGGCCTCCTCCCGGCCATGCGAGGCACCGTCACCTTCGACGGCGAGGACGTCACCGGCAAGGCCGCGAACCGGCGCGTCAAAGCGGGGATGGCCTATGTGCCCCAAGGCCAGCAGTGCTTCGCGCATTTGAGCACGGGGGAGAACCTGCGCCTGGTCGCCGACGGACGCAAGCGCGGCAAGGTCCTCGTCGACGAGCAGCTCGACCGCTTCCCGGCGCTGCGGCCGCTTCTTGGCCGCCAGGCCGGGCTGCTCTCGGGCGGGCAGCGGCAGCAGCTCGCGATCGCGCGGGCGCTGATCACCGAGCCGCGGCTGCTCATCCTCGACGAGCCGACCGAGGGCATCCAGCCGAACGTGGTCGCCGAGATCGAGTCGACCATTGTGGATCTCGCTGCGGGTGGTCTGTCGGTGCTGCTGGTCGAGCAGCATCTCGGGTTCGCGTTGCAGGCCGCGAGCCGCTACACCGTGCTGCGGTCGGGCCGTGTGGCCTCCGAGGGCGCGACCGGTTCGGGCGCCGAGACGCGGGTGCGGGAGGCGCTGTCGATATGAGCTTCAGTCCACTGCCCGAATCGAACGAGCCGCTCGCGGCGCGTGTCTACGTGGCGCTGCGCGCCGACCTCATGGCCGGCCGGTACGAGCCGGGCAAGCGCCTCGGCGAGGAGCGACTGGCCGGGAACTACGGCGTCTCGCGCACCCCGGTGCGCGAAGCGCTGAGCCGCCTGGCCGCCGACGGCCTGGTCTCGCGCGAGGTCGACGGCCTCTATCCGTACCGGCCCCACATCGCGCAGCTCAACGAGCTCTACGAAGTGCGCCTCACGCTCGAACTGCGCGGCCTGGCCCGCGCCGCGGCCGACCCGGAGGTGCGCCACGACCGGGACCTCCTCGGCCCCGAGCTCGACCGCTGGTACGCGCTGCGGGCGGCCCCGCCCGAACCGGGCGCGGGGATGGTCGACGCCGACGAGCGCTACCACCTGACCCTCCTGGCGTCCTCGGGCAACGCGCAGCTCGCCGAGGCGTTGAAGGTCGTCAACAACAAGATCAGGCCCGCGCGGATGTTCGACTACTTCACCGCCGAGCGGATGGCGGCGACGATCGCCGAGCACATCGCGATCGCCGAAGGGGCGCTTGAGGGTCGGTTCGCGGAGGCGACGGCGATCTTGGCCGGGCATATCGAGACGTCGCGGTCGGTGGTGGTGGGTCGTGCGGAGGCGGCTTTGACGTGGGCGCATCTGGCGAACGCGGTCCGTCCTTAATCTCTCTTATCGGAAGTGGGTCCTGTGGTGTTCGAGCGAATCCTGATCGCCAATCGCGGCGAGATCGCGCGGCGGATCGCGCGTTCGGCGCATCGGTTGGGTGCGCGGGCGGTGGCGGTGTATTCGGAGGCGGATGCGGCGTCGTTGCATGTGCGGGAGGCGGATGTGGCGGTGTGCGTGGGCCCGGCCGCTCCGGCGCAGTCGTATCTGAACGTGGACGCGATCTTGTCGGCGGCGAAGGATTCGGGTGCGCAGGCGGTGCATCCGGGGTACGGGTTCTTGGCCGAGAACGCGGAGTTCGCGCGGCGGGTGGCCGAGGCGGGTCTGGTGTTCGTCGGGCCGAGTCCGGAGCATCTGGAGTTGTTCGGGGACAAGGTGACCGCGCGCGAGGCTGCGGCCGCGGCCGGGGTGCCGCTCGCTGCGGGGACCGGGGCGCTCGGTTCGGTCGATGCGGCTGTGGAGGCGGCCTCGGGGATCGGGTTCCCGGTGATCGTGAAGGCTTCGGCCGGTGGCGGGGGTATCGGGATGCGCGTGGCGAACGACGCTGCGGAACTGGCCGAGGTGTTCGCTTCGGTGCGGCGGTTGGCGGCCGACAATTTCGGGGACGACGCGGTGTACTTGGAGCGGTTCGTGCGGCGGGCGCGGCATGTGGAGGTGCAGGTGTTCGGCGACGGTCTGGGCCGGGTGGTGAGCCTTGCGGACCGGGACTGCACGTTGCAGCGGCGCCATCAGAAGGTCGTCGAGGAGGCCCCCGCGCCGCATCTCCCGGAAGCCGTACGCGAGGGGATGCACAGTGCCGCAAGGGCTTTGGCGGCTTCGGCTTCGTATCGTTCGGCGGGGACGGTGGAGTTCATCTACGACGCCGAGCGTGAGGAGGCGTCGTTCCTGGAGTTCAACACACGGTTGCAGGTCGAGCATCCGGTGACCGAGCGGATTCTGGGGATCGACTTGGTGGAGTGGATGATCCGCGCCGCCGCTGGGGACACCGGGTTCCTCGACGAGATTCCGGATTCGGGTCCGGCGGTGATCGGGGCAGCGGTGGAGGCGCGGGTGTACGCCGAGGACCCCGCGCGCGACCACCTGCCTTCGGCCGGGCTCTTGACCTGTGTGGACTTCCCTGAGAGTGCCCGGGTGGACACGTGGATCGAGCGGGGCCTGGAGGTGCCTGCGGTCTACGACCCGATGCTGGCGAAGATCATCACCGGCGGCGAGACCCGTGAGCAGGCGTGGGCGGCGCTGGCTGAAGCGTTGGACGAGACCAGGATCGAGGGCGTCCACACGAACCTGGGGCAGTTGCGGGCCGCGGCGGTCGATGCGCGGGTGGCGGCGGTCGCCCATGACACGGGGACGGTCGCTTCGATCAGGGACGCGTCGCCGCGGATCGACGTGCTGGCGGCGGGGGTGCTGACCACGGTGCAGGACTTCCCGGGCCGGATCGGGCACTGGCAGGTGGGGGTGCCGCCGTCGGGGCCGATGGACGACCTGTCGTTTCGCCTGGGCAACCGCGCTCTGGGCAATGACGAAGGTCTGCCGGGTCTGGAGTGCACGATCGCGGGGCCGAGTCTGCGGTTCAGCGTCCCGGTCACGGTGTGCGTGACCGGCGCACCGGTACCGGTCGTCCTCGACGGGGTGCCGGTGGCGCAGTGGGAGCCGGTCCGGGTACCCGCCGGCGGGGTCCTCGACATCGGGCAGATCGCAGGCGCGGGCGCTCGCGCGTATGTGCTGTTCCAAGGGGGCCTTGACGTTCCGACGTTTCTCGGTTCGGCTTCGACGTTCCCGCCCGGGCGCATCGGCGGCTACACCGGCGACCAGCTGCGGGTGGGGGACCGGCTCGTTCCGGTCCTCGCCGAAGCCCCCGCCACTGCGATCCTTGTTGAGGACCGGCCCGTGTTCGGCCACGACTGGGCGCTCGCGGTCACCCCCGGGCCGCAGCCGGCGCCGCATTACTTCACGCAGCGGGACATGGAGCGGATCTACGACGCGTCCTGGACGGTGCAGGTCCATGCGGGGCGTTCGGGGGTGCGTCTGGACGGGCCGCGCCCCGAATGGGCGAGGCGTGACGGCGGTGAAGCGGGGCTGCACCCTTCGAACCTGCACGACAATCCGTATTCGGTGGGGACGGTGAACTTCACCGGGGACACTCCGGCATTGTTGGGCCCGGACGGGCCGAGCCTGGGCGGGTTCGCGTGTCCGTTCACGGTGACCTCGTCGGATCGGTGGAAGCTCGGGCAGTTGCGCCCCGGCGACACCGTCCGGTTCGTGCCCGTGGCCGAGGCTGAAGCCGACCGGCTGCGCGCCAACCCGATCGCCGCGCCCGTGCCGTTGCCGCGGGCTGCTGAGGATGCGGCCACGCTCGCTGTGATCGAGGCGGACGGCGACCGTCCGGCGGTGGCCTATCGGCGGGCCGGGGATGACGCGGTGCTGCTCGAATACGGTCCGATGCAGCTCGACCTGGGCCTGCGGATGCGGGTCGGGGCGCTCATGTCGGCGCTGGCCGAGGCCGCCCCGGCGGGTCTGATCGACACCACGCCCGGCGTGCGGTCCCTCCATTTGCACGTCGACCCCGACGTACTCCCGATCCGGGCGCTCACGGGCCTGTTGGTGGAGTTGGAGGCGGATCTGCCCGACATCGAGGACATGGTGGTGCCCTCGCGTCAGGTGCGGTTGCCGATCTCGTGGAACGACGCGGTCGTCGATGAGGCGATCGCCCGCTATACGACCAATGTGCGCGACGACGCGCTGTTCAATCCTTCGAACATCGAGTTCATCCGCCGCATCAACGGGCTCGACCGGATCGAGGACGTCGCCGAGCTGGCCACGGCCGCCGAGTGGCTCGTGCTGGGCTTGGGCGATGTGTATCTGGGCGCTCCGGCGGCGGTGCCGATCGATCCGAGGCACCGCCTGGTCACCACGAAGTACAACCCGGCGAGGACATGGACGGCCGAGGGGACCGTAGGTATCGGCGGGTCGTACATGTGCATCTACGGAATGGATTCACCCGGCGGGTACCAGCTGGTGGGGCGGACGGCGCCGATCTGGTCAGGGCTGCGGGACCTGCCCTCGTTCAAAGACGACCTTCCGTGGCTGCTGCGGTTCTTCGACCGGGTGGTGTTCGAGCGCGTCACCGAGGACGAGCTGGCCGAGCGGCGCCGCGAGCTCGCGGCCGGGCGGGCCGAGATCGACATCCGCGAGGGCGAGTTCGCGTTCGCCGACTACCGGCGGCTGCTGCGCGACAACGCGTCCGAGATCGAGGCGTTCCGTACCCGCCAAGCCGCCGCGTTCGAGGCCGAACGCGCCCGCTGGGCCGCGGCCGGGGAGTTCGACCGCGACCACACCGAACCGGCCCCGCACGGCGACGCCACGGTCCCGCTCGCTCCCGGTGAGGTACTGGTGGAGGCGCCGATGGCCGCGAGCGTGTGGCGCCTGGACGTCAGCGAAGGCGACACGGTCACCGCCGGGGACACGGTGGTGGTCTTGGAGGCGATGAAACTGGAGATGCCGGTAGCCTGCCCTGCGTCCGGGACGGTGGCGCGCGTGCTCGCCGCGCCCGGCGACCAGGTCGCCCCCGGCGCGCCGCTGCTGGTCATCGGCGGCACCAAGTGAACGAGGCGAGGAGCACTGTGAGCGCAGCATCCATACGGACCCGAGTCGAGGCCGCCTATGCGCGGATCGCCGAAGTGGCCCGGCCGGAGATCTGGATCGCCCTGCGCGACAAGACACATGTCCTGGCCGAGGCGGGCCGCACCGATCCGAGCCTGCCGCTCGCGGGGCTGCTGTTCGCCGTCAAGGACAACATCGACCTCGGCCCCAGCCCGGAGGGGGAGCGGTTCGCGACCACGGCGGCCTGCCCCTCCTACGCGTACACCCCCGAAAGCAGCGCCTCAGCGGTCGTCCGGCTCCAGGAAGCGGGCGCGATCTGCATCGGGAAGACCAACCTCGACCAGTTCGCGACCGGCTTGGTCGGCACCCGCAGCCCCTACGGGGCCGTCCGGTCCGCCGCCGACCCCGACCTGATCTCCGGCGGGTCCTCATCCGGTTCGGCCGTGGCCGTCGCCTTGGGGATCGTGGACTTCGCGCTCGGCACCGACACCGCCGGGTCGGGACGCGTTCCCGCGGCCCTGGGCGGCATCGTGGGATTGAAAGCGACCCTCGGGGTGATCCCGGTCGACGGGGTCGTGCCCGCCTCGCCTTCCTACGACTGCCTGACCGTGTTCGCGCCCGACCTCGCGCTCGCGGCCGAGACGATGCGCGTCATGTCCCCACCGACCTCAGCAGACCCGGCCTGGCGGCCCTGGCCCGCCCACCTCCACCTCGCCGCGCCGCCGCGCCCGCGCCTGGCCGTCCCGATCGAGGCGAACCTGGCCGCCCTCGACCCCGACTTCACACCACTGTGGACCAAAGCGCTGGAAGCGTTCGCCGCCGCCGGCGCCGACCTCGTCCCCTTCGATGCCAGGCCGCTCCTGGACGCCGCACTCCTGCTCTACGAGGGCGCGCTCCTGGCCGAACGCTACGCCGCGTTCGGCGCCCACCTCGACACCCTCCCGGCCGACGCCGACCCCACCGTCGCCGCGATCGTCAGAGCCGCAGGCAAATTCAGCGGCGCCGACCTCGCCTTCGACCAGCAGCGCCTGCGCGCAGCCCGCACCAAAGCGGCCGCACTCCTGGCCGACTTCGACGCCCTGGTGCTCCCCACCGCGCCCCGCCACCCCACGATCGCCGAAGTCGGGGCCGACCCGATCGGCCTCAACGCCCTCATGGGCACCTACACCAACTTCGTGAACCTCCTCGACATGGCCGCCGTCGCCGTCCCCGCCGGACGAGCGGGCACCAAGCACTTCGGCGTCTCGGTCATCACCCCCGCCTTCGCCGACCAAGTCGCGATCGACCTCGCCGCCCGCTACCTCGGCGTCCCCGCCCCCCTGTTCGCCCCCGCCGATACCGAACTGGTCGTCTTCGGCGCCCACATGAAAGGCATGCCCCTCAACCGCCAACTCACCGACCTCGGCGCCCGCTACGACGGCGAGATCACCACCGCGGCGGCCTACCGCATGTACGCCCTCGACACCACCGTCCCCAAACCCTTCCTCGTCCGCGACGAACGCGGCACGAACCTGCCCGGCGAACGCTGGCTCCTCTCCCGGGCCGCCCTCGGCACCTTCCTCCATGCGCTCCCCGCCCCCATGACCCTCGGCCCCCTCGAACTGGCCGACGGCACCTGGACCACCGGCTTCACCGCCAACACACCGACCGGAGTCGACATCACCGAGGAAGGCGGCTGGCGGGCCCACGTGGGGTGAGCGTCGGGGGTGCGTGGCAGGATCGCGGCATGGATTTCCCCGTGTTGCACTCGCATCTGGTCGCTGAGGCCGCCCGTTTCAAGTCCGCCGTATTGGCCGCCGATCCGAAGGCGGTGGTGCCGTGCTGCCCGGATTGGGACGTGACGGGTCTGGTCGACCATGTGGTGGAGGTGTACGACGACAAGGTGGCGTCGATGCGGCTGTTGCGGGAACCGGTCGAAGCGGATCTGCCGGTGCGCCAGGGAGATGTCGAGGCGCGTTTCGATGACGCCCTGGCCGAGCTGCTCGGCGAGTTCGCGGCCCGGGGTCCGGAGACGCTGTCGTACACGTGGTACGGGCCGGATCAGACGACCGGTTTCTGGATTCGTCGCATGGCGCAGGAGACATTGATCCACCGAGTGGACGCCGAGCAAGCCGCCGGACTGCCGGTGACGGTCGCGGATGGGGCGCTGGCCGCCGATGGCGTGGACGAGTTCTTCGAAGTCATGATGGCCTGGGGGAGTCGGGCCTACCGCGAATGGGTGGGCGGGGTCCTGGAAGCCAACGACGGCCTGTCGATCGGATTTGCGACCGAGGGCCGGGCATGGACCGTGTCAGTGACCCCTGAAGGCATTGATGTGACCGACGGCCTCACTTCGAAGGCGCGGGCGACCGTGTCTGGTTCGGCGCATGAGGTGCTGCTTTGGTTGTGGCGGCGGACCTCGGTCGAGGCGGTGACCGTCGAGGGCGACAAGGCTGCGGCCGTAGCGTTCTACGACATGGCCGACACCTTCGCCCAATAGCAGGCGACGAGTTCGGGCCCGCAGCACAGCTGCGGGCCCGGACTCGTTGTGCGCCTAGGCGATGCGGATGGTGTTCCAGCTCATCGGCGGCAACTCGACCGTGATGAGACCTTCCTTCACCGTCACTTCCTTGTTGACGGCGGGGGTGACGCGCTCGGGCTCGGCGAGGGTGTTCTTCGCGTGCGGGTCGGCGTCGGTCAATGTCGAGACCGCCACATCGGTGAACGCGGGCAGCGTCGCCGCGTCGATCTCCAGCGAAAGCGGGGATTCGAGGTCGCGGTTGACCGCGAACACCGTGATCGTGCCGTCCTCGTTCGCCACGGCCACCGAGTGCAGCGCCGGCACCTCCCCGTACTTCGCGGTGTCCAGCACCGGAGCGTCCGCGTTGACGCCCAGGACGGTCCCGCGGCCGTGCGCCGAGGCCTCGGCGAAGGGATAGAACGTGGTCTGGCGCCAAGCCGGGCCGCCCGGTTCGGTCATGATCGGGGCGATCACGTTGACCAATTGGGCGAGGCAGGCGGCGGTGACCCGGTCGCAGCGGCGCAGCAGCGTGATCAGCAGCGACCCGAACACCACGGCGTCCATCGCCGAGTAGACGTCTTCGAGCTGGCGGGGTGCGACCGGCCACGGCTCAGCCTGCTCCGGTGCGGGCGCGTCCTGATACCAGACGTTCCACTCGTCGAAGGCGATGTTGATCTTCTTGTCGCTCTTGAGCTTCGCGCCCACGGCGTCGGCGGTGGCGATCACGCCGTCGATGAACAGCTCCATGTCCTGGGCGCTGGCCATGAACGAGGCCAGGTCGCCGCCGTGGGGCTGGTAGTAGGCGTGGGCGGAGATGTAGTCGACCGATTCGTAGGACTGGGCGAGGACTTCGGCCTCCCAGGCACCGAAGGTGGGCATGGCGCGGGAAGAGGAGCCGCAGGCGACGAGGTCGAGGCCGGGGTCGATCATGCGCATGGCGCGGGCCGTCTGGTCGGCGATGCGGCCGTACTCGGTGGCGGTGCGCTGGCCGATCTGCCAGGGGCCGTCCATCTCGTTGCCCAGGCACCACAGCTTGATGTCGAAGGGCTCGGCGTGGCCGTGGGAGCGGCGCAGGTCCGACCAATGGGTGCCGCCGGGGTGGTTGGCGTATTCGAGGAGGTCGAGGGCCTCTTCGAGGCCTCGGGTTCCGAGGTTGAGGGCCATGTTGGGTTCGACGCCGACGGTGCGGCAGAAGGTGATGAACTCGCCGAGTCCGAACTGGTTGGTCTCGGTGGTGCGCCAGGCGAGGTCGAGGCGGCGGGGACGGTCCTGTTTGGGGCCGATGCCGTCTTCCCAGCGGTGCCCGGAGACGTAGTTGCCGCCGGGGTAGCGGATCATCGTGGGGCCGAGTTCGGCGATGAGGTCGAGGACGTCGCCGCGCAGGCCCTCGGGGGTGGCGGTGGGGTGGTCGGGTTCGTAGATGCCGGTGTAGACGCAGCGGCCGAGGTGTTCGACGAAGGAGCCGAAGAGGCGGTCGGGGACTTCGGCGACAGTGAAGCGGGGGTCGAATTCGATGCGTGCGCGGTGGTGGTCGGCCATGATCGCCTCCGGAAAAACTCGATGTGAACGGTCACTTGAGCCCTCGTGGGCCCGGTGCGCGCTGACGCTACCAGAGCCCTCCGCGGCTCCCACCAGGGGACTTTACCGTTACAGTGATCGGTGTATCAAGCGGTCGACGCCCGCGCCACCAGCTCGGGCTGGAACACCACGTTGCGATGCGTGTGCCCCTGGCCCTCACTGATCTCATCGAACAGCAGCTGCGCGGCCGTGCGGCCCAGTTGCGCCCGGGGCTGGCGCACCGACGACAGCGGCACCGCCGCCGCGGCGGCGAAGTCGATGTCGTCGTAACCGACGATCGCGCATTCCTGGGGCACCTTCACCCCGTGCATCGTCAGCCCTTGCAGCGCGCCAAGGGCCACCAGATCGTTCGCGCAGAACACCGCCGTAGGCCGCTCGGGGCGCGCCAGCATCGCCTCGACCGCCTCCCGGCCGGCCGCCACGTTCAGCCCCGGGGTCGCCAGCACCTCCAGGTCCACACCGGACTCCTCGCAGACCTGTCGGCACCCGGCCAGACGATCGGCCACCTGCGGAATCGACGCCGGACCCCCCACGAAAGCGATCCGCCGATGCCCGCGCTCAGCCAGATGCGCGGCCGCCAGGCGCCCGCCGTGCACGTCGTCCACCGCCACCGAGCAGTACGGGTGCCGTCCCGCCCCCCGGTCGACCAGCACCACCGGAATGTCATGCCCGGCAAGGCGTTCGATCCACGACGCCGACGAATCGTCCACCGGCGTGATCAACAGGCCCAGCACCCGCTGCTCCTCCAGGATCTCCAGATGCCGCCGCTCGCGGCCCACATCCTCACCCGAATCGCACACGGTCACCACGCCCCCGGCCGATTCGATCAGCGGCTCGGCCCCGCGCACCACATCGGTGAAGAACGGGTTCGCCACGTCCAGCACCACCACCGCGACGTTGCGCGAACGCCCCGCCCGCAACTGCCGCGCCGAATCATTGCGCACATACCCCAACTCGGCGATCGCGGCCAGCACCCGCGCCCGCGTCTCCTCGGCCACCGCATCGGGCCGATTGAGCACATTCGAGACCGTGCCCACCGACACGCCCGCCGCGCGGGCCACATCCTTCATGCTGGTAGTGCTCATCGTCACCTCACGAAGTCTATCGGGAACACCAGGGGCGGTGGGGCCCTCCGAAATCGGTTTGAAACGGTTCAACACCGGAGGGCGAACCAGAGGAGCATATACCGAACCGTGTTCGAAAAAGATGGTGGCCGCACCTTGACAACCGCGTACTCCACGTTCTAACTTATCGAAACCTACTCATGAAACGATTCAAAAACGTGGTGGCAACACACCGCGTCCCCGCCTCAGGAGGCACCTACGTGACGACGGCACCACAGGCAGGACCGCCGCACACCCGCGTGTGCTTCACGCTCCGCGTCAAACCCGAACGCATCGCCGAATACCGCGAGCGGCACGCCCAGGTCTGGCCCGACATGCTCACCGCCCTCCAGGACGCCGGATGGCGCAACTACTCGCTGTTCCTGGCAGACGACGGCCTCCTCGTCGGCTACCTGGAGACCGACGACTTCGACGCCGCCCGCGCCCGCATGGCCGATACCGAGGTCAACACCCGCTGGCAAGCGGAGATGGCGCCGTTCTTCGAAGACGAGACGTCCGCCGACGATGCGTTCCGCGTCCTGCCCGAAGTGTTCAACCTGGAGACCCAACTGGCCGCCGCTGCCGAAGGAGCCCGCCGATGAGCGCCACCCACGTCAAGCGCGTCCTCGCCGCACAGAGCATCGAACTGCCCTCCTGGGCGTTCGGCAACTCCGGCACCCGCTTCAAGGTCTTCCCCCAGCCCGGCGTCCCCCGCGACCCCTTCGAGAAACTCGCCGACGCCGCCCAAGTCCACCGCCACACCGGCGCCGCCGGCACCGTCGCCCTCCACATCCCCTGGGACAAGGTCGACGACTACGCCGCCCTCACCTCCCGCGCCGAGGACCTCGGCATCGGCATCGGCACCATCAACGCCAACACCTTCCAAGACGACGACTACCGGCTCGGGTCCGTGTGCCACCCCGACCCGGCCGTGCGGCGCAAAGCCACCGACCACCTGCTCGAATGCGTCGACATCATGGACGCCACCGGCTCTGCCGACCTCAAACTCTGGTTCGCCGACGGCACCAACTACCCCGGCCAAGACTCCATCACCGCCCGCCAGGACCGCCTCGCCGCCGTCCTCGACGAGGTCTACGCCCGCCTGGGCGAGGGCCAGAGGCTCCTTTTGGAGTACAAGCTGTTCGAGCCGGCGTTCTACACCACCGACGTCCCCGACTGGGGCACCGCCTACGCCCACACCCTCCGCTTGGGCCCCAAGGCAAAGGTCGTCATCGACACCGGCCACCACGCGCCGGGCACCAACATCGAGTTCATCGTCGCGGTCCTCCTGCGGGAAGGGAAACTCGGCGGGTTCGACTTCAACTCGCGGTTCTACGCCGACGACGACCTCATGGTCGGCGCCGCCGACCCGTTCCAACTCTTCCGCATCCTCTGCGAACTCGCCTCCCACGACGCGCTCGAGCCAGGTTCAGGCATCGCCTACATGCTCGACCAGTGCCACAACATCGAAGCGAAGATCCCCGGCCAGATCAGGTCGGTCATGAACGTCCAAGAAGCCACCGCCAAAGCACTCCTGGTCGACCGCGACGCCCTCGCCAAGGCCCAAGCCGCAGGCGACGTGCTCGGCGCGAACGCCGTCCTCATGGACGCCTACAACACCGACGTCCGCCCCCTCCTGGCCGAACTGCGCGAAGAACAAGGACTCGATCCCGACCCGATGCGCGCCTACGCGGCCTCGGGCTACACCGAACACGTCACCGCCGACCGCCTGGGCGGCACCGCCGCCGGATGGGGGGCCTAGATGACCAGCGCCGAACTCATCGCCCGGTCCAACCGGCTCGGTGCCGACAAGCGGAACACGAACTTCGCCGGCGGGAACACCTCCGCCAAAGGCACCGGCACCGATCCGGTGACCGGCGAGGACGTCGAACTGTTGTGGGTCAAGGGCTCCGGCGGGGACCTGGGGACGCTCACCGAGCAAGGCTTGGCGGTGCTGCGCCTGGACCGGTTGCGGGCCATGGCCGGCGCCTATCCGGGGGTCGATACCGAAGACGAGATGGTCGGCCGGTTCGACTACTGCCTGCACGGGCGGGGCGGGGCCGCGCCGTCGATCGATACGGCCATGCACGGCCTGGTCGAGGCGGCGCATGTGGATCATCTGCATCCGGATTCGGGGATCGCGTTCGCGACCGCGGCTGATGGGCCGGCGTTGACTGAAGCGTGTTTCGCAGGCCGGGTGGTGTGGGTGGATTGGCGCCGTCCCGGATTCCAGTTGGGGTTGGACATCGCGGCGGTACAGGCGGCGAACCCGCAGGCCATCGGGTGCATTCTCGGCGGTCACGGGATCACCGCATGGGGTGCGACGTCTGATGAGTGCGAGGCGAACTCGCTGGAGATCATCCGTGGCTGTGCGGCGTATATCGCCGAGCATGGGAAGGCGGCGCCGTTCGGTGCTGCCGTCGCCGAGCAGGCCCCGCTCGATGCGGGGGATCGGGTCGCGCGTGCGGCGGCGCTGGGGCCGGTGATCCGGGGGCTGGCGTCGACCGATCGGCGCCAGGTCGGGCACTTCACCGATGACCCTGCGGTGCTTGAGTTTCTGTCCTCGGAGCGGTTGTTCGATCTGGCCGCGTTGGGCACGTCGTGTCCCGATCATTTCCTGCGCACCAAGGTCCGGCCTCTTGTCGTGCGTACGTCGCCTGGGGCGCCATTGCCGGAGGTTATCGCTCACCTCAAGGAGGCGCACGCGGCCTACCGGGCCGACTATCAGGCCTATTACGAGCGCTACGCCGAGGCCGATTCGCCGGCGATGCGCGGCGCCGACCCGGCGATCGTCCTCGTCCCCGGGGTCGGGATGTTCTCCTTCGGGCAGAACAAGCAGACCGCGCGCGTCGCGGGCGAGTTCTATGTGAACGCGATCAACGTGATGCGCGGCGCCGAGGCGCTCTCGACCTATACGCCGATCGACGAGTCCGAGAAGTTCCGCATCGAGTACTGGTCCCTTGAAGAGGCGAAACTCCAACGCATGCCGGCGCCGAAGGCCCTGGCCGGGCGCATCGCGTTCGTGACCGGCGCGGCTGGTGGGATCGGGAAGGCGACTGCCGCGCGGCTGGCGAGCGAGGGCGCGTGTGTGGTGATCGCCGACCTCGACGAGGCGAAAGCCGAGGCGGCTGCGGCGGAGATCGGCGGGGCCGATGTGGCGCTCGGGGTGGCGTGTGATGTCACCGATGAGGCTTCGATCAAGGAAGCGTTGGCGGCGGCGGTGGTGGCCTTCGGCGGCGTCGACCTGGTGGTGAACAACGCGGGGTTGTCGTTGTCGAAGCCGCTCTTGGAGACCACGGCCGCGGATTGGGATCTCCAGCATGACGTGATGGCGAAGGGTTCGTTCCTGGTCTCGCGTGAGGCCGCGCAGGTCATGGTCGATCAGGGCCTGGGTGGGGACATCGTCTACATCGCTTCGAAGAACTCGGTGTTCGCCGGTCCGAACAACATCGCGTACTCGGCGACGAAGGCCGATCAGGCGCATCAGGTGCGCCTGCTCGCCGCTGAGCTCGGGGCGCACGGGATTCGTGTCAACGGCGTGAACCCGGACGGGGTGGTGCGCGGGTCGGGGATCTTCGCCGGTGGCTGGGGCGCTGAGAGGGCCGCCGTCTACGGGGTCGAGGAGTCCGAGCTGGGTCGGTATTACGCGGGCCGGACGCTCCTGGGACGCGAGGTGCTGCCCTCGTCGGTCGCCGATGCGGTGTTCGCGCTGGTCGGCCCGGATCTGGGGCTGACCACCGGGGTGCACATTCCGGTGGATTCGGGCAATCCTCAGGGGTTCTTGCGATGAGTGTGGTGGCTGCGGTCGATCTGGGGGCGTCGTCGGGACGGGTCATGGCCGCGCGCGTCCACGACGGCCGCGTTGATCTGGTGCAGGTGGCGCGGTTTGCGAACCGGGCGGTGCCGGTACGGGGGCGCTTGTACTGGGACGTGCTCGGCCTATGGTCAGGCATCCTCGACGGCTTGCGGGCCGTGGGGGATGCGGTGTCGGTCGGGGTGGATTCGTGGGCGGTCGACTACGGGCTCCTCGACGCCGAAGGGCACCTGATCGCCAACCCGGTGTCCTACCGGGACGCCCGCAACAGCGCCGCGCGCAAGGAGTTCCTGGCCGAGCATGACGAACAGGCGTTGTTCGCGCGCACCGGGATCCAGTCGCAGCCGTTCAACACCGTGTTCCAACTCGCCGCCGAAAGTCCCGAGACTCTCACGGCGGCGAAGCGTCTGCTGCTGATGCCGGACCTGTGCTCCTACTGGCTGTCGGGAGTCATGGCCTGGGAGGCCACCAACGCCTCCACCACCGGCCTGGTCGACCTCCAGACGCACACGTGGATACCCGGCCTCGCCCCCGACCTGCTCGGGCCGATCACGGCCACCGGTGCCATCCTCGGCCCGGTCCTGCCCGAGATCACCGCCGCCACCGGCCTGGCCCCGAACACGAACGTCGTCGCGACGGCCAGCCACGACACCGCCGCCGCCATCGCCGCCATTCCCTACCAGCACACCGCCAGCGCGTTCATCTCCTGTGGGACTTGGTCGCTGGTCGGTATCGAACGCGATACGCCGGTCACCGGTGAGGCGGCGCGTGAGGCGGGGTATACGAATGAGCGTGGCGCTGACGGGTCGGTGCGGTTTCTGCGGAACGTGGCCGGGCTGTGGCTGCTGAGTGAATCGTTCAATGCCTGGCGGGCCCAGGGTCTGGACGTGGATTTGGGGGAGGTGCTCGACCGGGCTGCGAAGCTGCCGCCTTTGGTGTCGGTGGTCGATCCCGATGACGCCCGGTTCGCGGGGCCGGGGGACATGCCCGAGCGCATTCGCGGCTTCTGCGTCGAGACCGGTCAGCCGGTTCCTGAAAGTCCGGTCGAGGTCGCGGCGTGCGTGGTGGATTCGCTCGCTTTGGCGCATCGGCGGGCGATCGAAGGCCTTGAGCGTCTCACCGACATCGCGGTTTCGGCGGTGCATCTGGTCGGTGGGGGAGCGAACAACCACTTGTTGTGCCAGCGCACCGCTGATGCGACTGGCCTGTCGGTTTGGGCTGGGCCCGATGAGGCCACGGCGCTGGGCAATGCGCTGGTTCAGGCCCAGGCGGTCGGGCTCGTCGCGCCAGGGAGCGAGGCCCGGCATGCGGTGGCGCGGGCTTCGGCGCGGCCGAGACTTCACACTCCCCAAGGGTCTCAGGGCCCGTGGGTTGCGGCCGCTGCGCGGTTGCATTCGAACTGAATCGCATATATCCAGCCCGCTTCGGTGGGACCCCTCAATCAAGAAGGAGCAATCAACGATGATCCGCCACTCTTCCGGTTTCCGGCGACGTTCCCTCCTCGCCGGTGCCTCCGGCGCCGCCGTCATGGCGGCCGCTGCCGCGTGCGGGGGCGACGGTCCCGCGGGCACGGCCGACGACCCGATCGAGATCAGTTTCGAATGGTGGGGCGACGGGGCGCGCGCCGAGATCACTCAGCAGGCCGTCGACTTGTTCGAGGAGAAGAATGTGGGTGTGAAGGTCCGCACGAACTTCGCGGACTTCCCGACCTACTGGGAGTCGATGACCACGCGCATGGCCGCGAAGGACCTGCCCGACGTGCTCAACATGGACTACTCGCGGCTGCTGCAGTTCGGTGGCAACGGGCTGCTGCTGCCGCTCGAAGGGGTGGTCGACACCTCTGACTTCATCGAGGGTTTCCTCGACACGGGGCATGTGAACGGTGAGCTCGTGGCCGTGCCGATCGCGGGCAACACGCTCGGGCTGATCCATCGCGACGACTGGTGGGGCGATGCCGGCGTCACCCTCGAGGCCGGTTACACGTGGGAGGACTACCACCGGTCGATCGCGACCGTCTCGGCGACGCTCGATGAGGGCAAGTGGGGTGGCGGGGACTACGCGGGCCAGTACCACTTCATGGAGTTGTGGCTGCGCCAGCAGGGTGGCAGCTTCTACACCGAGGACGGCAAGGCCCTCAACTTCGATCAGGACACGCTGGTGGCCTGGTGGTCGATGACGCAGGACTTGCAGGCGGCCGGGGATGTCCCGCCGATCGACGTGTCCTCTCAGTGGGCTCCGGAGAACGGGTTCGTCCTCGACGCGGTCGGTGCCGACCTCGGTTGGGACAATTTCCTGGCCTGGTATTCGCCGACGGTGGCCGAGAACGGCGGGACGTTGGCGCTGGCGGCGCCGCCGACGCTGGATCCGACCAATCTCGGGCTGTATTTGAAGCCGTCGATGCAGTTGTGCGTCTCTGCGACCACGAAGTATCCCGAGCAGTCGGGGAAGCTCATCGACTTCCTGCTCACCGATCCCGAGGCGATCGCGATCCTCGGTACCAACCGGGGCGTCCCGGCTACCAATGTCGGGCGTGACAATGTCGAGATCGATGCGATCGCGCAGCAGGTCCTGGACTATGAGGCGAGTGTGGAGCAGTACCTGACCGCGCCGCCTCCGCCGCCGCCTGCGGCGACCGGCGGCATCGAGGTGAAGTTCGGCGAGATCTACGAGCAGGTCCTGTTCGGCGAGCTCGCGCCCGATGCGGCTGCCGCTACGTTCTTCACCGAGGCCGAGACCCTCTTGGCCGCCGAGCAATAACGAAGGAAACTGCCG
This sequence comes from Glycomyces sp. NPDC046736, assembly GCF_040645615.1. Taxonomy (NCBI): domain Bacteria; kingdom Bacillati; phylum Actinomycetota; class Actinomycetes; order Glycomycetales; family Glycomycetaceae; genus Glycomyces; species Glycomyces sp. NPDC046736. The sequence goes on along the minus strand of NZ_JBEYYO010000013.1, from coordinate 98,140 downwards.
TGTCAGCGTCATCTCCCACCACCGCGCCGAGCCTGGGCCGGGCCGGTGCGGCCGACGCGCCACCGCAGCGCCCGAGCCGAGGGGCGGCCAAGCGCCGCTCCTCGGCCGTGCGCGGCGGTGAGCGCCTGGTCGGTTACACCTTCATGGTCCCTTGGCTCATCGGCACCGCGGTATTGACGATCGGGCCCATGGCTTGGTCGCTGTATCTGTCGTTCACCGACTACCACCTCATCCGGGGCGGTAGTTGGGTCGGGGCGGCCAATTACACCGCGATCTTCTCTGACCCGATGTTCGCTCGCGCGGTCAAGGTCACCGTCGTGTACGTCTTGGTCGCCGTTCCGGTCAAACTCGTCGCTTCGCTGTTGGTCGCGATGTTGTTGTCGCAGCAGCGGCGGGGTATGGGGTTCTATCGGGCCGCGTTCTACATGCCGTCGCTCATCGCCATGAGCGTGGGTGTCGCTTTGATCTGGAAGGCCTTGTTCAGTAACGATGGGGCTCAGGATCGGTTGATGAGTGCGTTCGGTTGGGAGGGCGGGGGTTTCCTGGGGAACCCTTCGGTGTCGATTCTCATGCTCGTGCTGCTGGCCGTTTGGAGTTTCGGTGCGCCGATGGTGATCTTCTTGGCCGGGCTCATGCAGGTCCCGCAGGAGCTTTATGAGGCGGCTGATGTCGACGGCGCCAGCAAGTGGAAGAAATTCGTCCACATCACGTTGCCGATGCTGTCCCCGGTGATCTTCTTCAACGTCCTGATGGAAACCGTCGGTGCCTTCCAATTGTTCGGCCCCGCCTACATCATCGGCGGCGAAGCCGGTACCCCGGCTTGGTCGACCCTGTTCTACACCGTCCGCATCTACACCCTCGCGTTCACCGACTTCCGCATGGGCTACGCCTCGGCCTACGCCTGGCTGCTCGTCGTAGCCGTCGGCATCGTCACCGTCATCATGTTCCGCGCCGCCCGCGGACTCGTCTTCTACGCCGGAGAGGACCAACGATGAGCGCCGAACTCACCGCCCCACTGGCCCCGAGCAAGAGGCCCGCCACGCGGGTCAGATCACTCGTGTGGCACCTGTCCATGCTCGCCGTCCTCGCCGTCGTGCTCTACCCCCTGCTGTGGGTCGTCGCCGCCTCCCTCAAAGGCAACGCCGACATCATCACCGACACCGCGCTGTGGCCCCAGCAGGTCACCTGGGAGCACTTCGCGGGCGCCTTCGAGGGCCTGGCCGGCATCCCGCTGTGGCGGTTCTTCTGGAACTCCTTCCTCATCGCGGCCCTGTCGGTCATCGGCACCGTCGCCTCCTCGGCGATCACCGCCTACGCCTTGGCCCGGCTCAAGTTCCCCGGCCGCACCCTCATGCTCGGCATCGTCATCGCCACGCTCCTGCTGCCCGGCCAGGTCATGCTCATCCCGCAATACCTGATCTTCTCCGAACTGGGCCTGACCAACACCTATGTGCCACTGGTCATCGGCAAGTTCCTCGCCCTCGACGCGTTCTTCGTGTTCTTGTTCATGCAGTTCCTGCGCGGCATCCCGCGTGAACTCGACCAGGCCGCGACCATCGACGGGGCCGGGCACTTCCGGATCTTCTTCTCCATCCTGCTGCCGCTGCTGCGCCCGGCGATCGTGACCTCCTCGATCTTCACGTTCATCTGGTCGTGGAACGACTTCATGGGACCCCTGATCTACCTCTACGACATGGAGAAATTCCCCCTGCCGCGCCTCCTGCAGTCCTACGCCAACTCCGAAGGCGTCGCCAACTACGGCGGCATGATGGCCATGACGCTCCTGTCGCTGGTCCCGGTGGTCCTGTTCTTCCTGGTCTTCCAGAAGTTCCTCATCAAAGGGATCGCCACCTCCGGAGTCAAAGGCTGATGGCCACCGCCGCCGGGGACCGGCGCCGGGCATTCGGCGAAGGGTTCGCGCTCTTCGCCGAATGCCTCCTGGTCGGCACCTGGATCACCCTCGCCGCACTTCCCGTAGTGACGATCCCGGCCGCATTCGCCGCCGCCACCAAGCACCTCAACGCCCACACCAACGGCGAAGCGGCATCATGGCGGCTGTTCTGGAGCGACTACCGCACCGCGTGGCGCAGCGCCTGGCCGGTCGGCCTCGCCCTCATCGGCGCCGCAGCGCTCCTGGCGGTCAACCTGACCGTCCTCGCCCAAGAAAGCGTCCCCTACCGGCCCGGATTCGCCCTGGCGACGTTCCTCGTCGCCGCCCTCGCCGCCACCGTCCTCCTCAGAGCCTGCGCCGCCTGGACACCGGCAACGAAGTGGCGCACCAACTTCAGCCAAGCACTGGCCGACACCAGAGAAGACCCCTCGGGGACCGGGATCCTCCTAGGAGGCCTGATCGTGTTCGCGGCCAGCGCGTGGGCACTGTGGCTGTTGATCGTGCCGATGGCCGGATGCCTCGCCGGCGCCGCCGCCGCGGTCCACCGAAGGCGCCTCGACCGAAAGGAGTAGCCCCACACCGGTCAAGCGGTACTTGCGAAGGACTGCAGTTCCTTCCAGCGACGGTCATCGATCCTTGCTAGCGTGTGCGTAACAACCCCCGCGCACGGAGGTACCGCATGACCGACACGCCCACCACCCGCACCCGGCCGACCTCGGTAGCCATCGCCGTCTGGCTCCAGATCCTCCTGGGTCTGTTCCTGATCGCCCAGACCATCGTCGGCATGATCTATGGTCCCGACTCCCAAGCCGCCGCCGAAGCCGAACTCGAAAGCCAAGGCTTCGCCTGGTCGGACCTGCCCGAGGGCTTCACGTTCGAACAACCGCCCGCCCTGGCCTACACCCAGATCGGCATCGGCGTCCTCGTCGTCCTCCTGGCCCTCCTCGTCGGCGCCGGAAAACGACCCGCCCGCATCATCACCTGGGTCGTCCAACCCATCGTCCTCATCTGCGGCGGCTTCCTCGCCTACTCCCAGCTCTTCGCCTCCGCCGAATCCATCGACGCCGCCATCGACGCCTCCGGCGGACCCGACGGCATCGACACCACCGCGCTCCTCGACGCCGTGAACGGCGCCTACCCCGCCTGGACCGCCGTCATCTCCTACGGCTTCATCGCCCTGGGCGTCCTGGGCTCGATCGCGATCATCATCCTGCTCGCCGTCCCCTCCGCCAACGCCTACTTCCGCAAGAGCGCACCCGAAGCACCCTTCATCCCCGGCGCACCACCGGCATAACACCCAACGCAGCGCCCGAAACCAACCCGGGCCGGCCCGTCGGGCCGGCCCGGGTTGTTTCCCATCACGTTTTCGCGCACCCCGCACACCCGCACCGCACTCCTCACAGGAACCGCGCCCCTCGCCCCCAGCTCGCCAAACCACCACCGGAGAGGCCCACCCGGGCCCGCCCGGGCCCCGATTTCCGCGACACGCGTGTCGGCACCTCCGGTTAGAATCGCGATACACCCACCGCACCTGTCCGCCTACCGACGCATGGACCGCTCGCCGCACCGGCGAGCGAGAGGAGACCGACCCCAAGGCCCCGGCCACACCTGGGCCGGTGAGAGGAACGCCTTGAGCAAGTCAGCAGCAGCGCCGCCCCAAGGATGGGGCGTCTGGACGTGGCCGAACCTGGTCACCGCCATCCGCCTGCTCGGCATCCCGCTGTTCTGCTACCTCCTGCTGGGCACCCAGTACTACTGGCAGGCCGCCCTCGTCCTCGCCGTCGGCGGCGGCACCGACTGGGTCGACGGCCAAATGGCCCGCCGCATGAACCAAGTCTCCAAACTCGGCCGCCTCCTCGACCCCTTCGTCGACCGCCTCTACATCCTCACCGCCCTCCTCACCCTCACCTACATCGGCCTCCTGCCCTGGCTGTTCACCCTCGCCGTCCTCGCCCGCGAAGCGCTCCTGGTCTCCATCGTCATCACCTTGCGCTGGCACGGCTTCGCCCCACCCCAAGTCCACTTCCTCGGCAAAGCCGCCACCACCGTCGTCTTCACCTCATTCCCCGTCCTGGTCATCGCCGGACTCGTCTCCGCCGCCGACGTCTGGGCCAAACCCCTCGGCTGGGCCCTGGCCTGGTGGGGCCTGGGCCTGTACTGGCTCGCCGCCCTCGTCTACCTACGCCAAGCCGCCGGCCTCATCCGCACCGGCAACACCCACACCCCCATCACCGCATGACACCGGCCCCACCCCTCGCCGGTCACCCCGCTGTGGCCCCGCCGCACGAGCCCCGGCGCCGGGCGATACGGTCATGATCGTCCGACCCGCCGAGTGGCGGGTGTCCTTAGAGAGGAGCGCCAGGTGAATCCGGAGCAACTGCGTTACACCGCGGAGCACGAGTGGGTCGAGGAGAAAGACGGCAACGTCGTCCGCATCGGCATCACCGACTTCGCCCAGAACGCACTCGGCGACGTCGTATACGTCCAGCTCCCGGAGGCAGGAACCCAGGTGCGGGCCGGTGACGTGGTCGGCGAAGTCGAGTCGACCAAGAGCGTCTCCGACGTGTACGCTCCCTTGACCGGTAAGATTCTTGCGTGCAATGACGAATTGTCGGAATCCCCGGAACTGGTGAACAGCGACCCCTACGCAGCGGGCTGGATGTTCGACATCGAAGTCGAGGACGCCGGCTCGCTCGCCGCTTTGCTCGACGCCGGAGCGTATGCGAAGCTTACGGAGTGACCAGAGGGTCCAGACTTGCAGAAGGTGGCAATCCATGACGCGTTCGAATGACGAGTTCCCTCCGCCGGATGTGACGGCCACGATGAACCTGTCCGCCCTCCAAGAGGGCGGCGAGGTCGACGCGGAACTCAACTCCGCCCGCCTGGCCGACTCACTGCCCGCAGGCACCGCACTGCTGGTCGTCCGCAGAGGCCCGAACGCCGGCGCGCGCTTTTTGTTGAACACCGAGGTGACCACGTCCGGACGTCACCCCGACTCCGACATCTTCCTCGACGACGTGACCGTCTCGCGGCGCCACGCCGAATTCCACCGCGACGCGGCCGGATTCACCGTCCGCGACGTCGGCAGCCTCAACGGCACCTACGTCAACCGCGAACGAGTCGAAACCGCAGGCCTGGGCAACGGCGACGAAGTCCAGATCGGCAAATTCCGCCTCGTGTTCATCGCCGGACCCAAACCCGCCGCATAAACGGCGAGCCGAGGTCGGCACGCACGAGCGGCGCGAAGCGCCGACGAGTAGGCTGAAGAGACTCAGGACCCGCCCGGGACTGCCCGCGGCGGGTCCTCGTTCAATCGGGTGCGAACCGTTGGAGGCGAACCGGTGCGGATGATGACCGTAGTCGGAGTCCGCGTGGAACTGCCGAGCAACCAACCGGTCGTCCTGCTCAAGGAGACCGACGGCCACCGCTACCTGCCCATCTGGATCGGCACCGTCGAAGCCGCGGCCATCGCCTACCAGCAACAGGACGTCCAACTCTCCCGCCCCCTCACCCACGACCTCATGCGGGACCTCCTCGACGCCCTCGACGTCCCCCTCACCGCCGTCGAGATCACCGAACTGCGGGACACCGTCTACTTCGCCGAACTCGTCCTCGACGGCACCACCCGCGTCTCCTCCCGCTCCTCCGACGCCATCGCCCTCGCCCTGCGCACCGACGCCCCCATCTGGTGCGCCGACGCCGTCCTCGACGAAGCCGGCGTCGTCCTCCCCGACACCCAAGAAGACGAAGTCGAGAAGTTCCGCGAATTCCTCGAAGACGTCACCCCCGAAGACTTCGACGAAACCCGCTAAGCCCCCGCTTGACCAGCCACAACCGGCTCGAAGTTTTCTCTCGTTCCGGCCATCGTGGACCCGCCGTGCCGCTACGCTCACCTTCGTGAACACCATCGGCAGGCGGGGAGGACGCGATGGACGCCCACAGTGAACCAACCGGACGACTCACCGTCCCCCCCAGCCAGATCCGCGGCTGGAGAGGCACCGCCGCCTGCCGCGTCGTCGGCATCACCTACCGCCAACTCGACTACTGGGCCCGCACCGGCCTGGTCGAACCCAGCATCCGACCCGCCTCCGGATCAGGATCCAACCGCCTCTACTCCTTCCGCGACATCATCGTCCTCAAGGTCATCAAACGACTCCTCGACGCCGGCGTCTCCCTCCAGAACATCCGCAAAGCCGTCGAAGCGCTCCGCTCCCGCGGCGTCAAAGACCTCGCCGAGATCACCCTCATGTCCGACGGCACCACCGTCTACGAATGCCGCTCCGCCGGCGAAGTCATCGACCTCCTGCGCGGAGGCCAAGGCGTCTTCGGCATCGCCGTCCGCACCACCGTCACCGAAGTCATGGGCCGCCTGGCCACCCTCCCCGGCGAAGCCCCGGTCAAAGCACCCACCCAACTGCATGCGGCCAAAACACAGGCCCCAGGCCACACCACAGGCGTGCCCGGTAGCAGACGCACCGCATCCTGACCTACCATGGCCCCAGAGCCGGAAAGACTGGTGGGAGAGTCCGCGCAGCCCGCGCCGCCCGAAAGCGGCACAGGCCCGGCGCGGCACCGAAGGGGCAAGTCTCTCTCCGAACCTCTCAGGTAGCAGGACCACCCGTCAATGGCCGCTCTGAAACCGGGCACCCGGTGACAGATGAGGGATGCGTTCACGCACCGTCTGTCCCCGGAGGTTGTTTCCGTTGTCCTTCTCTGACCGCCACATCGGCACCAGCGCCGCCGACCAGGACGCCATGCTCAAGGCCGTGGGCCAACCGAGCCTCGAAGCGCTCATGGACGCCTGCATGCCCGAACTCATCCGCTCCCGCGACGGCCTCGCACTCCCCGCGGCCGTCTCCGAGACCGAAGCGCAAGCAGAACTCAAAGCCCTCGCCGATTCGAACCGGCCGCACCGCTCGATGATCGGCCTGGGCTACCACGGCACCCACACCCCCGCCGTCATCCGCCGCAACATCCTCGAGAACCCGTCCTGGTACACCGCGTACACGCCCTACCAGGCCGAGATCAGCCAAGGCCGCCTCGAAGCGCTCCTGAACTTCCAGACCACCGTCGCCGACCTCACCGGCCTGCCCGTCGCCGGAGCGAGCCTCCTCGACGAGGCCACCGCCGCCGCCGAAGCGATGCTCCTGGCCCGCCGGTCCGCCAAACGAGGCGCCGGCGACACCTTCGCCGTCGACGTGCGAATCCTGCCCCAGACCCTCGCCGTGCTCCAGACCCGCGCCGAACCGGTCGGCATCGACCTCACCGTGCTCGACCTCGCCGCAGCGCCGGTCCCCGAAGGCGCCTTCGGCGTCCTCCTCCAATACCCCGGCGCAGGCGGCGACGTCCTCGACTGGACCGCCGTCACCACCGCCGCCCACGCCCAAGGCGCGACCGTCGCCGTCGCGGCCGACCTCCTCGCCTTGACGCTCCTGGTCGCCCCCGGCGAGTTCGGCGCCGATATCGCCGTCGGCTCCACCCAGCGCCTCGGTATGCCGATGGGCTTCGGCGGCCCCCACGCCGGATACATGGCCGTCCGCGAATCGCTCCAACGGCAACTGCCCGGCCGCCTGGTCGGCGTCTCACGCGACTCGGCCGACCAGCCCGCGTTGCGCCTCGCGCTCCAAGCCCGCGAACAGCACATCCGCCGCGAAAAGGCCACCAGCAACATCTGCACCGCACAAGTCCTGCCCGCCGTGATCGCCTCCTCCTTCGCCGTGTGGCACGGCCCCGAAGGCCTCAAAGCCATCGCCGAGCACGCCGCCTCCCAGGCCGCGCGCCTGGCCGCGTCCCTCACCGCAGGCGGCATCGACGTGGCCGAAGCAGTCCGGTTCGACACCGTCACCGCGCGCGTGCCCGGCCGGGCCGCCGCGATCGTCGCCAAAGCCGCCGAACACGGCGTCAACCTCCGCGCCGTCGACGCCGACCGAGTCGGCGTCGCCTGCGACGAGACCACCACCGAAGCCGACCTCGAAGCGGTCTGCGCGGCCTTCGGCGTCGCCCTCGCCAGCCCGGTCGACATCGCGATCCCCGAGCACCTGCGGCGCACCTCGGCGTACCTGACGCACCCGGTGTTCGCCGCCCACCGCTCCGAGACGGCCATGATGCGCTACCTCAAACGCCTCGCCGACAAGGACTACGGCCTCGACCGCGGCATGATCCCGCTCGGGTCATGCACCATGAAACTCAACGCCGCCGCCGAGATGGAACCGATCTCCTGGCCCGCGTTCGCCGACGTCCACCCCCTCGCACCCGAAGACCAGACCCAAGGCTGGCGGACGCTGATCACACAGCTCGAAGGCTGGCTCGCCGACGTGTGCGGCTACGCCGCCGTCTCCGTCCAACCCAACGCCGGCTCCCAAGGCGAACTCGCCGGACTCCTGGCCATCCGCGCCTGGCAAGCCGACCGCGGCCAAGCCGCACGCGACGTCTGCCTCATCCCCGCCAGCGCGCACGGCACCAACGCCGCCTCGGCGGTCCTGGCCGGGATGCGGGTGGTCGTGGTGGCGTGCGACGAGGCCGGGAACGTCGACGTGGCCGACCTGGACGCGAAGATCGCCGCTCACGCGGATCGGTTGGCGGCGTTGATGGTCACGTATCCGTCGACGCACGGGGTGTACGAGTCGACGATCGTCGAGGTGTGCGCGAAGGTGCACGACGCGGGCGGTCAGGTGTACGTGGACGGCGCGAACCTGAACGCGCTGCTGGGGTGGGCCAAGCCCGGGCGGTTCGGGGCGGACGTGTCGCACCTGAACCTGCACAAGACGTTCTGCATCCCGCACGGCGGCGGCGGCCCGGGTGTGGGTCCGGTGGCCGTCGCCGAGCACTTGGTGCCGTTCCTGCCTTCGGATCCGTCGGCGGTGGACGGGCCGGTCGGTCCGGTGTCGCAGGCACGGTGGGGTTCGGCGGGGATCTTGCAGATTCCGTGGATGTACCTGCGGATGATGGGTTCGGCCGGGGTGACGGCGGCGACGGCGTCGGCGGTGCTGGCGGCGAACTACGTGGCCGCGCGGCTGCGTGAGCACTTCCCGGTCCTGTACACCGGTGAGCACGGTCTGGTGGCGCACGAGTGCATCCTGGATCTGCGGGAGTTGACCCGGGAGTCGGGGGTGACGGTCGAGGACGTGGCGAAGCGGTTGATCGACTACGGGTTCCACGCGCCGACGATGTCGTTCCCGGTGGCCGGGACGTTGATGGTCGAGCCGACCGAGTCGGAGGACTTGGCGGAGTTGGACCGGTTCTGCGAGGCGATGATCGCGATCCGCGCCGAGATCGACGAGGTCGCCTCGGGCGCGGTGGCGGTGGAGGCCTCGGCGTTGCGCGCGGCCCCGCACACCGCTGTCGTGGCGACCGGTGACGAATGGGACCGGGCGTACTCGCGGTCGGTCGCGGCCTGGCCGGCGGGGGTCGGTGCCGCCAAGTACTGGCCGCCGGTGGGCCGGATCGACAATGCGTGGGGCGACCGGAACCTGGCGTGCACGTGCCCGCCGATCGAGGCGTTCGGGGAGTAGCAGGCCGGGCCCCCCGGGGGTGTGGTTGGAGAGGCTCGTTCACTACTGTGGGCGGGCCTCGTTTTCGCTGGTTCTAGACTGGCGGGCGACGATCCCCCCAGGAGTGAAACATGGTTTTCGGTAGTACGCACAAGGTGAAGTCGCACCGGACGGGGCGTCGCCGCAAGAAGGGCGGTGCGCGGATGCCGGTGGCGCCGTGGATCGTGATCACTCTGGTGTGCGTCCTGGTCGCTTCGGGTTTGACCTGGGGTTTCGTGTCGTTGTTGCGGTCGGGTTGCTCGGGGATGTTCCGGGTGACGGTGGCGGCGGCGCCGAGTGTGTCCTCGACGGTGGAGGACGCGGCGCAGGACTGGGAGGCGACCGGCCCCCAGATCGACGGGCAGTGCGTGGGCATCGAGGTGACACAGGTGTCCTCGGCGGAGGCGTCGCGGGGGATCACCGTGGACTGGGACCGGAAGTCGCTGGGGGCGCTGCCGATCGCGTGGGTCCCCGATTCGCAGGCGTGGGCCGATTGGGTCGGGTCGAGCGAGTCGACGTCCGGGTACGTGTCCTCCGAGCCGGTGGTGCTGGGGCAGGCGTCGTCGGTGCTGGCGGTGCCGGAGACGACGGCGACGGAGCTGGGCTGGCTGGGGGGCCAGCCGCCGACGTGGGCTGAGGTGCTGGACGCGGCGTCGAGCGGGGCGATCTCTCTGGCGGCGGCGAATCCGCGGACGTCGACCGAGGGCCTGGTGGCGATGTTGAACGCGTCGTCGGACGGGGCCGGGGGGTTCTCGGAGACGGCCGCGGCGGCGTATTCGGCGGCGGTCGAGTCCGGTTCGGTGGCCGATTCGGCTTCGGAGCAGTTCGCGGCGGCCGCCGAGGCGGGGGATCCGACGCGGGTGGTGACGGCGTTGGACCACCAGGTGCTGGCCTACAACGCGACCAGTGGCGCGGAGGTGCCGATGGCGCCGATCGTGCCCAGCGGGCAGACCGTGGGCGCGGTGGCGACGTATGTGGTGCTCGGCGGGGCCGACTGGGTGTCGGGTTCGGATGCGAAGATCGCGTCCTGGTTCGGGGACTATCTGTCGTCGGCGGTCGATTCGGGGGAGTTCGCCGACCCGGAGGTGACGGCGGTCGAGGACCCGGCGGCGGCGCTGGCGCAGACCTCGCCGGAGACGGTGGGGGCGGCGGTCAGGTCGTGGCAGAGCGGCCGCGAGAACATGAACGTGCTGTTCTTGATCGACCGGTCCTCGGCGGTGAGCGAGGAGTCGGTCGAGTACGAGGGCGGTCCGGTCTCGGCCGCCGATGCGGCGATCCGGGTCGCCATCGCCACGATCGGGGAGATGGAGTCGACGTATCAGGCCGGGTTCTGGGAGTACGGGGTCGGGGCCGGGGACGGCGAGTACTACCGGGCGGTCAGCGAGCAGATGGAGATGTCGGACGAGAACGCGGACGAATTGACCCAGGACCTGTACGACTTCTCGACGAACGCCACGTACGAGGGCGGTTCGCCGCTGTACGACTCGCTGGTCGCGGCGTACGCGTATTTGAGCGAGCACGCGGTCGAGGGCTCGGTGAACGTGGTGGTGGTGTTGACGAACGTGGCCCAGGACGAGGTGAGTCCGCCGACGGTCGAGGACACCGCCGCCGAGCTCGCGTCGATGGCGGGGAAGGCCACGGTGTACACCGTCGGGTTCGGGGACACCGATCCGGAGCGGTTGACGATGCTGGCCGAGGCCACCGGCGGGGCGTTCGTGCCCGCGCCGTCCGAGGGCGGGGTCTTGGAGTCGATCGGGGCGCCGTGACCGGTGAACTGGGCCACGCCGTATAGGTGGTCGGCTCGCGTTTCGGCGACACTTGACGGATGTCGATCTTCACGGGCGTCGTGCCGGACCCGCCGGGTGTCCCGGCGCTCTGCCGCGGGCGCCTGGTCGAGGTCGACCGGCTCGAATGGCGCGTCGGCGACGGCGGCGACCCCGCGGCGCTGGCCGCCGCGTTCGCAGCGAAGCACACCGGGCCGCACGAGGCGGGCCGCTGCGGTGTGGCGGTGCTGCTGTCGGCGGCCGCGGGCGCGGCCATGATCGGCGGCGCGAGCGGCGCCCCCACTCCCGCACCGGCCGTCCCCGACCTGGCCCTGGTCGCCTACGGGCACGGCCCCGAACGCCCCCGGCCCGCACTCGGGGCGTTCGAAGTCGGACCCTGGAAGGCCTCGTGGCCCGCCGCCGACCACGCGAAAGCGGTCGTGGCCGTCCAGGAGGCGATCGCCCGCGGCCAGGTCTACGTCGCCAACGTCGTGGGCCACCGCTCCGCGCCCTGGAAGGGCGATGCGGCCGCGCTCGCCGCCGCCGTCGCCGCCGTCCCCGGCTCGACCTGGGGCGGGGTCCTCGCCGGCGAGGACTGGCTCGTGGCCTCCGGCTCGCCCGAATGCTTCCTCACCATCGAAGGCGACCGGGCCGCGACCTACCCGGTCAAGGGCACCGCCCCGGCCACCATCGAGGGCCGGACCGAACTGCTGGAGTCGGTGAAGGAACGCGCCGAGCACGTCATGATCGTCGACTTGGGACGCAACGACCTCGCCCAAGTCGCCGTACCCGGCACGGTCGCCGTCGAGCGGCTCTTCGGCCTCAACCGGTGGGCCGACCTGTGGCAGGCCGAGTCGACCGTGACCGCACGCCTGGAACCGGGGACGGATCTCGCGGGGATCCTGCGGGCCATGTGCCCGCCCGGGTCGGTCACCGGCACCCCGAAACTGGCCGTGCTCGACCTCGTCGGCGGGCTCGAACCGGTCGGCCGCGGTCCCGCCATGGGCGCGTTCGGGTTCGCCACCGCCGATGCGCTCCGCCTCGGCGTCACGATCAGGACCGTGGCCCTCGACTCAGGGCGCGCCCACCTGTGGGCCGGCGGCGGCATCACCTGGCGCTCGGATCCCGAAACCGAAGTGGCCGAAGCCGAAGCGAAAGCCCGGGCCGTCACCGGGGCGCTCGCGGCGTAACGAGGGGCGGGCGGCGCGCCAGATCGCCAGCGTCTGCTCCTTCGCCGACTCCCGCAGCGCGTCAGGCCATTCGGCCCGGTACAGGCGCAAGCGCGGCGTGGGCGAGTCGAGCTCGACCACGCAGCCGAGCGCCATGGGCGGATCGGGATGCACGCGTTGCAGCCACACGGTCCCGGTATTGCCGTCGTCGCCGCTCACTTGAATAGTGCGATGCTCCAATTGGAACTGCCCTAGAATTTTCGGCTCGCTCATGCCCGAGTCCTCACCGTTCTTGTCCCACCGATTAAGGCGCGCGGCAGTTCGTGTCAGCGTTCGACCGCGGGCCCGCATCAATCTTTGCCACCTCTGCGCAGTCGTGTCAATACCCGACAGGGCACCTGGCCGGGTGAACCGGGATCGGTGCCTCCACTGCGGAACCGCGCCGAGGCCGCCCGGGATCGCTCGCGGGTCCCGTGCGGGTGTGCAAAGCTGGGAGGCGTGAGCGACGACGAGGAATTCCGCAGCATTGCCGAAGCCGCCTTCGACCTGGCCCGCGCCGGGGAGGGCGAACGGCTCCTCCGCTTCGTCGAAGCGGGCCTGCCGGTCGACCTCGTCAACGGCTCAGGCGACTCCCTGCTCATGCTCGCGGCCTACCACGGCCACGCCGAGACCGTCCGGGCCCTGCTCGAAGCCGGGGCCGATGTGGACCGTCGCAACGACCGCGACCAGTCCCCGCTGGCCGGAGCGGTCTTCAAGGACTTCCGCGACGTGGTCGCGGTGCTCTTGAAGGCCGGGGCCGACCCCGACGCGGGCACGCCCTCGGCCCGGCAGATCGCCGCCATGTTCGACCGCCCGCTCGGCCCGGCCTGACTCAGACCGACCGCATCCCCTCGGGGAGGCGCCCCCAGGCGTGCAGGTCGGTCAAGTGCGCTTCCAGGACCGCCGCGAACGCGGCCGCGGCCTTGGTCAGCGGCGCGTCCTTCCTCGCCGCCAGAGCGATCGTGCGCGAGGCCCCCGGCGGGGCCAGCGGCGTGGCCCGCAGCCCCGGATGCTCGGCGGCGATCATCGCCGGCAGCAGCGCGATCCCCAGCCCGGCCTCCACAAGAGAGGCGACGGCGTCGGTCGCGCCGCCGTCGACCCCCGTTCGGGGCGTGAACCCGGCCTTCTCGCACGTGGTGATCGTCAAATCACGCAGGTCGTAGCCGTGCGCGGGCAGCACGAACGCCTGCTCCCGCAACTGCGGCAGTCCGATGTAGGCCTGGCGGGTCAGCGGCGGCAGATGCGCCGCCGAAGCGACCACGAGCGCCTCGGCCAGCAGCGGCTGCGAAGCCAGGCCCGCCGCCCCGGCCGGGGTCTCACCGATCGTGAACGCCAAGTCGAGGTCCCCGGCGGCGAGCCGGTCGGCCAGCGGCCCCGACCCGTCCTCGGTGAGCGTCACCCGCACCCCCGGATGCGCCTCCAGATAGCGGGTGAGCAGCGGCGCGATCAGCCACGAGCACAGGCTCGGGGTCGCGCCCAGGCGCAGGTGCCCCGCGCGCACCGCGAGCACGTCGTCGACGTCGGCGCGCGCGGCGGCATGGGCGGCGGTGATGCGCCGCGCGTGCGGCAGCAGGGTCTGCCCTGCGTCGGTCAACTCGATCCGCCCCCGCGTACGGGTGAGCAGCGGGGCCCCGAGCTCGGTTTCGAGCGCGTGGATCTGCTTGCTCAATGACGGTTGTGTCACACCGAGAAATTCAGCCGCCTGAGTGAAATGCCGGGTTTGTGCCACGGCCAGGAAGGCATCGAGCTGCTGCGGACGCATGACGATAACGTATCGGCATGAAAAGGGTCCCGTCCATGAATTGGACCCGTGACGCCTGTCGCGTCTAGTGTCTGGTCGTGTCTACGGATTTGCGAAAGCGCACTGATGCGCGCCCGGTCAAACGGGCCCACACCCCCCTGCCGCCCTGGCGCTCCAACATCGGTCTCAAGATCGTCATGGCCGTCTCCGGCATCCTGCTGGTCCTCTTCCTCATCGCCCACATGGCCGGGAACCTGCACATCTTCGAAGGCCGCGAGGAGATGAACGCCTACGCCGCCGGACTGCGCGACTTCGGCGCCCCGCTCCTGCCGCACGAGAGCCTCCTGTGGGTCATGCGGATCGGCCTCCTCGCCGCGATCGGCGCCCACATCGCGTCCTCCATCATCGTCACCCACCGCTCCATCCACGCCCGCCCGGTGCGGTACGCGTCCAAGAAGCCCGCCAAGGGCGAGTCGCGCCACGCCGTGGCCACGATGCGCTGGGGCGCGGTCGTCGTCTTCTTCTTCGTGATCTGGCACCTGCTGGACCTGACGTGGCGCACCGTCAACCCGGTCAAGGACATCCACGACGCCTACGGAGCCGTGGTCGCCACGTTCGACCCCGAGCGCTGGCCGGTCACCGTGTTCTACCTCCTGGCGCTCGTCGCGCTGGGCTTCCACCTGCGGCACGGCATCTGGTCTGCGGTGCAGACCATCGCCGGGCCGAGCACCAAATGGCGCAAGCGGACCCAGGCCATCGCCTTGGCCGTGGCCGTCCTCATCGTGGCCGGGTTCGCGATCGTGCCCCTGGCCGTCACTTTCGGACTGGTGAGCTGACATGAGCATGGACTTCTACCGCGAAGGCGAGGCCATCGCGGACACCAAGGCCCCTTCGGGGCCCATCAGTGAGCGCTGGGAGCAGCGCCGCTTCTCCGGGCGGCTGGTCAACCCGGCCAACCGCCGCAAGCTCCGCGTCATCGTCGTCGGCACCGGCCTGGCCGGCGCCAGCGCGGCGGCGACGCTGGGCGAGCTGGGCTACCGGGTGGCGAACTACTGCTTCCAGGACTCGGCGCGGCGGGCGCACTCGATCGCGGCCCAGGGCGGGATCAACGCGGCGAAGAACTACCGCAACGACGGCGACAGCGTGCACCGGCTGTTCTACGACACGGTCAAGGGCGGGGACTTCCGCTCGCGGGAGTCGAACGTGCACCGCCTGGCGGAGGTCTCGACCGAGATCATCGACCAGTGCGTGGCCCAGGGCGTGCCCTTCGCCCGCGAGTACGGGGGTCTGCTCGACAACCGCTCGTTCGGCGGGGCGCAGGTCTCGCGCACGTTCTACGCGCGGGGCCAGACCGGGCAGCAGCTGCTGCTGGGCGCCTACCAGGCGTTGCAGCGTCAGGTCGCGGCCGGGACGGTGGACCTGCACACGCGGCACGAGATGCTGGAGTTGATCATCGCCGACGGGAAGGCCCGCGGGATCGTGGTGCGCGACCTGGTCACCGGTGAGGTCTCGACCGAGATCGCCGACGCGGTGGTGCTGGCGACCGGCGGGTACGGGAACGTGTTCTTCCTGTCGACGAACGCGAAGGGCTGCAACGTCACCGCGTCGTGGCGGGCGCACCGCAAGGGCGCGTACTTCGCGAACCCGTGCTACACCCAGATCCACCCGACGTGCATTCCGCAGTCCGGGGAGCACCAGTCGAAGCTGACGCTCATGTCGGAGTCGCTGCGCAACGACGGCCGGGTGTGGGTGCCCAAGGTCGGCGGCGACGAGCGCGCGCCGGCGGACATCCCCGAGGACGAGCGCGACTACTACCTGGAGCGCCGCTACCCGGCGTTCGGGAACCTGGTGCCGCGCGACATCGCCTCGCGCGCGGCGAAGGTCGTGTGCGACGAGGGCCGCGGCGTGGGCCCGGGGGGCCTGGGCGTGTACCTGGACTTCGCTGACGCGATCGGGCGGCTCGGCAAGGACGCCGTCCAGGCGAAATACGGCAACCTGTTCGACATGTACGAGCGGATCACCGGCGAGAACCCGTACGAGCGGCCGATGCGGATCTACCCGGCGGTGCACTACACGATGGGCGGCCTGTGGGTCGACTACGACCTGTCGTCGAACATCCCGGGCCTGTTCGTGACCGGTGAGGCGAACTTCTCCGACCACGGCGCGAACCGCCTGGGCGCCTCGGCGCTCATGCAGGGGCTCTCCGACGGGTACTTCGTGCTGCCGAACACGATCTCGGACTACCTGGCCGACGGGCCGTTCGAGAAGCTCGACGAGGACCACGAGGCGGTGGTGGCCGCCCGCAAGGAGGTCGACGACCGGGTCGAGTTCTTCCTGCGCAACAACGGCGACCGCACGGTGGACTCCTTCCACCGCGAGCTGGGCAAGATCATGTGGGAGTACTGCGGGATGGAGCGCAGTGACGAGGGCCTGCGCAAGGCCATCGGGCTCATCCGCGACCTCAAGGCCGAGTTCTACAAGCGCGTCAAGGTCACCGGGCACGCCGAGCAGCTCAACCAGGAGCTGGAGAAGGCCGGTCGCGTGGCCGACTTCTTCGAGCTGGGCGAGCTGATGTGCATCGACGCGCTGCACCGCACCGAGTCGTGCGGCGGGCACTTCCGCGCCGAGTCCCAGACCGAGGAGGGCGAGGCCAAGCGCGACGACGAGCACTTCTCGTACGTCGCGGCCTGGGAGTTCGGGGGCGAGGAGCCCGTTCTCCACAAGGAAGCCCTCGAATTCGAGTACGTCAAGCCCACCCAACGGAGCTACAAGTGAAGCTGTCTCTGCGAATCTGGCGCCAGCCCGACGCCGACACCAAGGGCCGCATGGTGTCCTACGAGATCGACGAGATCTCCGAGGACGCGTCGTTCTTGGAGATGCTCGACATGCTCAACGAGCGTCTCATCTCCGACGGGGCCGACCCGGTGGCGTTCGACCACGACTGCCGCGAGGGGATCTGCGGGGCGTGCTCGCTGGTCATCGACGGCCAGGCCCACGGCCCGCAGGCCGCGACCACGACCTGCCAGCTGCACATGAGGAAGTTCAAGGACGGCGACACGATCGACGTGGAGCCGTGGCGGGCCGGGGCGTTCCCGGTCGTGAAGGACCTCGTGGTCGACCGCTCGGCGTTCGACCGGATCATCCAGGCCGGCGGCTACATCTCGGCGCCGACCGGGACGGCTCCGGACGCGCACGCGGTGCCGATCCCGAAGCAGGACGCCGACGCGGCGTTCTCGGCGGCGGCGTGCATCGGCTGCGGCGCGTGCGTGGCGGCCTGCCCGAACGGGTCGGGGATGCTGTTCATGGCCGCGAAAGTGGCGCATCTGGGGTTGACCCCGCAGGGTCAGCCTGAGCGCCACACGCGGGTGCTCGGCATGGTCGCCGAACACGACGCTTCCGGTTTCGGCGGCTGCACCAACACAGGCGAATGCTCGGCAGCATGCCCGAAGGAGATCGGCCTGGACGTGATCGGCCAGCTCAACCGTGACTTCCGCAGGGCCGCCGTCCGCGCGGCGTAGGCACGAGCGAAGGGCCCTCCGACTCGCGTCGGAGGGCCCTTTGCTTTCTCCTGCCCCGCGTGAGCGGGGAGACCCCAAGGGGAGTTCGATCCACGTGAGTGGAACTATGCCGCCCCATGTAAACAACGACTCGGACGCCATATGGTCGCGCCTGATAACGGTGACACGCATCTCTATTCTTTGATTCGCAGTTGCCGAGCTTGCAACTGACGCTGCGTCAGCCTCTACCGTCGAAGACCCGAGCTTCACCGACACCTACGACGAAGTCGCCCCCGGCTTCGCCGCATTCCTGGGCGTACCTTCCCTACTGCCGCGCACACCAATCGTGTGTATGATCGTGCGCATGACGCGACACAACATCAATATTGACGACGGTGTGTGGCAGATCGCCGCCGCATCGGGGAACGCGAGCGCTTATATCGAGCAGGCCGTGAAGGCCCGGTACCTCCAGGAACTCGAAGACGCCGCCGGGGCCGTGATGGCAGCGTTGCCACCCAACGAAATCGAAGACTGGATGGCGTGGGGCAACACGATCGTGGGCGACGAGGAAGGGCGCACATGATCCCTTCCCCAGGCCAGGTCTACCGGCGGATCGACCGGCCCGATGCGTTGGTCGTGGTGCTCTCATCTCAAGAGAGCAATCGTCGCAGCAGGTGGGTGACCGTGTGCATGTACAGCCTCACCGGCTTGGTCGGAGACCTTGAGGATTCGAAGCCGCTGCACAGCCTCGTGCCCGCGCCGGGATTCGTCACCTGGCCGATCCATCAGTCCGTGCCCATCACTTCCCTTACCGAGCCGCTGGGCGAGGTCGAGACCGCGGCACTGACCGCCGCCCGCTTCGCCATGGAGGCTCGCTTCGCCGATTGAGTCGCCGATAGGCTCGGGCTCATGCGTGTTCCTCAATGGGTGTATCGGGTGTACGCCGAGCGGTTGCGGCGGCGGTTGCGCGGTGGGGCGTTGCCTCGGCATGTGGCCGTGGCCATGGACGGGAACCGGCGGTGGGCTCGGGCGCAGGGGTTCGACGATCCTGGGATCGGGCATCGGTTCGGGGCCGAGCATCTTCAGGAGCTGCTCGAATGGTGCTCGTGGATCGGGATCGACCACGTGACCGTCTACGTCGCCTCGGTCGACAACCTCACCAAGCGCGGCGGCGGTGAGGTCGCGCATCTGATGGACATGGTCGAGGAGATTGTGGCCGAGCGGCTGCTGCGACCGGGGAACCGGTGGCGCCTGCACATCGCCGGGAGGCTCGACTGCCTCCCCGACTCGACCGCCCACGCGCTCAAGACCGCCGTCGAGGCGACCGCTGACCGCGAGGGCGGGCACTTGACCGTCGCGATCGGCTACGACGGGCAGACCGAGATCGTCGACGCCGTCCGGTCCCTCCTCGAACACGAAGCGGCGCAAGGGACCGAACTCGGCGAGCTCGCCGAGCGGCTCACGGCCGAGGACATCGGCG
Source organism: Glycomyces sp. NPDC046736 (assembly GCF_040645615.1). Classification (NCBI taxonomy): domain Bacteria; kingdom Bacillati; phylum Actinomycetota; class Actinomycetes; order Glycomycetales; family Glycomycetaceae; genus Glycomyces; species Glycomyces sp. NPDC046736. Next base: position 79,031 of record NZ_JBEYYO010000013.1, on the reverse strand, counting down.
CGCACCGCTACACCGCCGACCTGCCCGACCCGGACCTGATCATCCGCACCAGCGGGGAACGGCGACTCTCCAGCTTCCTACTGTGGCAGTCGGCGCGGGCCGAGCTCTATTTCTGCGACGTGTACTGGCCGGGGTTCCGCAGGGTCGACTTCCTGCGGGCGTTGCGGGACTTCGCCGCACGGCGCCGCGCTTCGTAAGTTGACCCAGTGTCAAGCGGCCCAGGCGAGGTCGATCTTCTTTTCCGGGTCGGCGGGCATGAAGGCGTGCATTCCGGCCGGGCCGGTGACCAGGGCGGTGAAACCGTCCGGGCCCGCCGCGAAGCGGCGCTCGGCCCCGGCGGGGACGATGATCGTGTCGCCCGCGGTGAGGGTCGCGGACTCGGTCTCGACGGTGACCTCCACTGATCCGGCGATGAGGCTCCAGACCTGGTCGGCGTCGATCCCGTGGACCGGGCCGGGCGCACCGGGGGCGGCCTCGACCTTCCACACCGGCTGGGCGGCTTCGCCGAGCGTGGGGGAGGCGAGCGTGGTCATGACGGCCGCAGGGGTTTCGGTGCGGCGGGTTTCGGTGGCGCGGACGATGCGCATGAGCGGACTCCTAGAATGGACAACATGGTTCACCATATAGTAAACCTGGTTGTCGATCATGGGTGAGGCGACCCCGGGCTACGAGCTCCCGCTGCGACTGTTCGCCGCGTTCCGCGCCGCCATCGACGAGGTCCACACCGAACTCGCCGAGCACGGCCACCCGGACGTGCGGCCCATGCACGGCTTCGTGTTCCAGGCCATCGGCGTCGAAGGGACCACCGCCGTCGAGCTCGGCCGCCGCCTCGGCGTCTCCAAGCAGGCCGCCGGGAAGACCGTGGCCGGACTCGAGAAGCTCGGCTACGTCGAACGCGTCGCCGACCCCGGCGACGCCCGCCGCAAACTCGTGCGCCTCACCGATCGCGGCATCGACGTCCTGGTCCAGTCCGCGCGCGTCTTCGACCGCGTCCGCACCCAGTGGGCCGCCGCGATCGGGCCCGAACGCCTCGACCGGCTCGAAGCCGACCTCGGCGCCCTCGCCCCCGGCGAGCTGTTCCGCCTCGACGCCCCTGGCTGGTTCGGCCCCGACCGGTAGGTCAGCGCGGCAACGCCCGGGAGGCCCGCGAAACGGCATGACCGATCAGCCGATGCCTCAGCGCAGCAACGCCTCGATCGCCTCGGCCACACCGTCATCGGCGTTGGAAGCGCACGAGTCCGACGCGGCCGCAGCGGCCTCGGGGTGCGCGTTCGCGACCGCGAACGACCGGCCCGCCCACGCCAGCATCGGCACGTCGTTCGGCGCGTCTCCGAACGCGACCACCTCCGCCGCACCGACCCCGCGCTCGGCGCACCAGGCCGCCAGCGCCGTCGCTTTGTCGACCCCGGCGGCGCTGACTTCGAGCAGGCCCGCGCCGCCTGAATGCGACACCGACACCCCGGGCAGGTCCACGGTGCGACCGGCCGCGAGTACCGCGTCCGGGGTCGCGCCGGGGACGTGCGCGAGGAGCTTCACGATCGGGTCGGCCGCCTCGAGGACCACTTCGAAGGACTCGTGGAAGATCCGGTAGTCGCCGACGGAGTCGATTTTCGCGTAGCCGGGTTCGGCGTGGAGGGCCGATCCGGTCTCGACGGCGAACCGTGCCTCGGGCAGGGCCGCGCGCAGGGTCTTCGCGGTCACCGCTGCGGTCTCGGCCGTCAAGGCCCGCGCGCCGAGCACGACTCGACTTCCCGGGTCGTAGACGAGGGCACCGTTGGCGCAGATCGCGGCGTCGAGCCTGGCGGCGAGGTCGGGCCATTCGGTGAAGACCCGCGGGGGCCGGGCGGTGGCGGCGACGACGGCGATGCCGACTGCGCGGGCGGCGTCGAGGGCTGCGCGGGTGCGGTCGGTGAGGGCCTGGCCGGGGCCGAGGAGGGTCCCGTCGAGGTCTGCGGCGATGACCTTCGGCGGTCTCATCTGGCGATGGCGGCGGTGGCGCTGAGGCGGACGGTGCCGTCGGGGCCGGCGCTGGCTTCGATGCGGGCGCGCACGCCGAGGGCGTCGCCCATGTCGACGATGATGCGGCCGCCGAGGCCCGCGGCGAGGCAGGCGGTGCCGTTGGCGTTGGCGATGTCTTCGGGGACGCCGATGGAGGGGGCGAACATGCGGGCGCAGTGGCGGCCGGGGGTCGCTTGTGGTGCGTGGACGTAGGCGCCGAGGAGTCCGGCTGCGGCGCAGGCGTCTTTGAGGGCGTCGCGGTCGGGTTTGAGTTCGGCGAGGGCGGCGGGGTCGGGGAGGGGGACGAGAAGTCGTTCGCGGGCGACGCCGGCGATGCGGACGCCGGGGTGGTCGGCGTCGAGGCCGAGGGCGGTGAGGATCGGGCCCGGGGTCTCGGCGTCGCGGAAGGCGACGGGGCCGGGGTCGAAGAAGACGCGGGTCTGAGTGCCCTCGGGGTGGGCGGTGGCGGTGAAGGCGCGGCGGGAGGTGCGCAGGCGCAGGGTGGTGACGAGGTCGCCGGTGTCGGCGCCTTGGGCGATGACGGCGATCGCGGCGGCGGTGGCGTGGCCGCAGGCGGGCAGTTCGCCTGTGGCGGTGAAGAAGCGGAGGCGGTGTTCGCCGTCGTGGTCGGCGATGAACACGGCGTGGGAGGCGCCGTGGGCGGCGGGGAGGGCGGAGCGTTCGGCGTCGGTGTAGTCGCCGTCGGTGAGGACGGCGGTGGGGTTGCCACCGCGGCCGTCGCGGGTGCAGGCGTTGACGATGGTGGGGGTGTTCATCGGCGGTCCTGGGGGGTGTGGAGGTCGATGAAGCGGTCCGCGGCGGCGACGAGGGGCGCGTGGCCGGCGGCGGCGTGTCGGGAGTGGAGGCGTTCGCGCAGGTCGGCGAGGGCCGTGGCGAGGTCGTCCATGATGGGTCCGGTCTTGCCGGTGGTGGTAAGCGCCATGAGCATGGCGAGCCAGGACGGGCCGTGGTCGCGGAAGTTCAAGTGGAGGTTCCTTTCGGCCTGCCGGTCGGCGGCGTGCAGTAGGTAGTGGACTTCGGTGGCGATGCGCCAGGCGAGGCCCGGGTGCATCGGGGCGAGTGTATCCACTGTCTGCGAGGCGGCGTGGAGTGCGACTGCGGCGAAGCCGAGGTCGCAGCGGGCCGCGGCGGTGGCGGCGGCGCCGCGGTCTGCGGGGTCGGGGCACAGGCGGGCGATGAGGGCGGTGTCGGGGAACAGGCCCATGCTCTGGGCGGCGTCGAGGGCGCTGCGGAAGGTGAGTGCTGGTGCGCCGGTGAGGGGTTCGGTGCCGGGGAAGCGTTCGGCGAGGAGTCCGGCGGCGCCTCGGGCGGGGCCGGTGCGGCCCGCGGCGTGGTGGAGTCCGGCGGCGAGGCGCAGGCAGTCGCGCAGGAGCGCGTCGTGGCCGCCGGTGGCGATGAGCATGCGGGCGGCCTGGTCGGCGGCGCCGACGGCGAGGTCGGGGTCGGCGGCGCGGGCGTAGACGCGGGCGGCGCGGGCGAGTGCGGTGGCGAGGTGGGCGAAGCCGGGGCTGGCCGGATCGTGGGGGTCGGTGTCGTCGAGGAGGCTGAGGGCGGTGTCGGTTTCGGTCGCGGCGGTGAGGAGCCTGCCGGCTCTGGTCGCGGTGTCGGCGAGGTCGAGGTGGATATCGGCGCGGTCGGCGGGGGTGAGGTCGAGGGGGCCGGCGACGTGGACGCGTTCGATGTGGGCGGTGAAGGCGGCGGCGTGCTCGCCCAGGCGGGTGTGGGAGGCGCCTCGTTCGGCGAGCATGGCGGTGTAGTCGGTGCGGGCGAGGTGGTCGTCGGGGTGGACGGCGAGGCAGCCGCGGTATTCGGCGGCCGCGGCGGCGTAGACGGCGAGCGCGCCCTGGTGGTTGTCGGCGGCGGCGAGTTTCGCGGCGTCGCGGTGGGTCCGCCGGGCATGACGCCGGTTGGGCATACGGACTCCTCGGCTGGGGGTCGGCCGGGCGGGCGGGGCCGGGACGGAGGTCCTCCCGCTTCGGGCCCTTCATCGTAAACGGTCGACCGAGATGAGGGATCCGCCGTTCAGTCGATGCAGACCTGTTGGGGGCCGGGGTGTGCGAGGAACCGGTCGTGGGAGATCTCCCAGCCGTAGGCGCCGGCGTTGGCGAACACGAGCCGGTCGCCGACGCTGATCGCCGCGGTTCGCTGGCCGCCGTTGAGGATGTCGCGGGGGGTGCAGAGCTCCCCGCACACCCTAAGGTCCACATCGGACCAGACGGGGCCGGTGCGGGGACCGGGGACGACGCGGAACGGGTGGTCGTAGCCCCACGCGGCGGGCAGGCGGAAGTGGTGGGTGCCGCCGCGCACCAGCGCGAAGGCCTGCCCGCGGACGGTCTTGAGGTCGAGGACTTCGGCGACGTACCACCCGGCGGGCGCGGCGAGGTAGCGGCCGGGTTCGATGACGAGCTCGGCCCCGGCCGGGTCGAGCCCGGCCAGGCCTTCGGCGAGGGCGTCGAGATCAATCTCGGGGCCGCGCGGGTCGGCGCCGAGCCCGCCGCCGACGTTGACGTACCGCAGGTCGAACCGGCCCCGCGCGGCCTGGTGGGACCAGGCGAGGGCCTCGCGCACATGCGCGGCGTAGGCGGCTGCGTCGAGGCAGTTGGAGACGGCGTGGAGGTGGAATCCGGCCAAGTCCAAACCGAGCGCCAGCGCGTGCGCCACCGCGCCGGGGAGGTCGCCGGTGTCGATGCCGAACGGGGTGGGCGTACCGGTCATCTGGTGGGTGCCCGGGAGCGCCCGGGAGCCGTTGACGCGCAGCGCGACCGGGCCGGTGTATCCGGCGGCGGCGAGGCCGTCGAGTTCGCGCAGGCTCTCGGCGTGGACGTGCACGGGCGCCGCGCTGTTCGCGGCGGCGGCGAGGTCGGCGGGGGTCTTGGCGGGGCCGGAGAACGCGAGGCGGGCCGCGCCCTGGGCGGCGGCCAGTTCACCTCCCGAGGCGCATTCGATGCCGTCGGCCAGTGCCTTTGCGGCGGTGAGGATGCCGGGGTTGGCGCAGGCTTTCATCGCGTAGAGGATCGTCCAGTCCCCGAGCGCCGCGCGCAGGCGCGTCAGGCGGGCGGCGAAGACGCGCGGGTCGTAGATCCAGGCGCTGGCCGGGGAATCGAGGGCCGCGACGGCGGTGTCGACGCTGTTCACGTGCGGCTCCCGAGTGGGTTGTGGACGGTGGTCTCGATCTCGGTGCCGGGGTGCAGGCGCATGGTCAGGAGGGCTTTGGTGGGCAGGCGCGGGGCGAGGTAGGCGTCGCGGTCGGCTGCGGGCAGGTCGAGTCCGGCGATGCGGTCGGCGAGGTCGGCCCAGAACGCTGCGGGGTCGATGCCGCAGTCGCGGGCCAGGACGGCAACGAGGGCCGCGAGGTGGTTCTGGAACAGCGTGTAGGCGACTTTGGAGCGGACCTGGTCGAGGCTGGCGGCGTTGACCGGGCTTTCGGGCGGCAGTTCGAGGTGGACGGGGATCGAGGGGGTGTGCAGGCGCGCGCCGCCGAGGTCGCGGGTGATGGCCAGGACCGGGTCGTGGCCGTCCATGGCCACGAGGCTGTTCTGGAGGTGCGCTTCGAGGCCGATGCCGATGGCGGCCTTGGCGAGCACGGGAGGGACGACGAGGTCGGCGTAGGCGCGCAGCCACGCGTCGGGGTTCCCCGACCAGTGGGCGTATTCGGCGGCGAGGCTCGTGCCGGTGACCGGTGAGGTCGCGGCGAGCGCGGTCGCGGGGACGCAGACGGTCCCGGCGGGGGTGACGGTGGCGAGCGGGGCGCGGGCGATGGCGGTGAGGTCGCGGCGGCCGGGCAGCCAGGCGCCGGCGGTGTCGGCGAGGAATCGGTGGCCTTCGCCGCCGAGGCCGGTGAGGTGTTCATTGAGGTAGGGGGCGAGCAGCGCGGTGGCGGGGGAGATGTCGCGGCGGGTGGAGGTGATGTGGACGCCGAGGGCGAGTTTGAGGAAGCCGGGTTCGCGGGCCCCGGCGAGGGTGCGGATGGCGGCGGTGGGCCAGGCCGGGACGGTCGCGTCCAGGACGGTCAGGCGGCCGGTGTCGAACAGGTCGCGGTAGGCGGGCAGGACGCGGTGTTCGAGCTGCCAGGGGTGGACGGGCAGGACCGGGTCGGGCAGGTCGAGGCCCGCGAGCATCGGGTGGGTGCGGAAGTCGGTGCCCGAGCGGGCCAGGACTCCGGCGCGGTCGGCGATCAATCGCACCTGGATCGGGGCGGGGGTCTCCAGGTCGTAGCGTTCGCGGTCGGTCTGGTTCCAGCCCAGGCGGGTGCGCGCGCAAGGGTGGAGTTGGTGCCCGGCTGTGGCGAGGGTCTCCAAGGGACGGGCGATGGCGTCGGGGCCCGCGGTGCACGCGGCGATGAGGGTCGCCAGGCTGGAGTGCCCGGCGCGGGTGGCGTAGGCGGCGAGGTGGCGGTTGCGCACCGCCGCGCGGGTGCGGGCGAGGGCGAGTCCGGCCACGGCGGAGTCGAGTTCGGCGGCGAGCTCGGGGGGGACGGCGGTGCCGAGGATCGTTTCGAGCGCGCGCACCGGGTCGCCTGCGGGTGGTGCGGGTTCGGCGATGTCGAAGTCGGTCTCGGGGCCGGTGCCGCGGCTGCGGTATCCGCCCAGGTCCTCGCGCCATGCGGCGGCGGCGACGTGCGCGGCGAGGGCCGCGGCGGCGCTGGTCACCGGGCCGCCAGAGGGTTGTCGACGCGGATCCACAGGTCGTCGGTGGGATGGTCGGCCAGGCGCATCGCGGTGGTGGCCTTGAGCGGCCACGGCTCGCGCAGGACGGCGTCGGCGATCTCGGCGGGCAGGCCCTGGCCGCGCACGTCGCTCGCCACGACCGACCACCACTGGGCCGGTTCGGTGTCGGTCCAGTCGGCGAGTGCGGTGACGATCGCGGTCATGGTGGTCGGGAGCAGGGCCGCGAGGAGTTTCGTCAAGCGCGCCTCGGGGTCGGGTTCGGGGAGGTCGCCGACGATGTGGGGCCACTGGGCGGGTGGGACGCGGATGCCGCCGAAGTCGCGGTAGACCAGGCCGGTCGGTGTGTCGCCGGTGAAGGAGGCGAGGGTGTTCTGGCCGTGGGCTTCGAGGGCGACGCCGGTGGCGGCGTACAGGCGCAGGGGTGCGAGCGCGACGTGGACGAGGGCGGGCCACCACGATTCGAGGTCGTTCCCGGCGAGGGTGGCGGCGATCGGGCGGCCGGTGGCCGGGCACGGTTCGGCGAGCGCGGCGAGCGGGACGGCCCTGGGGTGGCCCAGGAGGTGCGGGGCGGTGCGCACGATCGCCGACAGGTGCGCAAGCGGCGTGCCGTCGGCGCTGCGGGCCCAGATCGCGTATTCGGGCAGGAGCGTGATGCCGTGCTTCGCTGCGACCGGGGCGAGGCGCTCGGACAGGACCGGGCCGTTGGCGGCTGCGGCCGCCGAGACGTGGCGGACCGCTGAGGTCAGTTGCAGGTCGACGGCGGTCTTGATGTGGCTGGGGCCGATCGAGACGGTGCGGACGCTCATGAGCGGCGCGGCCGCCCACGTGAAATCCGGTTCGCCGAGGCCGTATCGCCGGGCCTGCCAGGGGTGGACGGGGAGGCGGCGGCGCGGGTCGTCCCTCCCGGTGCCGTCGAGGCCTTCGACGGCGTAGGCGCCGAGGTCGAAGCGGGAGCGGTGCTCGGGGGCCCAGGCGCGGATCTGGTCGTCGGTCCATTCCCCGCGCGAGCGGGCGAGCGGGTGCACGGGGTGGCCCAGGAGGACGGCCTGTTCGAACCACACCGACGGGTCCCGGTGCGCCGCAGCGGCGGCGGCCCACAGGTCTGCGGGGTGGGGCTGGGCGGCGTCGAGGGCGAGCGCGGTGCCGCGTACGGCGGCGGCGATCTCGGCGGTGAAACGCTCGGCGTGCGGGGAGGCGGCCGCGAGCGAGGCGGCGATCTCGGCGGCGCTGTCGCCTGTGGCCCGGCCCGGCACGGGTTCGCGCGCGGCGGCGAGTCGAAGCCGGTCGGCGACGATCGCATCGGCGCGGGCGGTGGCGTTCACAGCCTGCACTGTACTGGCGCGAGCCGCTCTTGTGGAGGGTGCGATTGCTCACGAAACACCCGCTCACGCTGCGACAGCGCCCCTGGGGCGCGCCACGCGTATGAAGAGCTGAAGGTCGAATGCCGTCCCTAGCCCCCACCCACCCAGAGGGGACTACGCCGCCGATGCTTCCGCACGGGTACGACAGAAAACGGCCCTCAGCGCGAGGATGTCACCCGTTCGTGTCAACGGCGGCGCGTGCGTGGGCACTAGGGGGTGTGTGCGAACTCCCGGCGTGGCGGTATCGGAGTCCGTTCGTTCACTGGGCTCATTGACGGCTCGCAGGCGTCGCCGAGGCCGCGGAAGAGCGTGCGAACACCGGTGTTGTGTTCGGGAGGCCGACAACGAAGCGAGCGGGCGACTGGGCCGGACAGCGACCCGCGAGGGTTGGTCAACCCCGCCTAAGCCCGCACCGCGGGACTGCGGTCGTCGGTGCGCGGGGCGGGGACCGTCACCAGGCGCATCCGCAAGGTCTGGAGCACGGGGAGGTCGTAGACCGGGCCGCCTGATGCGAGCCACAGGCCGATGTCGGCCGCGGCCTGGCCGACCGCGACGTCGTGGACCGCGGCGGTCTCGCCCTCGCGGGCGGTTTCGGGGAGCACCGGCCACAGGACCCAACCCTGGACGTGCGCCGCAGGCACCGCCTGCGCCAAAGCGGCGACCGCCTCGGGCAGGTCGACCGAGTCCACATCGGCGCTGTCGCGCCCGACCGGCGCGCACAGCAGCGCGATCCGGTCGCCGCACACGATCGCGTGCGGCACCCGCGAGAACTCGGTCGCCGGGAGCGACACGAACAGCCGCGCCGCAGGCAGGTTCGTGAGCACTTCCCGCAGCAGCTTCCCAGTAGGCCGGTCGGCCCTCGGTCTCGTCCCGGCCGGGCCGAACGCGTTGAACTGGCGCAAGGCCCCGCCGACCGAGCGGCGCAGCGCCAGCGTCCACCGCATCCGCCGCACCGTCCAGGCCAGAGCGGCCCCCGACAGCACGAACACGCCCAGGTACCAGCCCCATGCCGTTCCCGGTCCCGGCAGCCACACCGCCGCCGCGGCGAACAGGAACGCGAGCACCAATCGCCCGGTCGGCCGGTTCGGGGCCACCTCGGGCCGGGACCGGAAGGCCCGCGAGGTCTGCACGCACACGATCATGACCACCGCCAAGGCGACCGGGATCGACATGGCGCGCAGCAGCAGCGAAGCGTCAGTGGCCAAAGCGGCGGCGCAGAACGAGAGGCCCGCTACGGCCCACACCAGCGCCACGGCCGCGCTGGCACCGCCGGCGATCCACGAGGACGGCCGGTGCACGGGCCTTTGTCGGCGCAGCCGGGCGTGCCAGGGGACGGCGACGAGCGCGCCTTCGGTGGGGAAGGCGGCGGCCTGCGGCTGCGGTGCGGGGGCGACGTTCCAGCCGCGGACCTTGCGGTGCGAGGGTCGCGCGGCGGCCTTGCCGTAGCGGCGGGCGGCGCGGCGCCCGAAGCGCAGCAGGTCATATTCGCGGCGAAGGCCCTGGTGGGAGAGGATCTCCCAGGCACCTTGGACGCGGTGGAACTCGGCTTCGTCGCCGCCGCGGTCGGGGTGGGTCTCGCGCAGGCGGCGGCGGTAGGCGGCTTGGATCTCGGGTCTGGGTGCCTGCGGGCTCACCCCGAGAACGCGGTAGTGGTCTGGTTCGTTCACCACGCGGCTCCCGGTCGGTCGTGCGGGGACGGGCCTGGGCCCGGCGAGGGGGAATCGGGCGTCGGACTCGACGGTAATGCAGCCAATCTACCGCCGGTTCGCCCTTTTCGGTGCCGTGAGGTCCGAGATTTTCCCCGGGCGGGGCCGGGTCCTTCGCGCCATAGGCCTTTGTGGAGTGTCAAGGTGCGTGCGTTGCCCGCACTGGCCTGCGGGTTTCGTTCATGTTCGAGCGCAACGCAGGCCAGGGGTGGCGCGCAGGCCGTTCGGTCGCTTTCGACGCCCGAGGGTGCGGGCAGGCGACATCGGACAGTGCACACCTTGCATAGTCACTTGTCGATGCTTTATGTCGATGCGCGCGGGCGGCGTGCCGGGGCCGGCCCGCGTGGTCAGCCCTGCCAGAAGCGGGCGAGCGCCGAGGCGGCGGGGTCGTCGATGTCGGCGAGCGCGTACTCGTTGGCTTCGACGGCGTTGACCCACGGTTCGGCTTCGGCCGAGCCGAGCACGTCGAGGTCGACCCAGGGGTAGCCGTCGACCGGTTCGGGGACGTCGAGGTCGAGTTCGGGCGGGAAGCTCGGCGGGTTGTCCGCTTCGTCGAGGAGCAGGTCCTCGTACGTTGCGGCGTAGGCGGACTCGTCGCCCGCAGCGTCGTCGTCGGTACCTTCGCCGCTGTAGTCGTCGTCGAAGTCGTCGAGGTCGGCCTCAGCTTCGGGCTCGAACTCGGATTCGGCGTCGGCGAAGGTGAACGCGTCGAGGTCGTCGTCGCCGGGAACCTCGTCTGATTCGAAGTCGTCCAAGTCGGGGGCGCCTGCGTCTTCGAGGTCTTCGGGGAGGTCGCCGAAGTCGCCTTCGCCTGCCTGGGGTTCGAACGGGTCGAAATCATCCATCGGAGTCCTCCTCGCCTGGGACGAGTGAGCGGGCCTTGACCAGCACCTCGTCGAGCTGTTTGACCTTGGTGGCCATCGAGTCGCGGCGCTGCTTGAGCGCGGCCTGCTTCTTGGCGCGGGCGGCCTGGTCGGCTTTCGCGGCGTTCTCGGCCGCGGAGATGCGGGCGTCGAACTCGGCCGCGCGGCGCTCCAGGGCGTCGTCGAGGGTGGAGTTGAACACGAACTCGACCTCGGTGAACCGGAAGCTGATCTCCTCGTTGAGGTTCGCGCGCGCTTCGGCGATGATCCGCTGGATCCACTGCTTGGCGGCTTGGCGGTTGCCTTGGATCTTGCGGCGGTACAGCAGGAACGCGGCGGCGGCGAGGCCGACGCCGATGCCGGAGGCCGACAGGGCGATCGCGCCGGCGGTTCCGGCGACGGCGGTGAGGCCGATCGCGCCGGCGCCCATCGAGACCACGCGTCCGGCCATCATGGCCACACCGGCCGAGGACGCGACCAGGAGCGCGCCGTCGTTGGCCGCGTCGCGGCGGGCTCGGCCCGAGGCGGCGGTGCGCAGGCCCGCGGAGATCGCGTTGGTGGCCTGGCGCAGTTCGTCGTCGTTGAAGACCTGGCGAAGGACGCGTTCGGCCAGGAGCACGAACCGCTGGTGGAGTTCGCCCGAAAGCCTGGCGGCGATGCCTTGGAGGGCGATGTCGACGCGGTGGGGGAGCGATTCGAGGGCGGCCTTGTTGGCCTTCTCGACTTCGTCGAGCAGGGCCTCTTCGAGTTCTTGCAGGTGGGTGCGCAGGCGGCCTTGGACTTCGATCTTGGCCCGTTGGGTCTCCACGCGCAGGGCGAGGTTCGCCTTCTTCGTCTCGGTGCGCCGCAGGGCCAGGGCCTGCTTCTTCTCTTCTTTGAGGCGGTTGGCGGCCTCGGGGTCGGGGTCGTAGGCCTTCATGTCCTCGGCCGCGGAGACGGCCAGGCGCTGGAACTCGGTGCGCACCGCGCGGACCACGTTCGCTGCGACGAGCGCTTTCCCGGCGGTGGCGACCTTGACCAGGGCCCGCTGCATCTTCCCGATGCCCGATTCCTTGGCCAGGGCCTGGCGGGTCGGGCCCTGGGAGGCGAGGGCGTGTTCGGCGAGCATCGCCGAGACCGGGTAGTGGGGGGCGTTGCGGAAGCGGGGGGCGTGGGCTTCGATGAGGGACCGGTTCTCGTCCATGACCGTGCGCCACCCGGGGTAGGTGTCGGTCTTGGTGAGCGCGAACACTACGAAGTTGACGCGTTTGGACGCTTCGGTGAGGAAGTCCAGTTCGGTCTTGGCCATCGGGCTGGACGCGTCGGTGACCATGATCAGGCAGGTGGCGCGGCCGACCGCTTCGAGCGCGATCTGGGCGTGGTCGGGGTCGAGGCCCCCGGTCCCAGGAGTGTCCACGATCGACATGTGCTTGAGGAGCGCCGAGGGGTGGCCCACGAGCATGCGCCTAGGCGGGACCATCCCGGGGGGCATGGTGCCGAGCCTGGTGGCCCAGTTGCGCAGGTCGCCCACGCCCAGCAGCATCGGGTCGGACGCGCCGGGCTGCCAGGCGCGCACCGAGGCCTGGTCGGCCCACGCGAACTCCAGGTAGGCCGTGGTCGCCACCTGGGCGTCCACAGGGGACAATCCGGGCATCCCGAGCAGGGCGTTGACCAGGGAGGACTTGCCGCGTTTGGTTTCGCCGACGACGACGGCGACGGGCTTGTCGGGCTGCCAGCGCGCGACCTCGTCGACTTCGGCGGCGGCCTTGGCGTCCACGGTCCGAAGCGAGGCGTTGCCGGCCTTGGCGGCCTTGGCGCACAGTTTGTGGATCTGCACGGCCGGGTTGGGTTTGGCGGCGGCCTTCTTGGCGGGCGCGGCGCTGGCGGGGGCGGCGGTGTCGGTCATGCCCGCACCTGCCCGCGGTAGACGGTGACGATGGGGTGGCGCAGGAGGCGGCCGCGGTCGGAGTAGCCGGGGGTCTCGGTGCGGGCGATGATGCCGTCGTCGGCGGGGGTCTTGGCCGCGACGGTGGCGCCGGCTTCGTGGACGGCGGGGTCGAACCGCTGCCCGGTGGCGTCGACCTGGGTGATGCCCACGCGGGTGAACGCGCCGTCGAGGTGCTGGGCCAGCGCCGGGGAGGTGGCGCGGTCCCGCATCCAGATGCAGGCGTCGACCAGGACGGTGCGGTCGGCGCTGACTTGGGCGGCGAGTGCGGGTTCGGCGAGTTGCTGGACCGGGATGGTGCCGGTCGCGGGGGTCAGGGCGGCCGCCTCGGTCGGGGGCGGGGTGAGGGACCGGCCGGTGAGGACGGTGATGGCGGCGGCGATGACGACCGACCCGGCCGCGACGGCCAGGGTCGTCGGATCGAACCCGCCGGTGAGGAACACCGCGCCGAGGGCCGCGGCGGCGAGGCCGACCAGGGCCCCCACCAGCGGTCCGCCGAGTCGAGTCGTCACGTTGCTCTCCTTATGTCGTTCAAGGCTGTCGAAGGTCTCATCCGAGCCGCTGGGCAAGCAGGTGGAATCCACGATGCACCACGTTCGCCACCCGGGCTTGGGACGGGGTGGCGCCGCCGTTGGCGAAGGCCCGCCAGCGGGCGGCGGCTTCGATCGCGGATCGGCGCAGTTGCGGCCGGGGGGCGTCGGGCAGGCCCAGGACGACCCCGGCGTCGTCGGTCAGGGCCAGGCGGGCCACTTCGGCTTCCATGGCCTCGGGCAGGGCGACCTGTCCGGTGGTGACCTGCGCTGCGGCCTCCAACAGCGGCAGGCGGTGGTATTCGGGGCGGGCGACGATGGATTCGACGGCGCCGCGCAGGAGGTCGCGGTCGGCGGCGGGCCCGGAGGCGGCGGCGGCGTCGAGGCGGCCGAGGGCCCAGCCGGCTTTGATGACGTCGGCGCGGACGCCGAAGATCTGGTGGAGGGTGGTGCGCAGGCGGGGGAACCCGGAGGCGGCGAAGAGGATGCGGACCAGTTCGCCGGTGGCCAGGTGCGGGTTGGCGTCGAGGTGGGCGATCGCGAAGTGGATGCCGTACAGGTCGAGGCGCTCGAGGAGGCGTTTGCGCTGGTGCTGGTCGACCGGGCCTTCGGTGGACAGGAACAGTCCAGCCGAGGCGAGCATGAGGGCGCGTTTGGCCTCGTCGAGTCCGGCGAGGGTCCGCAGGGCTTCGCAGTCGGCGGCGGTGAGGAGACCGGCTTCGGCGGTCTCGGCGAGCAGGCCCACGACGGGGACGACGTCGCAGACGGCGCGGCGCAGGACCGCGGCCTGGTCGGCGGCGATGGGTCCGGCGACGGGCCAGGGGTCCTGGCCGGGGCCGGGGGCGAGTTTGTCGGCCTTGTTGTACAGGCCCAGAGCGTTCATGGGGGAGCTGGACAGCTGTTGGGAGGCTTTGGCGAACGCTTCGAGCGCTTCGACGTCGTCGGCGCGGACCTGCTGGGTGAACACGTAGATGATCGCCTCGGCCGATTCGACGGCGGCTTTGGAGTCGTCGTCGACGTCTTCGGCGATGGGGGCGGCGAAGAGCATCTCGCGGGCGGCGTCGGAGATGTCGGTGTTGACCGACTGGAGGCCGGGGGTGTCGACGACGGTGAGGTCCCGCAGGCGGTCGGAGGAGAGCTGGACGTCGATCATGGCGGCCTCGTCGGCCGGGATCGGCAGCGAGGTGGGGATCATGCCGTTGGCGTCGAGGGGCACGGCGTGCTTGGAGCCATTGCGGGCGATGACGTCGACGCGGTCGGCCGGGCCGTACCTGAACTGGGTGACCACGCGGGTGCATTCACCGGCGGCGGTGGGGGCGACGCGGCGCCCGATCAAAGCGTTGACGAGTGTCGACTTTCCGGCTTTCAACCGCCCGGCGACGGCGACGCGCAGCGGCTGCCCGAGCCGGGCGGCCACGTCCTCGACCACGGGGCGAGAGGCGCTGCTGACCTTGCCTGCCAGGTCCTCGCACATGCCCGCCACACTCGTGGTGAGTTGCCCTGCCACCATGCTCCCGCGTCCGCCCTCTCGTCAGTCCTGGGTGTCGGCCTCGCCGACGCCGGTCTGCGGTATCGAACTATCCGCAATATCATGAGAGGCGTCGGCCCTCGGTCGACACAGACGACGATACAAACCTCGATCCCCCGACCGCCTCCCCCATTCGTGCCACAGCGTTAGGAGCCCCCTTGGCAGCCCCGCCGCCCACCCCCGGTCCGGCCCGGTCCGCCGCAGCCGCCATGCCTGCCGCGGACAGGGACGAGGCGTTGCGCGCCATCGCGGGCGCGCTCGCGGGCCCGGGGCTGGTGGTCGTCACCGGCCCGCCCGGGTGCGGGCGCACCAGGCTGTTGGAGCGGCTCGCGCGGGCCTCGAAGCGGCCGGTGCACGCCGGCGGCGGCCTGGCGATGCTCTCCGGTGCACCGGCGCTGGCGTTGGAGCGGGCCACGCGGGCGCGGATGCCCGCCGACGATCTGCCGTTGCTGGCCGAGGCGGTGTTCTCGCGGACACGCGGGGGCCTGTTGGTCATCGACGATTTGCAGTGGTGCGACGGTGCGACGTTGGCAGTGCTGCCGGTGCTGGCCGAGCGGTTGCCGGTGGCGGTGGCGCTGCGGACCCCGAACCGGCTCGGCGCCGAGGCGCTTGAGCGGTTGTTCGCCCACGCGACGGTCGTGCCGGTGCCGCCGTTGACCGACGAGGAGGCCGCGCGGCTGGTCGCCGAGGCGGCCCCTGCGATGCCGCCGACGCGTGTGGCCGCGCTGGCCGCCCGGGCGGGGGGCAATCCGCTCGCGTTGTCGTCACTGGCGCGGCGTGCCTCGGCTGATCCCGACGATCTGGGGCCGTCCGAACCGGGGGACCCTGCCGCGGCCGCGGCGGCGGCGATCAGTGACCTGCCGCGCGCGGGGCGTACGGCGTTGGCCGCTTTGGGTCTGCTGGGGCGTCCGGCGCACCCGACGCTGCTGGGCGAAGGCGCGGCGGTGCTCACCGAAGCAGGGCTCGCGGTCGCCGAAGGGGCGCATCTGCGTCCGGCTTCGCCGTGGATGGCCGAAGTCGCCGCGGGGCTGCTCGACGGGGAGGCGCGCCGGTCGATGCACGAGCGGCTGGCCGATGCCACGGTCGGGGTCGAGTCGGCCCGGCACGCCGCAGCGGCCGGACAAGCCGACCGGGCCCTGGCCACCGCGCTGCACGCGGCCGGTCGCGGCGGCCCCCAAGCCCGCGCCGAAGCGCTGCTCTTGGCCGCTGACCTGGACGCGACGCACACGGTCGCGGCGGCGCGGGCCGCGCTCGAAGCGGGCCGCACCCGCGCGGCCCTGGCGGTCCTGGACCGGTCCGGGGCCCTGGGCGGCGAGGCCGCGATCGTCCGGGCCTGGGCGTTGCTGGCCGTCGGCGAGGCCGCGCACGCCCGCGAGGTCCTGCACGGTGCCCCTGAAGGGCCCGAGACCGACCAGTTGCGGCTGCTGTGCGCCCCCGCGAGTGAACGCGAGGCGCTCGCGATGGAGTTGCGGGCCCTGTACGGGCCGACCGACCACCCCGGGCTGGCCGCCGCCCTGGCCGGGGACGACCCGGACGCTCTGGCAGCGGCCGAGACCCTCGCGCGCGCGGCGGGCGACCACACCACGGCGGCGTGGTGCGCGTGGACCCGCGTGATCGCTTTGGCGGACGCGGCGCGGCTGGTCGAGGCCGAAGCGGTCGCGCACGAGGCGGCCGACCGGGCCGGCGCCGAAGGCGCGTATTCGTGGCAGACGCGGTTCCTCGCCGCGGCGGCCTGGTGCCTGGTCCTGTCCGGCACGGGCTTGGACAACGTGATCGCCGCGGCGCAGTCCCTGGCCGATCACGCGCTCCCGGCGGTGGCCGACACGCTCATCGACGCGGCGATCGCCCTGGCCGAGGCCGACACGGGGGCGCTCGGGGCCGCGCGGGCCCGGCTCGCGAAGCTCCACGACGCGCCCGCCGCGCTCGACGGGCTCGTGGCGTGGCTCGAACACGAGACCGCGTGGCTCGACGGGCAGCCCGGGCCCGAGGCCCCCGAGGTCAGGCCCGGCCTGGTCGGCGGGCTCGCGCACATCACGGGCCGGTGGATCGCCTACGACACCGGGACCGAGCCGGTGACGGCCGAGGCCGCGCCGTGGCCGGTGCCGGTGGCCACGACGCTGTCGGCGTGGGACAAGGCCGCCCCGGGCCCGTTCGCGCAGGCCGCTTCGGCGTGGGACGGTCTGGCCGCGCGCGAGCAGGTCCGGTGCCTGTTGGCGCTGGCGGTGCATTCGGGTGAGGCGCGGGCGGCGGTCGCGGCTTTGGAGGCGGCGGAGCGGATCGCCGACGAGCACGGGTTGATCGTGCTGGCCGGGCGGGCGCGGCGGGGGCTGCGCAAGCACGATGTGCGCCGCGACCGACGTTCGGCGCGCGGGGGCGGCGGGTTGACCGACCGTGAGAGCGAAGTGCTGCGGCATGTGGCCTCGGGGCATCCGTCGCGGCGGATCGCCGAGATCCTGGGGATCACCGCCGAGACGGTGGAGACGCATATCCGTTCGGGGATGCGCAAGCTCGGGGCGAAGACGCGCACCGAGGCGGCGGTGCTGCTGTCGTCGGCGACGGTCGGTGAGGCGTCATGAGCGAGCAGGTGCCGTTGCATGTGGTCGCGGCCGCAGCCGAGGCCGACGCGATCGTGCGGCGCTGCGCGGCGGCGGGCTGGTCGGCGCATCGGGGGTTCGCTCTGTTGGAGCCGGCGTGGGATCTGGCCGAGCGGCGCCTGGTGTGCCACGGGTCGGTGGGCGATGAGCACACCGCGTCGCAGGCGGTCCTGGCGGCCGCGCGCGGCGCGGGCGTCGTGGCGGTCGCGGCCGGGCCGCTGGCGCTGAGCCTGGCCGCTGACTTGAAACGGGTCGGGCCCTTGGGGTTGACGCCGGGGAAGACCGAGGCGGCCGACGGCCTCGACCTCGATGCCGAGCAGCGGGCGCTGTTGGCGCGGCTTGCGGCCGGTTCGACGATCGCGGCGGCGGCCGAGGCGGAGTTCGTGTCGCTTCGGACGGCGAACCGGCGCATCGCCGGGGCCCGGGCTTCATTGGGGGTCAAGACCACGCGCGAGGCGGTCATGATCTACATCAAGCACGGCCGCGACTGACCCGGTTCGCGCACCCGCGGAGCGTTCGCGGTCGAAGCCGCGTCTCCTCACGGTCAACATGATCGGCATCGCGGGCGCAATGGTCAGCGCTGTGCGATCGTCTCGCGCAGGACGCGCACCGTTTTGGGGCCGACGCCGTGCAAGGCGGTGAGTTCGGCGTCGGTCATGGCCTCGACTTGGTCGAGCGTGGTGATCCCGGCGTCGGCGAGCGCGCGGGTGGCCGGGCGGCCGATGCCTCGCGGCAAGTCGCCGACCTCGCCTGCTCGAGCGTTCGCCGCCGCGTTCGCGGCCTCGACCATTGCAAGGGGAGCGGCGGCGAGCCAGGCGCGACGCAGCCAGTAGTTCAGCGCCTGCCCGTCGATGGCGCCGATCGGGACACGCACCCCGCCTTCGGCGGCCTCGGCCCCGGTGACCTGCGCGATCATGTCGGCCGCTTCGGTCTCGGGCAGGCGCAGCAGCACGCGCGATTCGGCGTCGAGACCTGCGAAACCAGTACCGTCGACGCTCCACTCGCGCAGCCCGTCAACTTCACCCAAGGCAGCCCCGGGCAGTGTGGCGGCGGTCTTGCGCAGCTGCGCGGCGGTGGTCATGCGACCACTGTGGCATACGGGCCCGACATTCCGGACCGGGTACGACGGCGGGGCGCGCCGCGGCGCGCCCCGGGCCGTGTGGCGTTATTTCAGTTCGGCGAGACGGGCTTCGGCCTCGTCGAGCTGGCGGCGCAGCCGGGCGGCCTCCTCGGCCGCTTCGGAGCGGATCTTCTCGACCACTTCGGCCACGACCGCGGTGACCTCGTCGGCTTCGGCGGCCTGGCACATCGCCAGAGCGGCCGAGTGGGCGACCTTGGCGCCCTTGACGACGGTGCGGGCGCCGCGGGCGGCGGCCACGGCCCATTCGCCGTCCTCATAGGTCAAGGTGACCGTGAGTTCGGGGTGCTTGGCGGCACTGGCCCGCGGCCGGGCCGCTTTCTTCTTGGCGGGGGCCGGTGGGGCCTCCGGTGCGGGCGCTTCGGGTGTGCTCACTGGTGTCCTCTCACTCGCGGTGGGTTTGGGCTTGGGTTCGGGCTCGTCGGGGAGCAGCCCGGGGCCGGTGGGCGCTTGCGGTGCGCTGCGCTGGCGGGGGGCGCGGCGGGCGCCCTCGCCGGGGGCGGGCAGGCGCAGTTCGGCCGCGGAGAACGGCAGTTCGTCCGATCCGAAGGCGACGGTCACGAAATCGTCGACGCCCGCGGGGTCGAGGGCGACGACTTTCCCATTGCGTCCGGCGATCTGCCCGGCGGCGTCGGTGAACACCACTTTGGGTTTCTTTCCTTGCGCCAGCACCGCTTCCAGATGAGCGATGTCGGCACTCGACAATGACATCGGAGGCTCCTTCACTTGTATTGGGAGGCACGGCGGGCCGGTGAGGCGGCCGGTGCGTGCATCTTCCAATACCTACCCTGCGGGTACGACACCACCCTGCACCGAAGTCGCCCGGCGCGCGTTCGGGCCCGAACACGGTGTCGTCGCACCGGGCGAATATCGGCTGCGGTTCAGGCCCGCGCCATGTCGGGTTCCCTCCCGCGCCCACCTCGGTGTTTACGCTCCGGTCATGAGAGTCGCACTCGTCACTGAGTCCTTCCCACCCCAGGTCAACGGTGTCGCCCGGTCCGTGGCACGCGCCGCGGCGCATCTGGCCGCACGCGGGATCGAACCGGTCGTCATCGCCCCCGCCCCAGGGCCGGGGCCCCGCCCGGTCTTCGACTGGCCCGTCGTCCACGTCCCCTCGGTGCGCCTGCCCGCCTACAAGCACTTCCGGGCCGGGCTGGCCACGCGGGCCCTCGACGAGGCCCTGGACGCCCACCAGCCCGACATCGTGCACCTGGCCAGCCCCTTCGGGTACACCGCACGGGCCGCGACCTGGGCCGAGCGGCGCGGCGTCCCGGCCGTGGCCGTATGGCAGACCGACCTGCCCTCCTACACCCGCGCCTACCACCTGACCGCGTTCGAGCAGCTCGTGTGGCACCGCCTGCGCTCGATCCACTCCCGGGCCGCGGTCAACCTCGCACTGTCCGAATGCACCGGCCGGGCCCTGGCCGCGCAAGGCATCGGCGGCGTCGCGGTCCTGCCCCACGGCGTCGACACCGACCGGTTCCACCCGAAGTTCCGCGACCAGACCCTGCACGAGGCGCTGGCCCCGGACGGGGAGCTCGTCGTGGGCTACGTGGGCCGCCTGGCCCGCGAGAAGCAACTCCACTGGCTCACCGGCCTGGCCGCGCTGCCGGAGATCCGCCTCGTGATCGTCGGGGACGGCCCCAGGCGACGGGCCCTGGAGCGGCTCTTGCCGCAGGCGGCGTTCCTCGGATCGCTCGGCGGCGACGACCTGTCACGCCTGTACGCGTCCTTGGACCTGTTCGTCCACACCGGGCCCTTCGAGACGTTCGGGCAGACCATCCAGGAAGCGCACGCCTCAGCGGTGCCGGTGGTCGCCGTCGACGCCGGAGGCGCGGCCGAACTGGTCGACCCCGGCGTCGACGGGACCCATTTCCCCACCGGGGACCCCGAGGCGCTGGCCCAGACCGTAGCCGCGCTCGCTGCCCGCCGCGATGTCCTGCGCGAGTGGGGCGAACGGGGCCGCCGGAAGGTCCTGGTCCGCACCTGGGAAGCCGAAGGGGACGCGCTCATCGCCCACTATGAGCGGGCGCTGGCGATGGGGCCGGTGCGACCGCGCGCCACCGCCCCCACGGTTTGAGATAGGAAAGGATCGTCGCACCCAGGTAGATCGCCGAGGACACGATCGGCGCGGCGATGATCTGCGAGTCGAGGGCCGCAAGCGTCGACCCGTCGAGCGACGCGGCGGTCGCGGCGAGCCCGGGCCGCAGCGCGAACACCGTGGCACAGAACGCGATCGCCGTGGCGACCAACTTGACCAAGACCCACACGTAGGACGGACCCCAGCGGGTGCCGAGCATGAGCACGATCCCGGTGGCCAGAGCGGTCGCGCCGATCGGGATCGCGATGGTCCCGGCCAGACGAGCGGCGGCCGTGGCCGCGGCGAACTGCGCGGCCGGGTCGCTCGTGGTGAAAGCCCAGAAGCCGAGCACGATCAGCGAGGCGCTGAGCCCGAGCCAGGCGACCGACGAGGCCACGTGGGCGATGACGAAGCCCCGGTAGGCGGGGCGGCGAAGCTTGCTCATGCCCCCACGGTCGCGCCCAGAGGCACGAGGACACATCGGCGCGGCAGCGTATCCGCCCCTACGCCCAGACGCGGAGGTCAGATCGGTTCGGCCGACACAGCAGCGGTCGACCTCCTGGCCCACCGCAGGCCCACCAGCGGGAAGACCAGGACCGAGAGCATCGCGGCCCCGACCATCGCGGCGGCCACCGACTCCGAGACCAGGTCGCGTTCGACCGCCGTGGCAGCGGCGATCACCACGATCGGCAGCTCGGTGGCCGCGAACGCCGACAGGACCCTCCGCCGCCTTGAGTCCAAGACCCGGGCGAACACCATGTAAGTCGTGGCGCCGCGCACGATCGCGAACGCGGCCAAGAACACCGGAATCAACGCCAGCGCCACCGGGGACCCCAGCAACTCGTCCAGGTCGTACGTCACTCCGGTGTAGACGAAGAACACCGGGACGACCGCACCGAACCCGATCCCGTCGAGTTTGGACTGCACGAGGTGCTCCTCGCGTTCGTTGAGCGCCGACAGCAGCACCTGCATGCACACCCCGGCCGCGAAAGCGCCGAGCGCGATGTCGACGCCGATCTCTGCGGCCAACAGGACCGCGCCGAGCAAGATCAATACCGACAGCCGCACCGCCAACTGCGCACTGGTCCCCAAGGTCGCCGACAGCAAGTGCGAGACGCGGGCCGAGCGGCGCAGGGACCCGAACACCGCCGCGGCCACGGCGAGCCCGGCGACGGCGATGACGAACGTGGCGCGCCCCGAATGCGCGCCTTCGGAATAGAGCAGGGCCAGCAACGCGATCGGCGCGAACTCGCCGACCGCGCCCACGGCCATCAGATGCGGGCCCACCGGGCCGGTCAGCAGCCCCGAATCGCGCGCGATCGGCAGGATCGTCCCCAGCGCCGTCGAGCACAACCCGATCGCCAAGATCAGCAGCGCCGCCCCCGCACCGGCCAGCAGCAGCGCCAGCGCCGCCACGGCGAAGGACACGAGCCACCCGATCGAGGCCAGCGCGATCGGCTTCCCGCGCACCGACCGGAAGTCGATCTCGTACCCGGCCAGGAAGAACAGCATCGCCAGCCCGAGCTGCGACACCGTCGCGAACATCTCGTTGGGCCACACCAGGCCCAGGATCTGCGGCCCGATCACGATCCCGAGCACGATCTCGACCACGACGCTCGGCAGCTTGATCCACCGCTCCAACCGGTCCACCAGCAACGGCGCCGCCACCGCCGCCGAAGCGAGCACCACGATCTGCACCGACAGATCCCCGTCCAACACCGCGTCCACCGCCGGAGCCTAACGGCAGAACCGCACGTCACACGCCATAACGGGGCTTAACCCCACCCCCGATCGGGGGAGCAGCGCACTACCGGCGAGTAACCCCCAGACGTACGCTCGAACCATGGCAACGGCAACCACCACGGCACCCGCACCCATCGCCAAACCCGTCCTGCGCGGCTGGCTCCACCTCGCCGCCTTCCCCACCGCCATCCTCGCCGGACTCCTCCTCGTCGCCACCGCACCCACCCCGACCGCCCGCCTGACCACCGCGGTCTACATCGCCGCCTCCGCCGCCCTGTTCGGCATCTCCGCGCTCTACCACCGCACCAACCTCACCGCGCGCGCCACCGGACTGCTCAAACGCCTCGACCACGCCAACATCTACCTCATCATCGCCGGCACCTACACCCCGATCGCCACCCTCGCCCTCGAAGGCACCGCCCGCACCGCGCTCCTGACCGTCGTCTGGACCGGCGCCGCCGCGGGCATCGCCTTCCGCACCCTATGGATCGGCGCCCCGCGCTGGCTGTACACGCCGCTGTACATCATCCTGGGCTGGGCCGCGGTGTTCGTGCTGCCGCAGCTGGTCGAAGGCGCGGGGCTGGCCGCGACGGTCCTGATCTTCGCCGGGGGCGTCCTGTACACGATCGGCGGCATCGTCTACGCGCTCAAGCGCCCCAATCCGTCGGTGCGCTGGTTCGGGTTCCACGAGGTCTTCCACGCGTTCACGCTCGCGGCCTACGTGGCCCAGTTCGTGGCGGTCGCCCTGGTCGTGCACGGGGCCTGACGGTTACGATCGGGGCACCCGAGGCAGGGAGGCCCCGATGAGCGACAGGCAGGCCCGCGGCGTCGACCGCCAGATCCAGGAGGCCGAGGCGCGCGGCGAGTTCCAGAACCTCCCCGGGGCCGGGAAGCCGATCCCGGGACTGGACCGGCCGCTGCACGAGGACTGGTGGCTGCACCAGCACGCCGCCCGCGAGCGCATCGGCGCCGACGCTCTCCCGCCCGCACTGCGTTTGAGCCGCGAGGTCGACGACCTTCCCGAGACGCTCAACGCCCTGGGTACCGAGGCGGCGGTGCGCGAGGCGGTCGATGAGTTGAACGGGCGCATCCGCAAGGCATTGATCGGGCCGATCGAGGGGCCGCCGCTGCGGTTCGGGCTGCTCGACGTCGAGGCGGCGGTGGCCGCGTGGCGCGAGCGGCGCGGCTGAGCGAGGCGAACCACACGACTTGACAGTGTCAAGCCCTTCCAGGCATCATGAACTTGACACTGTCAAGACACGTTCGGAAGGCCCGTCAATGGCCCCCATCATCACGCTCACCGCCGTCACCCTCCTCGCCCGCCTCGCAGGGTTCCTCGGCGCAGAGCCACTCGACGCCTGGCAGACCAGCCTGCGCATCGGCCTCGCCGCCATGTTCGCCCTCACCGGCGCCGTCCACTTCGCACCCAGATTCCGCATCGACATGATCCGCATGGTCCCCAAGCGCCTCCCCGCACCGGCCGCGCTCGTCACCGCCACCGGCCTCCTGGAGATCGCCGGGGCTATAGGACTCCTGATCCCCGCCACCGCACCGGCCGCCGCCATCTGCCTCGCACTGCTCCTGGTCGCCATGTACCCGGCCAACCATTCGGCAGCCAAGCGCGGCATCACCCTCGCCGGCAAGCCACCCACCCCCATCGCCGTACGCCTGCCCGAGCAGGCCCTGTTCATCGCGCTGGCGATCCTCGCCTCGCTCTGAACCGCACGCCGAAGGCCCCGAACCGGTCTCGGTTCGGGGCCTTCGGTCTCGCTCAGACGGGCCTGCCGAGGGTCAAGTACGCGAATCCCCAGGGGCCGCGGTGGCCGCGCAGCCACCAGGCGCGGTGCTGGTCGGCGCCCGCGCGGATCTCGTCGGCCTTCGGGTGGCCGGGGTTGGCGAGCAGCCAGGTCTCCTTGTCGCGCAGGAACCCCGACTCGAAGTCGTCGATCTCGGAGCGCTCGACCGCTTCGACGCGCAGCGGCCGGAACCCGGTCGCGAACGCGGCGTCGACCAGGTCGGGCAGCTCCAGCCAGTCGGCCGCGGTCGTCTCGGGCCACATGCCGGCCAGGTCGGCCTCGGTGGGCTCACGTTCCCAGATCCCGTCGCCGAACAGCAGCACCCCGCCCGGGTTGACCAGCGGGAACAGTGCCTCCAGGGCCTCGGCGGCGGTGCCGAACACATGAGCGGCGCCGACGCAGACCACCACGTCGGCAGGCTCGGTCCACGCCTCGCCCTGGTACTCCACGAACTCGACCCGGTCGGCGATGCCGCGCTCAGCGGCGCCGGCGCGGCCGCGTTCGAGCAGCTCTTGGTCGGCGTCGATCCCGTAGGCCTTCGCGTCGGGCGCGGCCTGGGTGACGCGCTGGATCAGCTCGCCCCAGCCGCAGCCGATGTCGACGATGGTGCGGGGTGCGGTCGCGGCCAGTTCGGCGGCCTGGCGGTCGAGGCGCCAGGGCGCGATGGGGGAGTTGGTGTCCAGGAAGCCGAAGCGCGAGGGCCGGTCATGAGAAGTCACCGCGCCACCCTAACGACGCCCCTTTTGGCCCGCAACCGGATTGCTACCGTTGGCTCCATGATCACCGTCCACGCCATCGTCCATGCCGCCCCTGAGCACCGCGAGGCCTACCTCGAAGGGCTCCGGGGGCTCCAGGCCTCGACCCTCGCCAACGACGCGGGGTGCCTGAGCTACCAGTTCTACGCCTCGATCGACGACGAGCACACGTTCGTCTGCGTCGAGGAGTGGACCGATATGGACGCCTTGCGCGCGCATATCGAAGCGCCGCACCACGTCGCCGCCAGCGCGGCCTTGGACGAGTTCCGGGATCGCCCGGGGGAGCTCCGCGTTTTCGAATCGCACCCCATCGACCTCTGATGTCACACCCGCGTGTCACACTCACATTGATGACTGACACTAAAGCGCACCTCAAGCGCTATCTCAAGAACGCACGCGCGGCCGTGCTGTGGAAGCTCGAAGGCCTGGGGGAGTACGACCTCCGTCGGCCGCTGACCCCGACCGGGACGAACCTCCTTGGCCTGGTCAAGCACCTCGCCTGCGTCGACGCGGACTATCTCGGTCGCGTCTTCGGCCGTCCTTTCCCCGAACAGCACCCCTGGTTCGCCGAGGACGCCGAGGACAACGCCGACATGTGGGCCACCCCTGAGGAGTCCACCGAGTTCATCACCGACCTCTACCGTCGCGTGTGGGAGCACGGGGACGCCACGATCGACGCGCTCGACATCGACGACACCGGGGTCGTGCCCTGGTGGGGGGACGCGGAAGTCACCCTCGGGGAGATCCTCGTCCACCTGGTCGCCGAGACCAACCGGCACGCCGGTCACGCCGATATCGTCCGCGAGTCGATCGACGGCGCCGCGGGCCTGAGCGCGAAGAACAGCAACCTGCCCGGCGACGACGCCGACTGGTGGGCCGCCTACCGCGGCAAGGTCGAACAAGCCGCCCGCGAAGCCGCGGGCGAGTAGCACGATGAACGGGCCCCGATTCACCGCCGGGGCCCGAACAGGACAAACCACGCACCCAGGTGCGGGGGAGTACCACCCGAGCTGAGGCTCCCGCGCTGCCGATCTCGATCGTGAGCGCGCGTGCAGGGCTCGACCCCCGCAGCCGGACGCCGTTCAGCGCGTAAGCGCCCCACCATGCTTGTTCATGCTTCGGGTTGTGCTCCAGGCTCGCAGCTCAGCGCGTGCACGCTCCAGGAACAACCCGGCGAACGGCCGCGATCACTCGGCGGCCCCAGACGCCGTATTCGCTGCGCGAGCTTCAGCGGTCGTAGCGCGTTCGCGCCATGACTCGGTCTCGGCCCGGGCCTGGACCAGCGCCGCCTCCGCGGCCTCCAAGCGCGAGGCCAGTACCCGCTGGTCGGCCACTGCACCGGCCGCCTCGGCCTGCGACGCGGCCAAAGCCGCAGCCCTCTCATTCGCGAGCGCCCCAGCGGCTTCGGCGTCCCGCCGCGCCACCGCGAGTTCGGCTACCAGCGACTCGACCCGGCCCCGTTCGGCGTCGCGTTCACCGGCGACCGCCCGGGAGCGGGCTTCGGCCCGCTCCAGTGCCGCTTGCCCGGCGCGCAGCGCCTCGGCCGCCTCGGCGGCCACCTGATCGGCCCGCTCACGGGCGGCCCCGGCCTCACTGCGCGCCTGTGCCGCGACCTGCTCGAACTCCACCCGAGCAGCCTCGGCAGTATCCCGATCCGCTTGCGCCGCATCAGCTTCAAGGCGCGCAGTCTGCGCCGAGGCCACCGCCGCGTCACGTTCGGCACTGGCCTCATCGGCGGCGGCCTTCGCCGCAGCCGCCTCGGATCGAGCGGCCTCGGCGTCCTTGACCGCCGCGACCCGCGCCGCCACGGCCTCCTTGGCCCGCTCCTCAGCGGCCCCGAGTGCCGCGGCGACCCGCTCGGCCTCGACCCCGGCCGCGGCCAGGTCCTCACCGAGTGCCGCGGCCCGGGCGGCGACCTCGTCGCGTTCAGCCCGTGCCGCAGCGACAGCGGACGCGGCCTCGGACCGCACTTCAGCGAGCCGCGCCTCGACCTCGGCCGGATCGGTCTCGGCCCGCAACGCCTCGGCCAGCGGCGCCAGCGCCGAGGACATCGACTGCTCGATCTGCTCGTACAGCTCCTCGGCGCGCGCCAGAGCGCCTTCGAGCCCGGGCGTGGCCCGCCGCAGTTCCCGCTGGCGTTTGGCCTGTGTCGCGCAGTCGCCTTCGGCGCAGTACAGCCGCGGCCGTCCGCGTCCGGCCTGCTGCGGTATCGGCGTCCCGCAGCGCTTGCACAAGGTGGTCTTGACGGCGATGGTCCCGGTCGTGCCTGTTTTCGTCATGCCCACAATTCTACATTATTAATATCCGGTTTTTATATTTAAATAACCAAAAAACAAGCGTGTCCCGCCCATCCAAATAACTCACGAGAAGTGCCGTTCCCGCAAGTTATGTATCTGAGGCCCCCGAACCGACCCTCGACCGACGCGAGGGTTCGGTGGCGGGTTGTCGGTGATTCGGCCGCCGAGCGCTCTGGGCGCTGCGACTATGGCGGGAGGTTTCGTTCGATCAAGGGAGAGTGCGATGGTCTCGACCCTCAATCCGTACGTGTCCTTCAACGGGAACGCGCGGGAGGCGATGGAGTTCTATCAGTCGGTGCTCGGCGGTGAATTGCGCCTGAACACGTTCGGGGATTCGGGGATGCCCGATGCCGATCCGGAGCAGATCATGCATGCGCAGCTCACGACCCCTGCGGGGTTCACTTTGATGGCCTCGGATACGCCTCCGGGGATGCCGTACAACCCTGGGCAGAACATCGCGATCAGTCTCAGCGGTGACGCCGATGCTGAGCTGCGGGGCTATTGGGAGCGTCTGAGCGAGTCCGGTGAGGTGGCCGTGGCGCTGGAGAAGCAGCCTTGGGGCGACGAGTTCGGGGCGTGTACCGACCGGTTCGGGATCTCGTGGATGGTCGATATCCACGAAGGCTGAACCGGGGCAACGACAATGGTGGGTGGGGCCTAGGCCCCACCCACCATTGCTTGCGGGAATATCGACGCGGGTTATCGGCGCTGGTTGCGCGGGTGGTTCTTGGCCGTGCGCTCGTTGCCGATCTTGTAGGCGCCGGTCCAGCGGGCCATGACCTGCTGGGGGTCGTCGTCGACTTCGGCGAGGAATTTGGCGGCGCGACCGCCCCGGAGGGTGGTCGCGGCGCGGCCGTGGTGGGTGATGATCACGGTGCCGTCGGAACGCTGTTTATAGGCGAAGCCGCCTGGTGCGTTCATGACAGGCCTCCGGCGGCGGTGATGCGGCGATGGCGGGCGGTCAGGAAGGCCGCGGCGATGCCGCCGAGGAAGCCGAAGAGGTGGGCCTGCCAGGAGATGTGGGGTTGGGAGGGGAAGACGCCCCAGATCATGGAGCCGTAGACGCAGACCAGGAGCACGGCGATGAGGATGTCGCCGATCTTGCGCATGAAGACCCCGCGGGCCAGGAGGTAGCCGAAGAGCCCGAAGACCACGCCGGAGGCGCCGACGGTGACCGAGTGGGCCGGTGAGAAGAGCCAGACGCCCAGGCCGGAGAGCAGCACGGCGGCCGCGAGGGCGACCCACATCCCGTTCCAATCCCGCAGCGCCGCGACGGTGCCCAGGACGGCCAGCGGGATCATGTTGGAGGCGAGGTGGCCGGCGCCGGCGTGCAGGAACGGCGCGGCGCCGATGCCGAGGAGGCCTTCGAAGCTGCGCGGGGTGATGCCGAACTGGGTCAGGTGCGCCGGGACGACCCAGTCGGTGATGAGCAGGAGCCACATGAGGGCGATGAGGACGCCCCAGAGGGTGAGGGCGCGCCTGAAGGGGTGCATCGCGGTCGGTTGCTGGGGTGCGGTGGTCATGGTGCTCCTCGCGAGCGGCGTTGCGGGTGCGTACGGGTTCGGTTGAAGGGTATCCGGATCGAGGCCGCGGCGGGGTTGCGACCCATATTTGATACGGCGACCAGATGTTATGGTCGTCGTATCATTTGTGGTGAGGAGCCGACATGAAACTCACGATCGTGGCCGCGACCGGCGCGACCGGCCGCCTGGTGCTCGAACAGGCCCTCGGAGCGGGACATGAGGTGACCGCGGTGGTCCGGGACCGGTCGAAACTCCCCCAAGGCGTCGACGCGGTACAGGCCGACCTGGCCCGGCCCGAGGCTGCGGCGCTGGCCTCGGCCGTGGCGGGCGCGGACGCGGTGGTCTCGGCGCTCGGGCCGGTCGGCAAGGCCGGGCTCGGGGTGGCCGAGGTCGGGACGACCGCGCTGGTCGAGGCGATGCGCACGACCGGGGTGCAGCGGCTGGTGGTGCTGTCGGCCGCGCCGATCGGGACGGTGCGGACGAAGGCCCGGCCCGACAAGCCCCGGTTCGATCCCGGGGACGGGTTGCGGTTGCGGATGATCACGCCGATCGTCAAGCGGGTGCTGCGCGATCACTACGCGGATGTCGCGGTCATGGAGGACGTGGTGCGCGATTCGGGTCTGGATTAGACGATCGTGCGCCCGCCGCAGTTGACCGATGATCCGGCGAAGGGCGCCTGGCGCACCGCGGTCGGGCAGAATCCGCGCAACGGGTGGAAAATCAGCCGGGCCGATCTGGCCTCGGCGATGCTCGAAGCGGCGGCCGATCCGCACGCGGCGGGCAAGATCCTCGGCGTCGCCTACTGAAGGGCCACTCCCCTGCGGCCAGCGCGGTGTTGGTAGGTCGCGGGAGGGGAATCGGGGCGGGCCGGCCACTCCCCCTGCGGCCAGCGCGGTGTTCCTGCACGGTGCTGTCACTCCCCCGGCGCTGGCGGGTCTACTCCCCTGCTGCGAGGGCGTCGGTGGCGGCTTTGCCGGCTTGGGTGACGGCGGTGAGGAATGCGGCGATGGTGGTCAGTTGTGCGGGGGTGAAGTTCTTGCAGACGTCGGCGATGGCGTCGCGGTAGGGCTGGTAGAGGGCGAGGACTTGCCCGGCGCGTTCGGGGTCGGTGGTGAGGTGGACGGCGCGGCGGTCGGTGGGGACGCGGTCGCGGCGGATGTGTCCGGCGTGTTCGAGGCGGTCGAGGACGCCGGTGAGGGTGGCGGGGTGGAGGTCGGCGGCGCGGGCGAGGGCGGAGGGGGTGAGGGGTCCGGTGCGGTTGATGAGGTCGAGGCATTCGAGGTCGACGTCTTGGAGGCCGAGTCGGTCGGAGACTTGGTGGTTGAGGAGGCGGAGTTGGACGGTGAGTTCGCGGAGGTGTTCGGTGACGTCGGCGGTGGGGGTGTCGCCTGTGGTGGCCGGTGTCATGGGTTGCTCCTGGTGGTTAGGGTCGGGGTCAAGGATAGGTGAGGTCGGGGCCGGGCGGTGGCGGGTGGTAGGTTCCCTCGGTGGCCTTTAGCCTGTTGCGAGTTGGTGTGTCGGTGGTGTCCGTGTGTGTGAGCGCGGTGCTGCTGGCGGGGTGCGGTGCCGGTGGTGCCGCGGATGGTAGTGCTGAGAGCAGCGTTGACGAAGGGGATATGAGCGTGGTTCAGGTCAGTGAGGGTGTCGAGGTGTCGGTGTCGGCGGACACGGGTTCGCGCCCGGTCGTGTCGGTGCCTGCGGCGCAGGCGCCGGCGGGGCTGTTCACCTTCGATGTGGTGGAGGGTTCGGGTCCTGAGGCGAAGGCCGGGGACGCGGTCGCGGTGCAGTACGCGGGGTTCAACTGGTCGGACGGTAAGGAGTTCGACGCGTCGTGGAACCGGGGTGCGCAGGCGTTCGAGGTGTCGCCGCTGGGTTCGGCGCCGGTGATTCAGGGCTGGAACGACGGTCTGATCGGTGCGCAGGTCGGTGACCGGCGTCTGATCGTGATTCCGCCGGAGCTGGGGTATGGCGCTCAGGGTGCGGGCGGGGTGATCGGCCCGAACGAGACGTTGGTGTTCGTGGTGGACGTGGTGTCGATCAACGGCCAGTCGTAGTCTGCGGTTTTGACAGGGGCGTCCCGCTTCGGCGGGGCGCCCCTGTTGGTGTGTCAGCCTCCGGCGATGGAGGGGAGGATTTGGAGGTCGTGGCCGGTGACGGGGGTGTCGAGGCCTTGGAGGCGGCGGGATTCGTCGTCGCCGATGTAGATGTTGACGTAGCGGCGGAGGTTCCCGGTCTCGTCGGTGATGCGGCGGGCCAGGCGTGGGTGGGTCTGGGCGATGGCGGTGATGACGTCGCGGAGGGTGGCCTCGGCGTCGAGGTCGAGGGCCAGGTGGCGGGCCCCGCCGCATTCTGAGGCGAGTGCGGCGGGGAGTTTGACGTCGATGCTGGTCATGGGGTTTCCATGGCGCGGACGCAGAGGACGTCGGGCAGGTGGGCGGCGACGAGGTGCCAGGCGGCGTCTGAGTCGTCGGCGGCCCAGACGTCGCCGCAGCGGGTGCCGAAGTACCAGCCGGGGTCGGCGGCGCCGTCGGTGCAGGCGCCGTCGCGCATGACGTTCCCGAAGTAGGGGGCTTGGGGCAGGCCGCTCCCCCAGGGTTGCCAGGACTCGCCTGCGTCGGTGGTGCGCCAGGCGGCGATGCGGTGGTCGGGTGGGAAGCGGTCCATGGCGCCGGAGACGGGCCAGACCATGGCGGTGGCCGGTTCGGTGGGGTGGGCGACGACGGCGAATCCGAAGTCGGAGGGGAGGCCTTCGGAGACGTTGGTCCAGCCTTCGGCGGGGTCGGTACTGCGCCAGACGGGGCCGTGGGATTGGGCGATCCAGGTGCCGTCTGCGGTGCGGGCGACTTTGTGGATGCAGTGTCCGGATTCGGGTTCGGGGTCGGGGCCGTAGTCGACGGTGATGCCTTTGGTGACGCCGTCCCAGGTGGTGCCGCCGTCGGTGGTGCGGTAGATGCCGCCCGAGGACATGGCGACGGTGAGGTGGTCGGGGTGTTCGGGGTCGGTGACGATGGTGTGGACGGCGGGTCCGGCGCCGCCGGAGGCCCAGGTGGTGTGCTGCGGGTGGTCCCACAGGGCTTGGTTGAAGGTGAAGGTGGTGCCGCCGTCGTCGGAGTGCCAGAGGCTGGTGGGTTCGACGCCGGCCCAGATGCGGCCGCTGGGGGTGAACGCGAGTTGCCAGACGCGGCGTACGGCGTTGGTCTTGTCGGATTCGGGTTGGTCGATGCCTGCGGTGTCGGAGTAGTCCAGGGGCCGGTATGGGAGGTCCTGGGGGAAGGCCATGGGTGCCCGGTCGGGTTCGTGCCAGGTGGCGGCGAGGTCGTCGGAGCGCCATATGGAGGGCCCGAAGTGGGGCGAGTCGGCGGCGGCGAGGATCTGGCCGGTGGCCGGGTCGCAGGCGGTGGCGAAGATTTCGGCGACGGCGGTGTAGCCGTCGGGGTCGAGGGCGTGCGGGCCCTTGAGGACCCAGTCGCGGCGGTTGTCACTGGTGGCCGTGAAGAGGCCTTTGCGGGTGCCGATGAGGACGAGGTAGGCCATGTCGGGCTCCTTTGCCGTGGGAATGGCTCTCGTACCCCATACTCGCGCGTGGGTGTGACGTTTTCCAGCAGTTCGGGGTTTCAGGCGTTCGTGGCGGCGGTGATCTGGGCGCAGACGTCGGCGGGGGTGCGGTGGGTGGTGTCGATGACGGTGGTCTGGTCGCTCATCCATGCGTCGAGGGCGCTCTCGTAAGCGTCGCGGTGGTCCAGGCGCCATTCGAGGGCGCCGGTTTCGACGGTGTCGGCTCGGACGCGGGTGGTGAAGGTGTCGCGGTCGGCGTGGAGGGTGTAGGCCCGGACGGGGATGTCGTGGGCGGCGAAGCCGTCCATGAGTTCGGTCCAGTGGGGGCGCTGGAGGACCGATTGGGGGATGACGAGGGTGCCTCCGGCGAGGTCGAGGACTTCTTTGGCGGTGGCGACGGTGAGGGTGCGCCAGGGGGCCCATTCTTTGAAGTCGGTGTGCGGGAGGTCGCCGATGATGCCGCGCAGGAGGTAGCCGACGTGTTCTGCGTCGAAGACGCGGGCGGGGAGGGCGTCTTTGAGGAGGGCGGCGGTGGTGGTCTTGCCGGCGCCGAAGGTGCCGTTGAGCCATACGATCATTCGGGGGAATCTAGCAGGGTCGGGGCTGTTGTGGCGGTGGGCGTTCGTGTTACGTTGCGAACACCTCGGGCGCAGTGCTGCGCCGTGTCCGCCCCGGTCCCGTTAGGACGTCCTGCCCATGCGCGCCTCCCGTCTTGTTCTGTTGCTCCCGCTCGTGTTCGCTGCCGCCGGTTGCGGTGAGCTGGCCGATCTCGTCGATGATCCGTCTACTGCGGACGGTACCGGTTCGCAGGTGTCGGACGGTTTCTCCGATACGGCGCCGTTCACGGTGACCGTCGACGGCGCGGCGTTGACCGCGGCGATCGAGGCCCTCGACGTGGCCGAGGAGCAGGACGAGGGCTATGACCGCGACCTGTTCCCGCATTGGCGCGACGCCGACGGGAACGGGTGCAGCGCCCGTGATGACGTGCTGGTGTCGCAGGACCGGTCGGGGGCGCTGACCGAGGCCGACTGCGACGACGCGATGACCGGCGAGTGGGTGTCGATGTACGACGGCGAGACCGTCACGGCCTCAGGGGACATCGACATCGACCATTTCGTGCCGCTCAAGGAGGCCTGGGGGTCGGGGGCGCATGCGTGGACGACCGAGGACCGGCAGTCGTACGCGAACTGGCTGGAGAACGAGTGGCACCTGATCGCGGTGACCGCCTCGTCGAACCGTTCGAAGTCCGACAAGGACCCGGCCGAGTGGATGCCTTCGGACGAGTCGGTGTGGTGCGCGTACGTGTGGGCGTGGACCGAGGTCAAGACCGAATGGAACTTGAGCGTTGACGAGGCCGAGCAGGCCGCGCTGCTTGAGTACGCGAGCCAGTGTTAGCCGAACGCGAGCGGCGCGTATCCGTATCGGCGAAGCGCGGCCTCCTCCCCCGCCGCGAAAGGGTCGCGCCCGGTCGCCTTGGCGATGAACGCGATCGGGTCCCAACCTAGGGCGGCCAGCGCGGTGTGGTGGTCTGGTCCGAGGAGGAGTGCGGTGGTGTGGGCGGCGGCTTCGGGTGTGGTCCAGCGGGGTTGGTCGAGGGCGTCGGCGAGGTCGATGCCGTGGACGGTGGTTTCGGTGACGCGGGTGGTGAGGAAGTCTGTGAGGGTCATCGGGTCGCCGTGGCGGGTGGTGACGAGCCGTCCGGGCCGTTCGCGGGCGCAGCGGTCGAGGAGGGTGCGGCGGGTGGTGTCGAATGCGGCGATCAGGGCTGGTCCCCCGGTCCCGGCGGCTTCGGTCGCGTCGTCGACTCGGGTGGAGTTCACTCGCGCGGAGAAACGTTCGTCGGGGCGGTAGTAGGCGCGGGCGTCCACAGTGGCTTCAGGTGGCTCGGGGGCGTCGAGCATGGTGGTGGTGCGTCCGAGGGCGATGGTGAGGTGGCCGGTCAGGGCGGCGACATTCC
This sequence comes from Glycomyces sp. NPDC046736, assembly GCF_040645615.1. NCBI lineage: Bacteria > Bacillati > Actinomycetota > Actinomycetes > Glycomycetales > Glycomycetaceae > Glycomyces > Glycomyces sp. NPDC046736. The sequence goes on along the minus strand of NZ_JBEYYO010000013.1, from coordinate 44,995 downwards.
AAGGAGCGCAGCGGGTCGGGCGTTGCCACTGTTCGGGGGTGAGTGCGGCGAGGGCGGCGTGGAGGTGGTCGGTTTCGGTCGTGAGGGCGTGGAGGGGCGCGGATAGGATCATGAGGCCGCATCGTATGTCATTGAGGAGTGCGCCCATGTCTTATGCCGCGTCGATCCGTCCGGTCCTGGACCGGGTGTACTTGTCGGTGCGCGTCGCGGCCCGTCCGGCGCTGCGTGAGGCCTACGCCGCGTTGGGGGTGCGGCCGGGGTTCGAGTCGAGTTTCTACTTCGGGTTGCTGGCCCGGCCTTTGCCTGCGGCGGCGTTCGCGGCGGCCACGACCTATTCAGGTGCGGACATGAGCCTTGAGGTCGAGCAGGGCACCGCGTGGCGGGATGCGGCGGGCGACTGGCATCTGACCGAGCTGGGGCGCGAGGCCGCTCTAGCGGTGCAGCGGATTCTCGGTGAGGCTGCCGAAGAGGTGTGGTCGCATCGGCCGATCGCGACGATGCCGGGCCTCTCAGGCCTGGAGCGGTTGCACGAGTTGACCGGGAGGGTGCTGGAGGCCGGGCGGGCCAGCGGCGGTCCGGCGTTCCTGGGCTTGACGCCGGTGCACGAGCCCGCGGAGGCGAGTGTGGCGGCGCGGTTGATGTCCGGGCTCGGGGCGCTGCGCCATCACCGAGGCGACGCGCACCGCGCGGCGTGGCAGGCCGCGGGGCTGACCGTCGATCAGATCCAGGCGCTGGGAGACGGGCCCGAGCGCGAGCGGATCGAGGCCGAGACGAACCGCCGCGACGAGCCGGTCTACCAGGTGTTGAGCGAGACGGAGCGGTGGGAGCTGCTGGCGGGGCTCGGGGCGCTGCCCGACCGCTTCGCCTGAGACCGCCTCGCGTAGGTTGCGCCCATGAGTGATGACTGGGAGGCGCGGGTCGCCGATCTGTGGGAGCGGCTCGACGCGATGGGCCGCGAGGAGTTCGTGGCCGCGATGCAGGCCTTGGCCGCCGAGCGGGGCCCCGACGATCCGGACGCGTTGTTCGAGGTCGGCGGCGCGCACGATTCGACCGGGTTCACCGCTGAGGCGGTCGGCTACTACGAGCGGGCCGTGGCCGCCGGGCTGGCGGGGGTGCGACGGCGGCGGGTGTCGATCCAGTTGGCGTCGTCGCTGCGCGAGACCGGGCACCCCGAGCGGGCGCTGGCGATGCTCGCCGAAGAACGGGAGCGCGGGTCGGATGCGTATGACGATGCGTTGGCGATGTGCGAGGCGTTGACGCTGGCGAAACTCGGGCGCGACCGTGAGGGGTTGGCGGTGGCGTTGACCGCGCTGGCGCCGCATCTGCCGCGATATCAGCGGTCGACGGTGAACTACGCGCGGGGCCTGGTCGGGCTCGATCCGCTCGGTTAGGCGAGGGGGTCGGCGATGACGTCGGCGAGGATGCGGGCCTGGGTGTCGGCTTCGGGGCCGGGGGTGCCGGCGACCATGATGAGAGCTTTCCACAGGGTCCAGCCGCGGGCGCGGGCCCACGTGTCCTCGTCGAGGCCGACCGCGTCACGGAAGGCGCGGCGGGCCGGGCCGGTGAAGTAGGTCCAGGCGATCTGGAGGTCGCAGGCGGGGTCGCCGGTGCCGCAGGTGCCGAAGTCGATGAGCGCCGAAAGGCGCCCACCTTCGGTGAGGAGGTTGCCGACGGCGATGTCGCCGTGGAACCACACGCCGGGGCGGGCCCACACGGTGGCCATCGCCTGGTCCCAGATCACTTGGCACGCCCGGGTGTCGATGGTCCCTTCGAGTGTGCGCAGGGCGTTTTGGACGTGGTCGGCGTAGGCGCTGGGGTGGCAGCCGCGGTGGAAGGAGTGGGCGCCGCCGGCGGGGCCTTCGATGGGAACGCTTCGCAGGGTGCGCAAGATCGCGGCGAGGTCGAGCGCGAACTGGTGCTGGTCGATGTCTTCGGCGTCGGCCAGTGGGGTGCCGGGGAGCCAGCGGCGGATCGACCACGGGTGCGGGTAGGCCTCGGTCGGGCGGCCGGTGGCGACCGGTTCGGGGATGGGGATCGGCAGGTGCTGGGCGAGGGCGGGCAGGTGGCGGTCTTCTTTGGCGATGGCCGGGACGTAGGCCGCACCGCTGGGCAGGCGCACGGTGAGGTCCTCGCCGAGGCGGAAGGTGCGGTTGTCCCAGCCTTGCCGTTGGACGGGGCGAATCGGCAGGTCGGCCCAGTGCGGGAACTGGTCGGCCACGAGGGTGCGGGCGAGGTCTGCGGTGATGTCGGTCAAGAGTGCTCCTCGATGGTTCGTTCGGCGAGGCCGGTGGCGGTGTCGATGAGGGCCCGGTCGGCTGCTGTCGCGTGGGCGCGGAGTGCTGTGGCGGCGATGCGGTAGAGGCGCAGTGCGGCGCATGCGGCGCTGGCCGGGTCTGCGGGGGTCAGGCCCGCGGCGGTGTCCCATGCGGCGGCCCAGGCCCGGTCGTGGTCGGCGAGGGCGTCCCACAGGTCGTTCTCGGAGTCGTACGAGATCCGGTGCGCGGCGGCATAGGGGACGGCGAGCGCGAGGGTGACGATGAGGCGGTTGGCCGCCGCGGCGCGGGGGCGGCCGAGGGTGAGCATGCCGCAGATCTTGTGGATCTCTTCGGCGAGGCCGACCAGTTCGATCGCGGCCCAGGCATCGGCGGCCGGGCCCAACGCGTCCCACGTCCACGCCGCAGCGGCCTTTTGCAGGCTGGCGAGGACCCCGTCCGGGTCGTGGAGGATCCGGGCGCGGCGCCAGGCCGCGGCGGCGGGTGCGGCGTCGCGGGGGCTGGTGAGGGCTGCGGCCAGCGCGGCGGGGGTGGCGCGGGTCAAGGTGACCATGCGGCCTTCGACCTGGCGGATCTCGGTCCCGGAGCTTTCGGCGGTGGCGCAGATGAGGTCGATGTCGGAGTGGGGGTGGTCGGTGCCGGCCGCGACGGAGCCGACCAGGGCGATGCCGAGCGCCTGCGGCGCGAGGGCGGCGGCGAGGCGTTCGGCGATCAGTTCGGCGTGGCTGCTGGGGTGCACGCCTTCGAGTATCGGCCCCAGTCCCGGTGGGGTCGAGTCGTTTACGTCTGGGGGCGCACGGAGCGGTAGTAGTCGATCTTGCCCAGGAGGTAGTCGCGTTTGGCGACGAGGTCGGCCATGCGGGCGTCGACGGCGGTGCGGTGGTCTTCGAGGAGGGCGATGCGTTCGTCGATGGTGTGGTCGCCGGAGCGGGCGAGGTCGGCGAAGCGGCACATCTGCTCGACGGGCATGCCGGTGTCCCGCAGGCATTTGAGGACGCCGAGCCATTCGAGGTGCTCGTCGGAGAATCGGCGCTGGCCGGTGGGGGTGCGTGCGACGTCGTCGATGAGGCCGAGGCGTTCGTAGTAGCGGAGGGTGTCCATGGTGAAGCCGGAGCGGCGGGCGCATTCGCCGATCGTGTAGGCCGGTGCGGTCGTGTCCACGTCGATTGAGGATACGCAGGTGCGCATCGGGTGCGGCACCGGGCTCATAACCTGCGGGTTTGCGTTGGAGTTCACTCCAGGTCCTAGCGTTTGACGCACACGAGGAACGAAGGAGGACCGCTATGGAGCGCGTCAAGTTGGGGCCAGAGGGTATCGAGGTCTCGCGGTTGTGTCTGGGGGCGATGGCGCTCGGCGGGGTGCAGGACGAGGCGACGAGTTTCGCGATTCTCGACCGGTTCGTCGAGTTGGGCGGGAACTTCATCGACACGGCGAACTGCTACATGTTCTGGATCGACGGGGGCACCGGGGACGAGTCGGAGCTCCTGCTCGGCCGGTGGATGGCGGCGCGGGGGAATCGGGCCGATCTGGTGGTGGGGACCAAGGCCGGGCGGCGTCCGACCGTGCCCGGCGGGGGCCTGGAGTATTCCGAGCCGCTCACCGAGGCGCGGCTCGAGGCGGCGTTGGACGAGTCGCTGGCGCGATTGGGCACCGACTTCGTGGACGTGTTCTGGTCGCATCGCGACGACCGCGACACGCCGCTGGAGTCGACGGTGGCCGGGTTCGACAAGGCGGTGGTCTCGGGGAAGGCCCGCGTGGTGGGGGCGTCGAACCACACCGCGTGGCGTGTGGAGCGGGCGCGGGCGATCGCCGAGCGGACCGGTGCGGCCGCCTATACGGCGATGCAGAACCGGTACTCGTATTTGCAGCCGCGCCCCGGGGCGGCGCTGCCGGAGGGCGGGCATGTGCATGCGGCGGCCACGGATCTGGACTTCGTGGCGAACACGCCGGGCATGGCGATCTTGACGTATTCGGCGTTGCTGTCGGGGCAGTACACGGCCAAGCCGCTCGGGGAGCATTACCGTCACCCCGGGACCGACGCCCGCCTGGCCGTCCTCGACGAGGTCGCCGCCGAGTGCGGGGCGACGCGCAACCAGGTGGTGCTCGCCTGGCTCGTCGGGCACGACGCGCCGGTGGTGCCGCTGGTCGGGGTGTCGTCGGTCGCGCAGCTCGACGAGGTCGCCGCCGCGTTCGATCTGCAGCTCGACGCCGAGCAGTGGCAGCGCTTGAGCGACGCCGCCTAGGCCGAGGCGGTCCGGTTCAGCCTTGGAAGCTGAGCCGGACCGTGCGGTCGGGGTTGTCGCGGTTGGTGTCGACCAAGAGCACCGACTGCCACGTGCCCAAAGCGAGGCGACCGGAGATGACCGGGAGCGTGGCGTGCGGGGCGAGGAAGGCGGGCAGGACGTGGTCCCTGCCGTGGCCGGTCGAACCGTGCTGGTGGCGCCACCGGTCGGCGCGCGGCAGCAGGTCCCCCAAGGCGTCGAGCAGGTCCTCATCGGATCCGGCGCCGGTCTCGATGACCGCGATCCCGGCGGTCGCGTGCGGCACGAACACGTTCAGCAGGCCTTCACGGGCACCGCATTCGGTCAGGAACGCCGCGCATTCGCCGGTGAGGTCGCGCACGACCTCACGTCGTCCAGTGTGGACGTCGATGGTGGTGGTGTGGAACGCCATGAACGAGCATCCTGCCACAACTGGGGCCCGCCGATCCTCCAGCCCCGAGTCGGACCCGTCGTTTACGCTGGGGTGCATGACCTCTGGAGCGATCACCGGCTGGACCGGGCACACGCTCGCCACCGACGCGGGAGCAGACCCCTACCGGGCCTACCTCGATTCGCTCGGCTCGGCCGAATCGAGACGCACCATGCGCGGCTGCCTCGACCGCATCGCGCAGCTGCTCTCAGGCGACCCCGAGACCACCGGAGAAGGCCAACCCTGGCACCTCCTCCGATATGAGCACACCTCGCGGCTGCGGTCGGCCATGATCGACTCCGGGTGGTCGGGGGCCTACATCAACAAGCACCTCGCCGCCCTGCGCCGTGTCCTCAAAGAAGCATGGCGACTCGACCAGATGGCCGCCGACGACTACCAAAGGGCCTGCGACCTCCAACCGGTCAAAGCCACCCGCCTCCCAGTCGGCCAGCAAGTCGACGCCGAAGCGCTCGGCGCGGCCCTGTACGCCTGCGACGCCGACCCCGGCCCCGCCGGCGCCCGCGACGCCGCCGTCCTGGCCACCCTCTACTCCACCGGATGCCGCCGCTCCGAAATCGCCTCGATGCGCCTGGCCGACTACGACCCGGCAGAACGCTCCATCCGCATCGTCGGCAAAGGCAACAAGGAACGAGCCGTCTACGTCACCGAAGCCGCCCAAGCCCGCATCGAACGCTGGACGAAAGTCCGCGGCAACGGCCCCGGCGCCCTGTTCTGCCCCATCAACAAAGCCGGCACACTCCGCAAAACCGGCAACCAATACTCCGGCATGACCGGCCAGGCCATCGCCGACCTGCTCACCAAACGCCTCGTCGAAGCCGGACAACGACGCCACACCCCCCACGACTTCCGCCGCACCTTCATCGGCGAACTCCTCGACGCCGGCGTCGACCTGGCCATCACCCAGTCCCTGGTCGGCCACGCCTCCCCGGCCACCACCGCCCGCTACGACCGCCGCCCCGCCCGCCGAAGCCGCGAAGCGGTCGACCGGCTCAACCTCCCCGAAGCGTGATGTCGCATTCTGGCTAGCCATCGCCGGGCCCGCGGGGCAGTCTTGAACCCATGACCAACCACGGAGCCATCACCTTCAACGAGACACAGCTCCAAGCGGCCGTCGCCGGAAGGGACGCCCGCTTCGACGGCTGGGTCTACCTCGCGGTCACCTCCACCCGCATCTACTGCCGGCCCTCATGCCCCGCGGTCAAACCCAAACGCGAACACCAACGCTTCTACGCCTCCGCGGCCGCGGCCCAAGAAGCCGGCTACCGGGCATGCAAACGCTGCCGCCCCGACGCCTCCCCCGGCTCCCCGGCCTGGGACTGGCGCACCGACGTATGCGCCCGCGCCATGCGACTCATCGGCGAAGGCGTCGTCGACCGCGAAGGCGCCGCCGGACTGGCCGCCCGCCTGGGCTACTCGCTCCGCCAACTCGAACGCCTCCTCACAGCCGAAGTCGGCGCCGGCCCCGCGGCCCTGGCCAGAGCCCAAAGAGCCCAAGTCGCACGCACCCTCATCGAGAACACCGACCTGCCCATGGGGCAAGTCGCCTTCGCGGCCGGATTCGCCTCCATCAGGGCGTTCAACCGCGTCGTCGCCGACGTGTTCGCATGCGCACCGACCGAACTGCGGGCCAAAGCCAAAGGCCCCGCCCACGGCGGCGGCGCGATCACCCTGCGCCTGGCCTACCGGACCCCGTTCGAACCCTCGAACCTGTTCGGACACCTCGCCGCCGCCGCGGCCCCCGGCGTCGAAGAATGGCGAGACGGCGCCTACCGCCGCACCCTGCGCCTACCGAACGGGCCAGGCATCGCCTCCCTGCGACCGGGCCCGGGCTACATAGAAGCCCGCCTGCGCGTAGCCGACCTGCGGGACGTGACCGCCGCGGTCGCCCGCTGCCGCCGAGCCCTCGACCTCGACGCCGACCCCCACGCACCCACCGAGGCCCTCGCCGCAGACCCCGCACTCGCGCCCCTGGTCGCCAAGACCCCAGGAAGACGCGTCCCACGCAAAGCCGACGGACCCGAATACGCGATCCGCGCCGTCATCGGCCAGCAGATCGCGACCTCCTCGGCCGCGACCATCGCCGCACGCCTCGCCGAGACCTACGGCGAGACCGTCGACGACCCCGAAGGCGGCCTCAGTCGCCTGTTCCCCTCCCCCGCGGCGCTGGCCGAAGCCGACCCGGCCCACCTGCCGATGCCCAAAACCCGCAAGGCCACGGTGCTGGCCTTGGCGCGGGCGCTGGCCGATGGTGCGGTGGAGGTGGGTCCGGGTGCGGATTGGGTCAAGGCCCGTGCGGCGTTGGGTGCGGTGCCGGGGGTGGGGCCGTGGACGGTGGAGATGATCGCGATGCGGGCGCTTGGGGATCCCGATGCGTTTCCGGTGAAGGATCTGGGCGTGATCCGGGGCGCGAAGGCGCTTGGTCTGGGCACGGGGAAGGCGCTGGAGGCCCGGTCGCAGGCGTGGCGGCCGTGGCGGGCGTACGCGGTGCAGTACTTGTGGGCCTCCAGTGCGCACCCGACGAACGAATTGCCGGCTGGGCCGGCCGAACCGAATGAGGAAGTGAGTGTGTGATGAACGGATTGAACGCGCGGCATCTGACGATGGACTCGCCGCTGGGGCTGTTGGCGGTTTCGGCGACCGAGGAGGGCCTCACGTGTGTGAACATGGGCCCTGAGGAGATCAAGGACGCGTGGGGGCCCCAGGAGTCCACGCCGGTTCTCGAAGCTGCGGTGGAGCAGTTGGGGGCGTATTTCGCCGGGGATCTCAAGGAGTTCGATCTGCCGTTGGCGGCGGTCGGGACGCCGTTCCAGCAGCGAGTGTGGGCCCAGTTGACGCAGATCCCTTACGGGGAGACGTGGTCGTACCTGGAGGTGGCCAAGCGGCTGGGGGATGCGAAGGCGGTGCGGGCGGTGGGGTTGGCGAACGGGCGCAATCCGATCGCGATCATCGTGCCCTGTCACCGGGTGATCGGCGCGAACGGGAAGCTCACGGGCTATGCCGGGGGCTTGTGGCGCAAGGAGCGGCTGTTGTCGCTGGAGCGGGGCGAGCCGGCCCTGTTCGCCTAGCGCGCCTTTTAGAGGAGGGTGATCTGGAGGCGGACGGTGATGGTGTCCTCTGCGACGACGAGGGTCCCCGACCAGCAGATGTCGCTGTCGCATCCGGCGGGGATGATCCCTGAGGCGTAGCCGGTGGGGGTCGTTCCCGCTACGAGCGGGGCGTCGAAACCGTTGTCGGCGATGAAGTCGGCGAAGGCCTCGGCGGGGAGGTCGAGGGTGACTTCGGCCCGGTCGCCGGGGGTGGGGGTCTCCATCTGGGTGAGGTCGGCGTCGACGATGTCGGTGCCTTGGGGCAGGTCGAGGCGGGTCGCGGAGGCGACGGTCTCGACCGAGGGCTGGGGGCCGCCTTGGAGGGCCCAGCCGATGGCCCAGACCGCGCCGAGGAGTCCGGCGGCGACGGCGAGGAGGCAGGCGGCGCCGATCAAGGCGCGGCGGACGGTGGGTGCGGGCGGGGAGGCCATGCCGGGGACCTTACCCGCCTTTTTCGTGTGGTCGTCTCGCATACGGTTAGAGGCCGCTGATGACCGCTGGGGCTCTTTCGGCGCGGGCGAGGGAGCGGACCAGGGCGGCCTGGCCGTGGCGTTTGGCCGCGAGACGGGCGAGGATCGCCGCGGCGGTGTCGAAGGCGTCCTGGTCGAACTTTGGGGTGTCGAGGCCGACGGAGCAGGCGAGGTCGTCGGTGTGGACGACGAATTCCATGATGCGGGTGGCGAGGAAGTCGTCGAGGGTCGTCGCGTACGGCCAGCGCGGGTTGCCCGAGGTCGAGTCGCCCTCGAGGGTCGGGAGTTGTTCGGCCAAGGCCTTGAGGGCCTCGGCGGCTTGGGTGTGGACGGCTTCGGGGCCACTTTCGGCGGCGGTGTGGCCGCCGTCCCTGATGCTGGTGTTGTAGTCGTTGTCCAGGTCTGCGGCGAGCCAGGCGGCGCGGTCATAGTGCTCGTAGAGGCCGACGACTTCCTTGCCGGTGGGTGGGGCGGCGAGTGCTGCGGTCACGGAGGTGATCTGTTGTGCGAGGTGGGCGGTCAGGCCGCCGACGGTGAAGCCTTCGAGCGCGGAGGGCTCGGTCCATTTGGCGGCGACGTGGGGGTGCGCGATGAGGTCGAGTGCGGTGGGTGCGGCGGCGAGGTATTGGGTGCGCGGGTCGGTCACGGGTTTCCTATCGGACGGAGACGTGGACGTGGTTGGTGTGGTCGCCGGCGGGGGTGCCGCCGCCGGAGTAGGAGCGCCAGCCCGAGCCCGGTGACCAGAATTGGCGGTACCAGATGACGTATTCGATGCCGAGGGTGGAGGCGTTGTTGACGTACCAGGCGGCGAGGCGGTCGCCGTAGTCTTTGTCGCCGCCGGTGGCGTCGGTGTCTTGGAAGCCGCTGGAGTTGGCCGAGAAGTCGCAGGCGCGGCCTTTGGGGTGTTCGCCGCCGCCGCCGGAGCGGTAGCAGGAGACGTAGCGGTCGAAGCCGGCTTCTTTGGTCTCGTTGTAGACGTGGAGGGTGGCCGGGGTCAGGCACCCGGAGGTGGTGGGGTCGTCTTCGGTGCAGGAGCCGCCGGAGCCTGGGCCGGAGTCGGCGGCGGGTGCGCCGCCGTCGGATCCTGGGCCCGCGGCCAGTTCGGCGCGGAGGTCTTCGAGTTCTTCTTCGAGGTCTTCTTGGGCTTTCTCGGCGGCGGTGAGGGCGGCGGCGGCGTCTTCGACTTCGGCGGCGTGGGCGGCTTGTTCGGCTTCGAGTTGGGTCAGGAGGGCGCCGGCGTCGGCCAGGAGCGCGGCCCGTTCGTTGCCGAGGAACCCGGTGTAGGTGAGGGCGTCGATGAGGTCCTGGGGGTCTTCGGCGGAGAGGACGGCGTTGGTCTGTTGGAGGTCGCCTTCGGTGTGGAGGTAGAGCGCGTAGTCGTCGAGGGCGGTTTGGAGTTCGTCGAACCTGGCCTGGGTTTCGTCGATCTGGGTTTGGAGTTCTTGGGCGCGCGCTTCGGTGGCGTCGACCAGTTCCTGGGCGTCGTTGACGGCGGTGATGGCGTCGGCCAGGTCGGCTTCGAGGGCTTCTTCGTCGGGGTCGGCCGAGGCCGGGACCGGGAAGAGCGCCAGGAGCGCGGCGAGGACGATGACGGGGAGGATCTTGTTGCGCACGGGTGGAGGTCTGGCCTTCCGGACGGTTCGCTTACAGGTCGAGGTCGATCACGAGTGGTGCGTGGTCGGAGGCGCCTTTGCCTTTGCGTTCGTTGCGGTCGACGTAGGCGTCGGTGACGGCGTTGTTGAAGGCGGGGTTGGCCAGGGCCAGGTCGATGCGCAGGCCGCGGTTCTTGGGGAAGTCGAGGTTGCGGTAGTCCCAGAACGTGAACGGCTGGTCGTATTTGAGGGCGCGGGGGTGGACGTCGGCGAGCCCGGCGGCTTTGACCGCGGTCAAAGCGTCGCGTTCGTCACCGGTGATGTGGGTGGTCGCCGTCCACGCTTCGATGTCCCAGATGTCGTCGTCGGTGGGGCAGACGTTGTAGTCGCCCAGGGCCGCGAAGGGCCGCTCGCCGGTCGCGTCGCCGGTCAGGTCGGCCGCGAGGGTTTTGAGGAACGCGAGTTTGTACGTGAAGTGGGGGTCGGCGATGTCGCGGCCGTTGGGGATGTACAGGGATTGGACGCGGACCGGTCCGCAGGTGGCGGTGATGGCGCGCGGTTCGATCGTGCCGGCGAATTCGGGTTGGCCGGTGAAGCCTTTTTGGATGTCGGTCAGGCCGATGCGCGAGAGGATCGCGACGCCGTTCCAGCGGCCCTCGCCCCAGGCGGCGGTCTCGTATCCGGCATCGGCCAGGGCCTGGGTGGGGACGTCGGCGGTGGCGCATTTGAGTTCTTGGAGGCAGACCACGTCGGGTGCGGCGGTCTCGAGCCAGGCCAGGAGCCGGTCGAGTCGTGCTTTGAGCGAGTTGATGTTCCACGTGGCCACGCGCATGGGGGCCACGATACCCGCCTCCGGTCGGTGGCCGGTCGGTCCCGGGGTGTCAGTGTCCGGTATGGGCTTTTTCGGGTTCGGGCGCCAGCGCCGCTTCGGTGGGGCGGGGGCCGACGGCGACGGCGAGGAGGCCGAAGCCGATGGCGATGGTGAATCCGGGGACGGAGATGCCGGAGTCGTTGACCAGGGCGCCGATGAGGGCGACGGCGACCAGGCCGACCGTGGCGGCGGCGATGTTCGTCGAGCGGATGGGGGCCCTCTTGCGCCAGATGATGATGGCGCCGATGAGGGCGGCGAGGGAGATCCAGGTGAGGCTGTTGCCGATGGTGCCGATCGAGGCGGTGGCTTTGCGGGTGAGGATTTCGGTGGCGGTGCCGTCGAGGACGGAGCCGACGAACCGGCCGAGGTGGGTTTGGTCTTCGTCGGGGCGCAGGTAGTCCAGGAGGCCGCCGATGGCGAACACGGCGAAGGCGATGCCTCCGGCGAGGGCGAGGGCGCCGATGGACAGGCGCCTGCCCCACAGTTTCAGGCAGGTGAGGATGATGGCGGCCACGAGGGTGAGGGTGCCGCCCATGTCGCGGCCGAGGGTGGGGGCGCCGACGATGACGACGGCGGCCCCGCCGAGGAGGATCGGGCCCCAGATGCGGGCGCGGCCCTTCCAGGGCAGCAATGCGACCAGGAGGATGATCGCGGCGGCGAACACGCTGAACGCGTAGTTGCCCAGGCCGGTGTAGCGGGCGCCGGCTTGGGCGGTGTAGCCCATGGGGGTGTGTAGGGGCCAGGTGGCGCCGGAGACTTGGTCGACGGCGATGAGCGCGGCCGCGACCGCGGCGATGATGAGGGCCGGGCGGGCGCCTTTTCGGGTCTGCGGCAGGGACACGGCGATGGTCAGGAGGGCGACGCCTGCGGCGATGATCGCCCAGAACGCCAGGCCCGGCTGGTCGGATCGCCACCACGGCGGGATGCCTGCGGCGACGCCGGCGACGGGGATCGCGGCGACGGCCACGCACACGGTGCGGGCGGTGCCCCGCCACCGGTCGGGGCCGGTGACGAGCCACACGGCGGCGCCGACGCCGATGCAGCCGATGGCGGACAGGCCGGCGTAGAAGCGCCAGCCGACGTCGGCGACGGCGGTCGCCGCGGCGGTCTCGTCGATACCCGCCGCGATCGCGGCTTCGGCGTTGTGATCGGGGTCGGGCAGGACTTTGACGGGGGCGCCGGCGACGGTGGCGGGAATGTCGGCGCCGACGACGGCCAGCGCGGTCGCGGTCAGGTCGGTCAGTTGCACGTACCCGTCGCGGCCGGTCGCCGCCGAGGTCAGGTCACCGGGTTCGATGCCGGTCCCGGCGTAGATGATCGGGTGCAGCGAGGAGGGCGCTGACCCGTCGGCGATGCCCGCGACGATGAGCCGCCAATCCGCCGGGAGCGCCGCGGTCGCCTCCGCGACCGCGGCGTCGGCCTGCTTCGCGGCGGCGAGGCGGACGGGGTCTGCTTCGGGGATGATCTCGCCGGGGCTCTCGCTGGCGGATTCGTCGGTGCCGACGTCGGTGTCGTCTTGGCCTGGCTGGTCATAGTCGGTGGTCGCGTCGGGGGCATTGTTCGCGGTGTCGCCGATGATGACGCCGGGGTCGACGATCACGACGTCGCATGCGGCCATCGCCTCGGCGAGGCTGTCCAGTCCCGGCGCCCAGTAGGTGATGCGCCCTTCGGTGTCGGCCGCGGCCAAAGCGGCGCCGTTGCCGATTGCGGCGACGCACGAACCCGGTTCGGGCGCAGGCGTGTCCTCGTCGCCTTCAGCGGCCGCCGTTTCACGGTCGGCGGCCATCTCGGCCACCGCGTCGGCCAGGGACCCGAGGCGGGCGCCGTAGTTGTAGGCGGAGTTCGCTTCGATGAGCTCCTCCCACGCGTCCACCCGCCACCGGCCACCGGATTCGGTGGGGGCCGGCAGGGCCGACTGGGCTTCGCATTGGGCGTCGCGCGGTGCCGCGCCGCCGGCCCGCTCGCCCGCGCCCAAGCTCACCCAGGCCGCTTCGGGGCACGTCCACGACCCGATCGAGCGGACACTCATCGCCGCAGAAGCGCCGGTGTCGGCCAGGTCCCACAAATGCGGGGTGGTGTCGGGGTCGATGTCGGACCAGGCCAGGCCCGGGATGCCGACGATGACGACACCGGCGGCCTCAGGCTCCTCGACCGCCCCGGCCGCGTGCGGGAACGCAAGGGCCGCGAGAGCGCCTGCGAGCGCGGCCGCGAGAGCGCGCCACCGCTTGTGCCAGACCCCACGCGTGCGGGCAGCCGTCAAAGTCATGGTCGGTAGTCTATGGGGTCCTCGCGCACGCACCGGTCGGCTCCCGCGACCGGAAGTGACCGGCGAGTGCGCCGATCCGCTCCGGTGTCGGGGCGGCGCGTTAGGGTGGGCCGATGCGCACCATCGCCACCGCCAACGTCAACGGAATCCGCGCCGCCGCCAAGAAGGGCATCGTGGACTGGCTCGCCACCGTCCCCGCTGACGTGGTGCTGCTCCAAGAGGTCCGCGCCGACGAGACCCAGATCCCCGCCGAGGCCCGCGAGGCCGGCGGCTGGAACTGGCTCGTCGCCCCCTCCACGGCCGCGAAAGGCCGCGCGGGCGTGGCCGTCCTCACCAAGGACGAACCCCAGGCGTCCCGGATCGGGTTCGGCGTCGCCGAGTTCGACACCGCCGGCCGCTACGCCGAAGTCGACCTGCCCGGCCTGACCGTCGCCAGCCTCTACCTGCCTTCGGGGGAGACCGACACGCCCCGGCAGGTCGAGAAGGAACGGTTCATGACCGTCTTCGCCCAATACCTCACCGAAGCCGCCGAACGCGCCGCCGCCGGTGGCCGGGAACTGCTCGTGTGCGGCGACTGGAACATCGCCCACGCCGAAGCCGATTTGAAGAACTGGAAAGCCAACAAGAAGACCGCCGGATTCCTCCCCAATGAGCGGGCCTGGCTGACCGACCTCTACGGCACCGGCACGTTCGTCGACGTCGTCCGCTCCCTCAACCCCGACGTCCCCGGCCCCTACTCGTGGTGGTCCTACCGGGGCCGGGCCTTCGACAACGACGCCGGATGGCGCATCGACCTGCACGTCGCCACCACCGCCCTCGCCGCCAAGGCCACCAAAGCCTGGGTCGACCGCGCCGAGGCCCACGACGCCCGCTGGTCCGACCACGCCCCCGTCCTGGTCACCTACGACATTTGACGGGCCCGCCTACCCCGGCCTCGACCGGTACGGGCACCATTGACGCTCGTGAGCCTCATCGACTATCTGCCCGACACGAACACACCCGAACCCGACGACGTCTACGAGGCCTTCACCTCGTGGGCCGAAGCGACCGGCATCGACCTCTACGAACACCAAGAAGAGGCACTGCTGGCCATCTGCACCGGCCAGAACGTCATCGTCGCCACCCCCACCGGGTCGGGCAAGTCGCTCATCGGTGCCGCCGCGCACTTCAACGCCCTCGCCAACCAACGCACCTCCTTCTACACCGCCCCCATCAAAGCCCTCGTCTCCGAAAAATTCTTCGAACTGTGCGAACAGTTCGGTCACGAGAACGTCGGCATGCTCACCGGCGACGCCGCCGTCAACCCCGACGCCCCACTCATCTGCTGCACCGCCGAAATCCTCGCCAACCTCGCCCTCCGCGAAGGCGCAGGCCTCGACTGCGACTCCGTCGTCGCCGACGAATTCCACTTCTACGCCGAACCCGACCGCGGCTGGGCCTGGCAAGTCCCCCTCCTCGAACTCCACCGCGCCCAATTCACCCTCATGTCCGCCACCCTCGGCGACACCACCTTCTTCGAAGAAGACCTCACCCGCCGCACCGGCAGAGAAACCGCACTCGTCGCAGGCGCCGAACGCCCCGTCCCCCTCCATTACGAGTACCGCAAGACCCCCCTGCACGAGACCGTCGAAAACCTCGTCAAAGCAGACCGGGCTCCGGCCTACATCGTCCACTTCACCCAGGCCGCGGCCCTGGAGACCGCACAGGCGCTGGCGAGTCTGCATCTGGTGGACAAGGAGGCGAAGGCGGCGATCGGTGCCGCGTTGGGCGGGTTCCGGTTCACTACGAAGTTCGGGCAGACGCTGGCGCGGCTGGTCCGGTCGGGGATCGGGGTGCATCATGCGGGGATGCTCCCGAAGTACCGGCGTCTGGTGGAGCGGCTGGCGCAGCAGGGGTTGCTGAAGATCATCTGCGGGACCGACACGCTCGGGGTGGGGATCAACGTGCCGATCCGCACGGTGGTGTTCACGGGGTTGACGAAGTACGACGGGCGGCGCACGCGCAGGCTGCGGGCCAGGGAGTTCCACCAGATCGCCGGGCGGGCGGGGCGGGCCGGGTTCGACACGGAGGGGTTCGTGGTCTGCCAGGCGCCCGAGCATGTCATCGAGAACGAGAAGGCGATGGCGAAGTTCGGGTTGGATCCGAAGAAGCGCAAGAAGATGGCGAAGAAGAAACCGCCGGAGGGGTTCGTCGGCTGGTCGGAGGAGACGTTCGCGGGCCTGGCCGAGGGCGCTCCGGAGGCGTTGCAGTCGCGGATGCGGATGACGCACGCGATGCTCATCAACCTGCTCGGCCGCGGCGGTGACACGTTCGGGCACGTCAGGACCTTGATCGAGGATTCGCATGCGGACCGGGCGACGCAGTTGAAGATGGCGCGCACCGCTCTGACCATCGCCCGGACGCTTCGGGATGCGGGGATCATCCGGATCGAGGCGGGCCGGGTGTCGCTCACCGTCGACCTGCCCGATCACTTCGCGCTCAACCAGCCGCTGGCGCCGTTCGCTTTGGCGGCGCTGGAGCTGCTGGATGTCGAGTCGGAGACGTATGCGATGGACGTGGTCTCCATCGTCGAGTCGACCCTTGAGGGCCCGGGTCAGATTCTGGCCGCGCAGCGCTCGAAGGCCAAGGGCGCGGCGATCGAGGCGATGAAAGCCGACGGCCTGGACTACTACGACCGGATGAACCAGCTCGAAGACGCCGAGGTCGACTACCCCAAACCTTTGGCGGAGTTGTTGGAAGAGGCGTTCGGGGCGTACAAGACCAGTCACCCGTGGGCGGCCGACTACGAGCTTGAACCCAAGTCGATCCTGCGGGAGATCTGGGAAGGGCGCCTGAGCTTCGGCGAATACATCGGGCTCTACGGTCTGCCGCGCGCTGAAGGGCTTTTGCTGCGGTACCTCTCCAGTGCCTACAAGGCGCTCATCCAGACCCTCCCGGAGGACACTGGCGGCGAAGAACTCGACGACTTGACCGCGTGGTTGGGTGAGACGATCCGCCAGACCGACTCCTCGCTGATCAACGAGTGGGAGCAGTTGACCAATCCTGCCGAAGCCGAGGAGGAGATCGACACCGGAAGGCCGGCGCGGGCGTTCAGCGACAACGAGCGGGCGTTCACCATCGCGGTGCGCAACGCCGCCTTCCGCCACGTCGAACTCGCCGCCGCCGATCGGCCCGAGGGCTTGGCGGCCTTGGACTCTGGGTGGCCCGCTTCCCGGTGGGACACGGCCTTGGAGACGTATTTCGCGGCGCACGACGACATCGGGACCGCTGGCGCGGCGCGTGGCGGCGAATATATCGACATCGCCAAGGAGGGCCGCACTTGGACGGTCCGGCAAACGATCGACGATCCGGCCGGTGACAAGGACTGGGCGATGGTCTTCAAGGTCGATCTGGATGCCTCGGACGAGACCGGCACCGTTGTCATGGCGGTGGAGGACTTCTCCGACTAGGGCGGGCGAGTCTTGCTGAGGCCTGTGACGCCGAGGCTAGGCCTGTTTTTCCAGCGGTACAACCTGTCAGCGACGGTGAGGCGGCTTTTCCACGGGGTGCGTCGCGTCGTGTCGGGTGGGTGTTCGTTGGGGCGCAAGCAATCAGCGACAGAGGATCGTGGCTGAGGGACTTCCGCGGCGCTCGGCTGGGGTCGTGCCGTGCGGTACGGGCCGCTGGGGCCGGGTGGCCGCGAGCGGCGAGTCGAGGGCGGTGGGCATCGAGCTGGAATTGGCGGCGAACGCCGCGGCGGAGGTCATCGACTCGCGAGCAGGCACTCCCTACTGGGGGCATGCTCGCGGCTGCCATCATCGGATTCCACTCGCCCATTGCCTCGTCACCTTCTTTCG
This sequence comes from Glycomyces sp. NPDC046736, assembly GCF_040645615.1. NCBI lineage: Bacteria > Bacillati > Actinomycetota > Actinomycetes > Glycomycetales > Glycomycetaceae > Glycomyces > Glycomyces sp. NPDC046736. The sequence goes on along the minus strand of NZ_JBEYYO010000013.1, from coordinate 27,889 downwards.
CCGTCTCGCGCTCCAAGGCTCGCCGGGGCCTGTTGCCCCTGCCGTGTTCGATTGTCTTGGCAGGCTCCGCCTTCTCGGCCCGCAAGCTCCATTCCGGTCTCGGCCACCTCGACACAAGGTGGAAGTCGGTCAAGGAAACGGCATGTCGGTGTGCCAGCGGTCGCCGCCCACTGTTGAACGGTCCTGCCGCTGCGTTCACCAACGCTGCCTGATGATGTCCGGACTCCCGCTATGGTCGGCGTTGCATCCCTCGGACATGACGTGCCTCGTTCAGAGCACTCGCGGTCCGGTCAGGGTGATCCCGACCGATCCGTCTCCCACCCAAAGACCCCAAGGGGGTCGGTTCGCTGCGGGACCCGATAGCACCAGGGGCGAGACACCGGTCCCACAAATGGGGGCGGTGTGCTCGGAACCGTAAGGTAAGCCGGTCGGCCAGAGGCTTGTCGTAGTCTGCTTACACCTACGCAACTCCTGTACGGATTCCCAACCCTTGTGCGTAAATCAATTATCCTCCCCATCAACCGGGACGACAACACCCACAAGGTGACAAACCATTCACATTTCACGTCAACCCACCGAAGCCGCAAAGCAACCACAAAAGCCCACACCCCACAGCCGCGCACCCCAACCACCAGCCCAAACCCACCAACCAACCCCGCCCACCCACCCACCTCCTCATCGCTGACCAGTTCTCACCGCAAATGCACGGGAGTGGCAAGCCGCCAACGCACCAAATGACAAAATCAGCCGATGCTCTCCAACCCACTCCACTCCCCCATAGGCACCCCCCACACCGCCACCCAACTCACCCACAACACCGGCAACCAAACCACCGGCGGCATCTGGCAGGTCACCGGACCAGGCGGCGCCGCCGTCCTCAAACACCTCACCCCCAAAGGCAACGGCCACACACACTGGAAAACCTCCAACCACCCCCACCACTGGAACTACTGGCAACGCGAACACCTCGCCTACACCAGCGGCTTCGCCGCCTCCTACGGCCGCGAAGCCGGAATCGGGGCACCCGCACTCCTCGCCTCCGGCGAACGCCCCGACGGCAGCCGCGAACTCTGGCTCGAAGCCGTCAACGGCATCCACGGCCGACACTGGACCACCCCCATGCTCACCGACTTCACCCACCGACTCGGCATAGCCCAAGCACTACACCACCACAACCCCGAACCACCCTGGCTCTCCCACCACTTCCTACGCCAATACGCAGGCCGACGCGACCTCACCGACATCCCATGGGACCACCCCACCGCAGCCGCCCACTGGCCCACCGCAACCCGCACAGGCCTACGCCTGATCTGGGAACGACGAAACGACCTGTTCGACATCGCCGAGCACCTACCGCAAACCATCTGCCACCTCGACGTCTGGCCAATGAACCTCCTACAACGCGACAACCAACCGATCCTCCTCGACTGGTCATTCACCGGCACCGGCGCAATCGGAGAAGACGTCGCCAACCTGATCGCAGACACCTTCTTCGACGGCCTCCAACCGATCGAACACCTCGCCGAAACCGAAGCGCTCACCACCGACGCCTACATCACCGGACTCGCCGAAGCCGGATACACCCAACCCGCGACAACACGAAAAGCCCTCGCCGCCACCGGAGCCGCCAAGTACTGTTGGCTCGCCCCAACGATGCTCACCCGCCTCGCCGCAGGCAAACCAATCGCCAGCGCCGACTACGACACCGCCACCGACGCCGCAGTACTCCAACGACGCCGCCCGATCTTCGACATGCTCATCCGCTGGGCCCACACCGCCCTCGAGATCTGAGAGACCGCCATGCCCGTCCAAATCACCGAGACCATCGCCATCCCCGACCACGAACTCCACTGGCGGTTCTCACGCTCCTCAGGCCCCGGCGGACAAGGCGTCAACACCACCGACTCACGCGTCGAACTCGTCTTCGACCTCGCGAACACCAACGCACTCCCCAACGCCCTCATCGAACGCGCGCTGGCACGACTCGAGGGGCGGCTCGTCGACGGTCAGGTGGTGATCGCGGCCTCGGAATTCCGGTCGCAGCTGCGCAACCGGGAGGCCGCGGCCGAGCGCCTCGCGGAACTGCTGCGCCGCGCGGTCGCCGCGCCACCGCCGAAACGCAAGGCCACGAAGCCATCGAAAGGCGCCAAGCGGCGGCGGCTCGAAGACAAGCGGCGGCGCTCGCAGGTCAAGAAGCTGCGCCGCGACACCTCGGACTAGAGCTCGACGCGGACCGAACCGGCCGGGACGATCTGTGCCGCACCAGCGGTCTGGGAGGCCAGCCAGTCGACCAGGATCTCCGCGTCAGCGCAGGCCAGGTCGAACACCACCGCGGAGCCGTAGTCGACGGCGGCCAAACGCACGTCCTCGCGCAGGCGCAAGAGGCCTTCGAGGCTTCCGGCCTGCGTGTAGTCCACGCGGACCGACAATCGCGGCCACCTGGCGAGTTCGACCGTGGCCACATCGTCGAGTGCCGCCGACACCGCCGAGCCGTAGGCGCGCACCAGTCCGCCCGCGCCGAGTTTGACCCCGCCGAAGTAGCGGGTCACCACCGCGAGCACGTCGGTCAGGCCCCGCGCGCGCAGGACCTCCAGCATCGGGACCCCCGCGGTTCCGGCCGGCTCGCCGTCGTCAGAAGAGCGTGCCGCGCGGCCCTCGTCGAGGACGTACGCCGTGCAGTTGTGCGAGGCCTCCCAGTGGACGCGGCGCCGCTCGGCGATCCGCTCCCTCGCCTGGGCATCGGAGTCGACCCGGTACAGCGCGCACAGGAACCGCGACCGCTGCACCACCGTCTCGGTCTCGGCGAAAGGCACCGCCAGCGTCCGCACCATAACCCCACGACGCCGTGTTCCCACGCCCACGCCGCGATCTCCACCCGGTTGCGCGCGGGCAGCTTCGCCCGCACCGCCTCAAGATGGGTCTTGACCGTCGACACCGACACGAACAGCGCCTCGGCGATCTCGGCGTTGGTCCGCCCGCGGGCCACCAGCTCCACCACGTCGAGCTCGCGTTCGGTCAGCACCTTGACCGCCTTCGGGCCCTCGGCCGCCGGCTCGCTCAACCGCTGCAACAGGCGCACCGTCACCGAAGGCGAGACCAGCGACTCGCCGCTGGCCGCCGCCCGCACCGCCTCTACCAGCAGCGTCGGCCCCGAGTCCTTCAACAAGAACCCCGTCGCGCCCGAGCGCAGCGCCCCGTACACGTACTCGTCGGTGTCGAACGTCGTCACCACGACCACCCGCGGCGCCCAGCCGTTCGCGCCCGACAGCAGCGACCGCGTCGCCTCCAGGCCGTCCAAGCGCGGCATCCGAATGTCGAACAGGCACACGTCCGGGCGCAGCCGCCGGGCCTCGGCCACCGCCACCACCCCGTCAGGGGCGTCGGCGACGACCTCCATGTCAGGCTGCGCGTCGATGATCGCCCGGAACCCGGCCCGCACCATCTCCTGGTCGTCTGCGATGAGCACTCGGATAGCCACGCCCAGAAGCCTAACGGGCTACGCGGCGGTCGCCAGCGCCAACTCCCGCGCGGGGACCCGCACCGGCTCGGGCTCGGGCTCGGGCTCGGGCAGGACCGGCTGACGCAGCGACGGCACCGCCGAGACCGCCGCCTCGCGCTCCAGCACCGCCATCCGCCGCGCCGACCGCTGACGGATCACGAACGTGGTGACCACCAGGAACAGCCAGGTCCCTTCGAGGAGGATCAGGCCCCAGTCGCGGCCGATGATCGCCGCGGTCAGCAGGATCGAGCAGGCCGAGATGACCAGCAGCAGCGAGGCCGGCTTGGTCGCGTGGATGCGGTGGGTCTGGAGCAGCAGGAAGTTGGTGATGTACAGGAGCGCGCCGATGATCTGGAACATGATCCGGATGTCGAAGTCGTGCATGGGAAGTCCTCGAACAGTGAAAAGAGCAGACAGGAGACCGCCGCGGCCATTCGGGCACGGCGTCGCTAAAGGAAGCAGGGGGAACCGAGAGGGTTACAGGGTCGCGGCCGGGTGGCCGCTGGGTCTGCTCCGCGCGCAGACGGTGAGCGTGCCTCCACGCCACACCCGAGTCTGAAGCGAACCGCAGATGCAGCGCGTCCATACCGTCACGCCCGACGCACTCCGGTGACGCGACACGGTCGTGACCGTGTCCTCGTCAGGCCAACCGCAATACGGGCAGCACAGCATGACCGCGTCCTCCTTACAAGGCATCGGGAATCTTCAGGGATGAGCTCCGGCCGATTCCGCTCTCCGCGAAATCCACGCACCGTTTCACGCTCACGATCGAGGTTAAGGTCCCATTGCCGCGGGCTACAACACCTCGGCGACGCTAGTTTGCGAAACTCATCGTGAAGCAATCACTAAAGGGAGGGAGGCCACACCTTGATCGACCTCAGGCGCCTGCACGTCCTGCGGGCCATCGCGCACCACGGCACCGTCTCAGGCGCCGCCAAGGCCCTGCACATGTCCACCTCAGCGGCCTCCCAGCAGATCAGACTGCTGTCCAAGGACCTCGGCGTGCCGCTCCTGGAGCCGGTCGGCAGAGGCGTGCGCCTCTCCTCGGCCGCGCAGATCCTCATCGCCCACATCGACGCCATCGAAGCGATGTGGCGCCTCGCCGAAGCCGAACTCCAGGCCACCGAAGGCGAACCCTCCGGGCTGCTGCGCCTGTGCGGATTCCCGACCGCGATCGCCACCCTCCTGGCCCCGCTCGTCGACGCCGCCCGCAAACGCCACCCCGCGCTGGAACTGCGCCTGCGCGAAGCCGAGGCCGCCGAGAGCTTCGACCTGCTCTTCGCCGGCGACGCCGACCTCGCGCTCGTCGAGGCCACCCCCGACAACCCCCCGCCCGAGGACATCCGCTTCGACGCCCAGACGGTCTTCACCGACCCGTTCGACCTCGTCGTCCCAGGTGACCACCCCAGCGCCGACGCCGAGGTCATCGACCTGCGCGACCTCGAACGCGAACCGTGGATCCTCGGCGTCCCCGGCTCCATCCACCGCCGCCACGTCCTCACCGCCTGCTCCAACGCGGGCTTTCGGCCCACCGTCACCGGCGAGGCCCGCGAATGGAACGTCATCGCCGTCATGGTCGCCCACCACATGGGCGTCGCGCTCATCCCCCGGCTGGTGGACCTCCCCCACCACCTCGACCTCCACCGCATCGCCGTCGCCGACCCGTTCACGCCCTTCCGGCACTTCCAGGCCGTCACCCTCCGCGGCGGCTCCAGACGGCCCGCCGTCGCCGCCGTCATGGAACTCCTCGACGAACAGGTCCGCGCCGCCGAAGGCATCGGACCACTCCCCGAAGACCTCCCCGACCAGCAGCCTTGAGCAGCACGCCTGTACCAGCCGATCGCCCCTACTGGACACTGAACTCCGTTACGCTGACCGCATGTTCGACTACGACAGCGCCGGAGAGGCCGAAGCCACCGCACCGCAGGCCCGCCACCTGCGCGTCCACGGCGGCGCCGTCCTCACCGGCGCCATCGACGTCAAAACCTCGAAGAACGCGTGCGTCGCACTCCTGTGCGCAAGCCTCCTCAACCGCGGCACCACCACCCTGCGCCGCGTCGCCCGCATCGAAGAGGTCAACCGCATCCTCCGCGTCCTCGACTCCATGGGCGTCCACCACGAATGGATCGGCCACGACCTCAAGATCACCCCGCCCGAACGCCTCGACCTCACCCGCATCGACGCCGACGCCGCCCGCCGCACCCGATCCATCATCATGTTCCTCGGCCCCCTCCTCCACGACTACGCCGAATTCGAACTCCCGTTCGCAGGCGGCTGCCAACTCGGCGACCGCACCGTCGAACCCCACATGGTCGCCCTGCGCCGCTTCGGCCTCTCCGTCGAAACCTCCCAAGGCGCCTACCGCGCCACCGTCAAAGACCAGGTCGACCCACCCGACACCATCGTCCTGACCGAACGGGGCGACACCGTCACCGAGAACGCCGTCATGGCCGCCGCCCGCTACCCCGCCGCCACCACCATCCGCAACGCCTCGTGCAACTACATGGTCCAAGACCTCTGCTTCTTCCTCGAACGCCTCGGCATCCGCATCGACGGCATCGGCACCACCACCCTCACCGTCCACGGCCGCGAAGACATCGACGTCCCCGTCGACTACGCACCCTCCGAAGACCCCATCGAAGCCTGGAGCCTCCTCACCGCCGCCGTCGTCACCCAATCCGAGATCACCGTCCGACGCGTCCCCATCGAATTCGTCGAGATCGAACTCGCGCTCGCCGAGGAGATGGGCCTGGGATACGCCAGGAGCGGCGAATACCTCGCCGCGAACGGGCGCACCCGCCTGACCGACCTCACCGTGTACCCCTCGCAGCTGCGGGCCCCGCTCGACAAGATCCACCCGATGCCCTTCCCCGGGCTCAACATCGACAACCTGCCGTTCTTCGCGCTCATCGCCGCCTGCGCCGAAGGGCCGACCATGATCCACGACTGGGTGTACGAGAACCGCGCGATCTACCTGACCGAACTCACCCGGCTCGGCGCCCGGGTGCGGCTGCTCGACCCGCACCGCCTCCACGTCGACGGGCCCGCCAGATGGGCCGGAGCCGAAGTGGTCTGCCCGCCCGCGCTGCGCCCGGCCGTGGTCCTGCTGCTGGGCATGCTCCGCGCCGAGGGCACCTCGGAACTGCGGCACGTCAACGTCATCCACCGCGGCTACGAGCAGCTCGCCGAACGGCTCGGGCTCCTGGGAGCCGAGATCGAGGCGTTCTGAGGCGGCGGACCGAGCACGAATATGTGACACTTCAGCTCATGAACATGCCGCCCGACGTGCCCCCGCAGGCCTACGCGCTCCTCAGCCTCCTCCAGGCCCACCTCAAGCACCTGGACAAGGTCGAAGGCGAGATCCTGCCGAGCCCGCAATGGGAGGCCACCGTCGAGTCGGCCCGCACGGTCGCCGCGGTCAAGGCCCCGGGCCTGGAAGTCACCGCCGAGGACATCCCCATGATCGTCGGCACCGGCTCCCCCGACCGCCGGCGCAGGCTCTACGCCTCGATGCCGGTCAGTCCCCGCGTCGCGGCCCTCGCCGACGAGTCCGAAGTGGCCCTGTTCGCCTACAACCGGCGAGGCCGCCTCCAACCGGCCAACCGCACCGCCACCGCGTCCCAGTCCCGCCCCTGGTACCCGCCCGCGAAGGCCATCGCCCCCATGCGCATCATCGACGACACGGTCTGGGAACCGGTAGTCGCCGCCACCGGCGACACAGGCCGCCCCAGCCTCGCCGAAGCCGCCGCCGGTTGGCTCGTCCTCCTGATCTTCATAGTCCTGCTGGGAGCAGCAGCCTACGCGGCCCTCTGGTACTTCCACATAGTCTGACCGAGCGCCCGTCGACTGAGGCCTCCCGAAACCCTTGTCCAGCAGGGGTTTTGGGAGGCCTCTTGTTGTTGGTGAGGGCGCGGGCGGAGCCCGTGCTCGTTTTCTTTGGCGGGCGATTGCGTTGACTGGCAACGAGGTTTCTTACCTCGAACGCGATATATCTTGTGAAATCTGTCATAATGGACGCATGTTGAAGATGGCCATACTCGGATTCCTCAGGGACTTCCCTTTGCACGGCTACGACCTCAAGAACCGGGTCGCGAGCCTGGCCGGGCATGTGCGGCCCATTGCGGACGGGACGCTCTACCCGACGATCAAGAAACTCGAAGACGCGCAATGCCTCACGCGGCGCACCGCGCCCGGATCGGTGGCCGCGCCGCGGCACATGCTGGAGATCACGCAGATCGGGACCGACCAGTTGCGACGGTGGCTGCGCGACCCCGAGCAGGGGTTCCTCACCGACGACAACAAGTGGTACGTGCTGCTGGCGTTCCTCCACCACCTGGAGAACCCGCGCGAGCAGGCGCTCGTGCTCGCCAGGCGGCGCGAATTCCTCGACCAGCCCGCGCAGCTGTTCTTCGACGAGCTGGGCGCGCCGATCCCTCCAGAGCGGCTCGAATCACCGTTCCGCAAGGGCCTCATGCAGATCCACCGGTCGACGAACCTCACCGAGATCGAATGGCTCGACCGCCAGATCGGCGAGCTCAACCAGCGGGCCGGGTACGCCGTGCGACAGAGGGGCGGCGAGGTCAGTTGAGGATCGAGGCCAGCAGCACGAAGAACACGATGAGCAGCACCAGGACGGCCGCGCCGGTGACCAGGACGGCCGGTTCCTGAAGCAGCGGCCGCTTGGCCTGGGCCTGCTGGTAGGCCGGCTGCGGGGAGGGCGCGGGCTGGTAGTTCGTCTGCGGCGGCAGCATCTGCGGGGCCTGGACGGGAGCCTGCACGGGCGGGCGCGGGGTCGACATGTGCCCGGCGGGCGAGACCGGCCCGCCCGAGGTCGGGCGCGTCAGCGGCTGGTCGGCCGGAGCCGGACCGGAGGCCGCGCGCACCGCGCCTTCGACGACCACGGTCTCGGGCTGCTCGAACGTCTGCGGAGGCACGCCGAGCTTAGTGTGGATCAGCTGCGAGATCATCGGGATGCGCGAGGAGCCGCCCACCAGGAAGATCCCCACCAGGTCGGCCGGGTTCATCCGGGCCGAGCTGATGGCCCGCTGGAGGCAGTCGACGGTGCGCTCCAGGGGCGGGCGGGCGATGTCCTCGAACTCGGCGCGCGTCAGGTGCGCGTCCACCTCCAGGGCCGGCAGGTGGATGTCGGCGCTCGCGGTGCGCGAGAGGGTCTCCTTGGCGCCGCGCACGTCCTCGTACAGCATGCGGCGGTAGCGGCGGTCGCGGTCGTCGGCCGGGCTGAGCAGGCGCTGCCAGTCGGCCGGGTGCGAGGAGCCGTAGGTCTTGCCGAGGTGCTCGACGATGCCGTGGTCGAAGTCGAGGCCGCCGATGTCGCCGATGCCCTCTTCGGCGAGGACCTCGAAACCGGTCTGGGTGCGGCGCACGACCGTGGCGTCGAACGTGCCGCCGCCGAGGTCGTAGATGGCCAGGGAGCGCCCCGGCGGGACGGCGGTGCCCAGGACCGAGGTGAAGTAGGAGGCCGCGGCCACCGGCTCGGGGATGAGCTGGGGGGCCGGGAGCCCGGCGAGGCGGGCCGAGTCGACCAGGATCGAGCGGCGCCGCTCGCCCCAGCGGGCGGGGTGGGTCAATCGGACCTGGCCGGGCATCTGGCCGGCCTGGCGCTGGGCCTCCAGGGCGACCTGCTGGAGGACGTAGGCGAACACCTGGGGCACGGGGATCTCGGAGGTGCCCAGGAACAGCGAGCCGTCGTCGATGCGGCGCTTGGGGTTGGGCTCGAACCGCGCGGGGTCCATGCGGGCGTTGCGCTCGGCGTCGCGGCCGACGAGCATGCGGCCGTCGGAGTTGTAGTAGACCGCCGAAGGAAGGATCGGGGCGCCGTCGAACAGCAGGGGGCGTACGCGTCCGTCGGCCGAACGCAGCACGGCGACCGTGTTCGAGGTACCGAAGTCGATTCCAAGGACGTGCATTGAGAACTCCCCTCTCGGCGATGCATGCGAGCCGTAAGTTCGCCAAGTCTGGTCCACACCTTACTGGGCTCGGTCGCGTCGGATGCGACCCGATCGGCGTTCACGCGTCGCTCCCGCCCCGTTCGTCCCGCCGCGCGGGACGCGGGGCATCTCACGCACTCGCCCGCGCGGATCGGAGCCGGTGTTGTGTCACACTTCAAGGGGACGTCTGTGGCCGCCGTTTGCGCGCCGCGCCACACTTGGGGGTCGGCATCGGGAAGGATGCGGGCAGGTCCCGGCGTTGTACGAAGCGAAACCAGGGCCCTGGCGTGAGGGCCGAGATCACGGCCGAAGAACGCCACCGCGGGGCCGATGCCGTCGTCCAAGGGCTGACCGGGCCGGCGACATCGTTCACGGCCCGGCGGGCAGCGCGCGAAGGCGTCGCTGCACCGGCAGTGCTCTTGAAGACAGTGCTCTAGAGGAAGTGCAGGGGAACATGAGCGACAGAATGCTGAGAGGCTCTCGTCTCGGCGCCGTCAGCTACGAATCGGACCGCAACACGGAGCTGGCGCCCCGCCAGACCCGCGATTACGTGTGCCCCCAGGGCCACCGCTTCGAGGTGCCCTTCGCCGTCGAAGCGGAGATCCCGCTCACATGGGAGTGCCGTCTGGACGGTTCGACCGCGAAGCTGGTCGACGGCGAGGAGCCCGAGACCAAGAAGGTCAAGCCTCCGCGCACCCACTGGGACATGCTGCTGGAGCGCCGGTCGATGGAGGAGCTCGAAGAGATCCTCGACGAGCGCCTTCAGGAGATGCGCGCCCGCCGCGGCGAGCGCTAAAAAGAACAGACTCACGGACCCTGGTCGATGATCGGCCGGGGTCCGTCGTCGTCCCTGTCATGGCGCACCGGCGCATCGCGCTCGTCGATCACTTCGCCGTCGATGACGTCGCCGCCGAGGTGGACGGTGGGCACGCGCGAGGCGATCCAGCGGCCCAGGCCGCGGAAGACGAACCGGGTCGGCGGGAACAGCAGGAGCAGGCCCACCAGGTCGGTCACGAACCCGGGGACGATGAGGCACGCGGCCCCGGCCAGCGCGTACCCGTTGGGCAGTTCGCGCGAGGGGTCGCCGCCGGAGTTGAGGTAGTCGCGGGCGGCTCGGAAGGACTTCGCGCCCACGTAGCGGATGAGGGCGAAGCCCAGGACGGTGGTGCCGACGAAGATCAGCACCGTGTACAGGAAGCCGATGAGGTAGGCGAGGCCGAAGAACGCGGCGGCCTCGGCCACGACCCAGGCCGCCAGAGCGAGCCGGATGGCGAACGGGACTCGCGGCGGGGCGGCTTGCGGCTGCTGGTGGGTCACGCTTCGATTCTGCCACGCCCCAAGGCGCGGCGCAGTTGCCGTGTGCGGTGGGCGATCCCCCACCGGGTCACGTTCCGCAGCGCTTCGACGGTGATGGCGCCGTTCATCTTCGAGGCTCCGGCGCGTCGTTCGGTGAAGACGATGGGGACTTCGCGGATGGTGAGTCCGGCTTTGACCGCGCGCCAGGTGAGGTCGATCTGGAAGCAGTAGCCGACGGAGTTGACGGTGTCGAGCTGGAGTTTCTGGAGGGCGTCGAGGCGGTAGGCGCGGTAGCCGGCGGTGACGTCCTGGACGCCCAGGCCCAGGAGGGCGCGGGTGTAGGTGCCGGCGCCGCGGGAGAGGATCAGGCGGTGGAGGGGCCAGTTGCGGACCGAGCCGCCGGGGATGTAGCGCGAGCCGATGGCCAGGTCGGCGCCTTCGTCGAGGGCGGCGAGGAGGCGCGGCAGGTCGGCGGGGTCGTGGGAGCCGTCGGCGTCCATTTCGACCACGGTGCGGTAGCCCTTGGCGGCGGCCCAGTCGAACGCGGCGAGGTAGGCCGCGCCGAGGCCCTGTTTCTGGGGCCGGTGGAGGACGTGGACGCGGGTCTCGGCTTCGGCGAGGGCGTCGGCGAGGTCGCCGGTGCCGTCGGGTGAGGAGTCGTCGACGATGAGGATGTCGATGTTCGGGCAGCCGGTCAGGGCCGCTTCGACGGTGGTGTCGATGTTGTCGCGTTCGTTGTAGGTCGGGATGGCCACGATGGCCGACGTTGTGCCTTCGCCGGCGCCGCCGGGTGTCTCGCTGCCGGTGGCGTTCGGATCCGGGTGTGGGCTCATGGCGTCGGCTCTCTAGGTCTGGCTGCGGCGGTGCCGGATGTTGAAGACGATCGCGCAGGCCAAGCCCACCAGTGCCGCTCCGGTGAGGACCGTTTCAGGCAGGATACCCATTGCGGTGGCGGGAGTCGAGGTGGTCGAGGGTGTCAGGTCGGCCTGGATGACTGCGGCGGTGTTGAACTCGGTGGCCTGGGAGACGTGTCCGGTGTGGTCGGTGAAGCCGGAGACGCCGACGGTGGAGGCCATGAGGCCGTCGCGGGCGTGCTCGATCGACCGCAGTTGGACCATCGCGAGCTGCTGCTGGGCCTCGTTGGTGTCGAAGGTGGCGTTGTTGGTCTGGACGACCATGAGCTGGGCGCCGTCGCGCACCGAGTCGGCGGTCTCGGCGTCGAAGGCGATCTCGAAGCAGATGAGGCCGGTGATCTCCAGGTCGCCCACACTGATGACGCCGGGGTTCTGGCCGTGCTCGAATCCGGCCACGTTGTCGATGCCGTCGGCCATGCGCGGGTCGATCCATCCGGCCACGGTGCGGAAGAAGTCCTTGTAGGGCACGTATTCGGCGAAGGGCACGGGGTGGCGCTTGGAGTACATCTCGACCGGGCCCTGTTCGGGGTCCCACACGATGCTCATGTTGGAGCGGGTGCCGTCGTCGTTGTGGACGATGCCGCCCAGGACGATCGGGGCGTCGATGGCGACGGCGGCCTCGGTGATGAGGTCGTAGGCGTCCTGGTTGGCGATGGGGTCGATGTCGGAGGCGTTCTCGGGCCACACCACGAGATCGGGCTGTTCGGCGCGGCCTGCGGCGACTTCGGCGGCGAGGTCCTTGGTGGCGTTGACGTGGTTGTCGAGGACGGCGCGGCGCTGTTCGTTGAAGTCGAGCCCGAGGCGGGGGACGTTGCCTTGGATGACGGCGATGTTGACGGCCTCGCCTGCCGGGGCGGTGGCGCCGACGGGCAGGGCGAGGGCGCCGACGGTGAGGTAGGCGGCAGCGGCGACGAGGATGGCGCCCTTGCGGATGCCGGCGACGCGGCGCGCGGCGAGCAGGTACCCGGCGACGAGGACGAGCCCGCCGGTGAGGGCGACGGTGAAGCTCAGGAGCGGGGCGCCGCCGAGCCAGGCGATCCCCGAGGTGGGGGCGTCGGCCTGGCTGAACGCGAGGCGGGCCCACGGGAAGCCGCCGAACGGCTGGTGGGAGCGCAGGGTCTCCTGGGCGACCCAGGCGAGGGCCGTCAGCGGGGCCCAGATCCAGCGGTGGGCGTCGATCAGGCGCGAGCACAGGGCCAGGCCGAGGCCCAGGATCGCGGTGGCGAGGGCCTGGAGCGCGGAGAGGAACAGCCACGGGTACTGGCCGACCTGGGTGGAGGTCCACGACAGCAGCGGCAGGAAGAACGCGAGGCCGTAGACGAAGCCGATGCCGAAGCCGCCGCGGGCGCGGCGGCGGTGGACGGCGGCGCCGAATCCGGCCACGGAGACCGCCGCGAGCGGCCAGATCCCGTACGGGGGGAACGCGAGGACGGCCAGGAGGCCGGAGACGGCGGCGAGGACGAGCGCGGCCGGAAGGGTGAGGCGACGGCCGAGGGGCGAATCGGTGACCAGGAGGGGCCGGCGCCGCGGAGCGGGGGCCGCCGCGTCGGCGGCGGTGTCGCGGTCGTCGTCGATCACGGTGCTCAACTAGGGCGCTCCTCGCTGGTACGGCGCGCCCGGTCGGGCGCTCGGCCCGGGGCGAGGGGGACTCGCCGCACCGGGTCGGTGCTTAAGCGTACTGCGGGTACGGCAAAGGGGCGTAGCTGTGTCCGGCTACGCCCCTCGCACGGGTTTCTCCCAGTCCCTGTACGGCCGGTGTCCCCTGCCGCGTCCGCTGGTGATCTTCGGACCAACTCGCACCCGTCTGGCTGAGCGTCTACGAGCTGTTGTCTAGGGATCACTGGCGTTCGCCGCGGGTCCACCACCGGCGACCGGCTCGCCTTCCTCCGCCGACCCCCGCGATCTGGACCTGGCCGCCGGTAGCGGTGCGGCCGCGCCGCCACCTTGTCCAGTCTGCGTGGGAGCAAAGCAAGTCGAGTCGCCCCCGACGTTCGGCGGTCTTCCGTTTCCGGTCGCCCGCCGAGGACCAGACCACCGTAAGCCAATCAGCGCCGGAGGTGTCGACCGGGTCGGAATTTTAGTCCAGCAATTTTTCTCGCGTCAGCCGCCCATCACGCGCGGGCGAGGCGGTGACCTGCGGTGACGTTCGAAGGCCCGGATCAGGTGCGTGAAAACGCGATGTGGCCGGCTGCGACGGTGGTCGCCGCGACCGGATCGGGTGTGCCGGGATCACTCAGGTCGGGGAGGCCCGGGACCGAGGCGTCCCACACGGTGAAGTGCGCCCGGGCGCCGGGGGCGAGCGTCCCGGCGTCGTCGATGCCCAGGGCCCGCCAGCCGCCTCTGGTGGCCGCGGTGAACGCCGCGGCCATCGGAAGGCGGGAGACGGGGCTGCGGTGCGCCAGCGCGGCTCTGACGCCGCCCCAGGGGTCGAGCGGGGTCACCGGGGAGTCCGATCCGAACGCGAGCGGTACGCCGACCCCGGCGAGGTGCGAGAACGGGTTGGTGGCGAGGGCCCGTTCGCGGCCGAGGCGGGCGGCGTACATGCGGTTCGGTCCGCCCCAGGCGGCGTCGAACGCGGGTTGGACCGAGGCGTGGACGCCGTGGTGGACCATGCGGGCGACCAGCGGCCCGTCGAGGACCTCGGCGTGCTCGATGCGGTGGCGGGCGTGGCGGATCGCGTCCAGGCCCACGCGGGGTTCGACGAGGTCGAGGCCGTCGAGCACGGCTTCGACCGCGCCGTCGCCGATGGCGTGGAATGCCGCGGGCAGGCCCACGTCGTGGCAGTCGAACAGGTGCGCGGCGATCTGGTCGGCGGTGAGGTACTGCGAGCCGGTCCGGTCGGTGCCTTCGTAGGGGGTGCGCAGGTAGGCGGTGTGGGAGCCGAGGGAGCCGTCGACCGAGAGGTCGCCGCCGCAGCCGTGCGCGCCGAGGTCGCGGGCCTTCTCGGCGGCCCGCAGTTCGCCCCACCAGCCGAACACGGTGGGCAGGCCGGGTTCGGTCCCGAGGGCGACGAGGCCTTGGAACTCCGGTTCGATGCGGTTGTCGCGGTCGTTGGGGACCGAGTGCTCGGCGACGGCGGTGATGCCGAGGGACGCGGCGTGGGCGAGGGCCTCGCGGGCCTTGTCGAGGCGCTGGTGTACGGGGACGGCGTGGGCGACGGCGGCGCGGGCCCCGCGGTGGGCCATGCGGCGGTAGGGGGGCTTGTCGAGCCCGTATTCGAGGAGGCCGATCTCGGGCTGCTCGCTGACGATCCGGGAGCCGGGGATCCCTGAGTGCCCGTCGATGCGCGAGAGGTAGGCCAGGCGGCCTCCGGCGGCGCGGTCGACCTCGTCGTAGCTGGGCAGGGCCGGGTCGTCCCAAGTGGTCTCGTCCCAGCCGCCGCCGATGACGACCGCGTCGGAGGGGAGCGTCTTGGCGTAGGCGGCGACCCGGTCGAGGACGTCGGCGGCCGAGACGGTCCCGGCGAGGTCGAGGCCGGTCAGGGCCGTGCCGGTGCCGGTGAGGTGGACGTGGGAGTCGACGAACGAGGGGGTGACGAGGGCGCCGTCGAGGTCGACGGTGCGGTCGGCGGCGGGGGCGTCGGCATCGGGGCCGACCCAGGTGATCCGGTCCCCTTCGGTGCGCAGGGCGGTGGCGGCCGGGCTGGTGGGGCTGAGGACGTGCCCGCCGCGCCACAGGGTGCTCGGGCCTGGCTGCTGCTGGTGGCTCATGCCCCCAATGATGTCAGTCCGCGGGGTGGAGGACGCGGTGGAGGAACTCGCGGGCGCGCTCGGTCCGGGGGTTGGCGAGCACGTCGGCGGGCGGCCCGGACTCGACGATGACGCCGCCGTCGAGGAACAGCACCCGGTCGGCGACTTCGCGGGCGAAGGCCATCTCGTGGGTCACGACCAGCATCGTCATGCCTTCGGCCGCAAGGCCTTTCATGACGGCGAGGACTTCGCCGACGAGTTCGGGGTCCAGGGCGCTGGTCGGTTCGTCGAACAGCATGAGCTTGGGGCTCATGGCGAGTGCGCGGGCGATGGCCACGCGCTGCTGCTGGCCGCCGGAGAGCTGGGCGGGGCGGGCGCGTTCCTTGCCTTCGATGCCGACTTCGGCGAGGCGGCGCCTGGCTTCGGCTTCGGCTTCGGCCTTGGGGGTCTTTCGGACCCGCCGTTGGGCGATGGTGACGTTGTCGAGGATCGACAGGTGGCTGAACAGGTTGAACTGCTGGAAGACCATGCCGATGTCGCGGCGGGCGGCGTCGAGGTCGGCGTCGGGGCCGGTGAGGTCGTGCCCGGCGGCGACGATGTGGCCTTCGGTGGGGGTCTCCAGGAGGTTGACGCAGCGCAGGAGCGTGGACTTGCCCGACCCGGAGGGGCCGATGAGGCACACCACTTCGCCTTCGTCGATGTCGAGGTCGATGCCGCGCAGGACCTCGTTGTCGCCGAAGGACTTGCGCAGGCCCCTGACTTCCACGATCGGTTCGGTCATCGCGATTCTCCTCGCTTCTCCAGGCGGCGGGCCAGCGCCGAGAGCGGCACGGTCAACAGCAGGTAGAGCAGGCCGCCGACGAGCAGCGGGGTGGCGTTGGCGGTGGAGGTCAGTTCATTGCGGGCGAACTTGGACAGTTCCATGGTGGCGGTGGTGACGCCGAGGACGAACACGAGGCTGGAGTCCTTGGTGAGCATCACCAGTTCGTTGGTCAGCGGCGGGATGACGATGCGCAGGGCCTGGGGCAGGACCACGGTGACCATGGTGCGGGTGTGGCTCATGCCGAGGGACCGGGCCGCCTCGATCTGTCCTTTGGGGACCGCTTGGATGCCGGCGCGGACGCTTTCGGCGATGTAGGCCGAGGAGGTCAGGCCCAGGCCGAGCGCGACCTGGCCGTAGACGCCGCCGGGGTACTGGATGCCCGGGAAGGCCTGGGGGACGCCGAAGCCGACCAGGAAGAGCACCAGGAGCGCGGGCAGGCCGCGGAAGATCTCGACGTAGACGGTGGCGGCCCAGCGGTAGGGCCCGAACTCGGAGACGCGCATGAGCGCGACGGGCACGCCGACGACCATGCCGAACGCGAACGCGAGCAGGGTGTAGACGATGGTGTTCCCGAAGGCGGTCCAGACCTCGGGGAACATCTCGGCGGCGACGTCTGCTTGGAGGAAGGAGTCGACTATGCGGCCCCAGTCGGCGACGACCGCCAGCGCGATGAGGACCGCGGCGATGACGGCGTACTGGATCGCGCGGGCGATCCGGCGCCGCTGCCGCGGTGTCATGCGCGGCTCGGCTTCGGCGGTCACTGCTGGTCGCCGGTGTAGGGCTCGCCGATCCACTTCTCGTACAGCTCGGCGTAGGTGCCGTCGTCGAAGGCCTCGGTGAGCATGGCGTTGACTTCGTCGAGCAGTTCGGTGTCGTCCTTTTGGACGGCGAAGGCGTAGTGCTCTTCGGTCACGATCGACTGCACGAGCTGGAGCTCGGGCGCGGATTCGATCATCTTGTTCCAGGTGGCGAGGTCGGCGATGGAGGCGTCGACGGACTCGGCGGTCAGGGCCGAGGCGATGTCGCCCATGGTCTCGAACTCGATGACCTCGTAGCCGTAGGCCTCGGCGTTGTCGTCGGCGTAGGACTTGCCGGTGGTGCCGGACTGGACGGCGACCTTGAGGCCGGAGAGGTCCTCCAGGGAGGTCACGGCCGAGCCGGAGGGGACGACGAGGGCCTGGTCGGCGCGGTAGTAGGCCTGGGACATGCCCATGGCGTCCTTGCGTTCCTCGGTGATGGAGATGCCGGCGGCGGCGATGTCGCAGGTCCCGGCGTTGAGGGCCGAGCCCGAGCCGATGGAGTCGAAGTCGATCTCGACGACTTCGACGGTCTGGTCGAGGCGGTCGGCCAGGAGCTGCATGAGGTCCATGTCGAAGCCGACGTACTCGCCGTCCTCGCGGTACTCGAAGGGCTCGAAGGGGATGTTGGTGCAGACGGTGAGGGTGTCCTCGCCGGAGTCGGACGAGCATGCGGCGGTGGCGGCCAGACCCGTCCCGATCAGGGCGAGTGCGGCGGCGGCGCGGCGGGCGGTCGTGTTCACCTGAGGGCTCCTCGTGAGTAGCGGACGGGCCGATCTTTCCGGTCGGACCCTCTCATAGTTGTGGCACCCGGCCATTAATGTGGCAGGTTTCGCACTAAGTGACGGGTGAAATCGCCGTTCGCGTGTCCTGTCGTCCGCTCATGAGAGAGTGGTCCGATGCTGATGCTCATCGACGCCGCCTCGCTGTGGTACCGGGCCTACTACGGGCTGCCGTCCTCGATCAAGGCCCCCGACGGGCGCCGCGCGGGCGCGGTACGCGGATTCTTCGACGGCCTGGCGGTCCTGGCGCGGCGCTTCTCCCCCACCGGGATGGTGTGCTGCCTGGAGGGGAACTGGCGGCCCGAGTGGCGCGTGGAGCTCATGCCGGGCTACAAGGCCGAGCGGGCGCAGCCGGACGGCTCGGAGGACACCCCGGAGGGCCTGGACGACCAGGTCGCGGCGATCGAGGCGCTGCTGCCGGCGCTGGGGATCGCAACTGCGACGCACCCGTCGTACGAGGCCGACGACGTGATCGCCACGCTGGCCTCGCGCACGGCCGAGCCGGTGCTGGTCGTCACCGGCGACCGGGACCTGTTCCAGCTCGTCGACGATGAGCGGGACCGCAAGGTCGTATACCTCGCACGCGGGATATCTAAAGCAGAATTGTTCGACGGCGAGGCGGTGGCGACGAAGTTCGGGGTCGGGCCGAATCACTACGTGGACTTCGCGGTCCTGCGCGGCGACCCCTCGGACGGGCTGCCAGGAGTCAAGGGCATCGGCGCGAAGACGGCGGTGACGCTGGTGAACACGTACGGCGGCATCGCGGGGTTGAAGGCCGCGGCAGCGGAGGAGGGCTCGGACCTCCCTGAGCGCCAACGCAAGTCGATCCTGGAGACGACGGACTACCTCGACCGGGCGGTCACGGTCTCGACGGCGGTGACCGACGTGGACGTACCCGTGGTGGACGGGGCACTGCCCCACTCCCCCGCCGACCCCGCGAAGGTCGAGGCCCTGTCGGCGGAATGGGGCGTGGCCTCGGCCCTCGCCAGGTTCAATGAGGCGATCACCACACCGAAGGCCTGATCGACCCCGAACTGTCACACCCCAAGCGCACCATTGAAAACCGGGGGCCCATCCCCAGGGCCGAAGCGGACGTTCGGCGTGCCTTGTGGAACCCGCCTCGGGGGCCGATGTCGTACCCCCATGGCAGCATTGAACATCGGGGGCCCATTCCCCAGGGGCCTGAAGACGTTCGGCGTGCCCTGCGGGCGTTGCCGCTCTCGCGCCATGCGTCTCGGCCGGACCGCGCAAAGCGCGGTCCGGCCGACATCGCTCACACGTCGGCCACCACGCCTCGGCGGATCGCGTCCACCGCTTCGAAGGCGGCGTCGGCGAGCTTATGGGATGACTCGGTGTCGAGATACCGCGCTGCTGTGCCCATCTGGTGCAGCAGGTCCGCCGTGCGGCGGGCCCAGCGCACGAAGTCGCCGCCAGGCATCGGCCACGGGCCGTCGGCCGCCGCGAGGGCCTTCGACAGCTCCTCGCCGTTGGTCCACCGGTAGATCGGCCAGGCCAGGCCCATCTGCGGCCGCGAGATCAGCGACAGGCCCCGCTGGTTCTCGGCCCGCCGGATCGCCTCCCAGCGCCGCGTGGTCTTCGCGACCTGCTCGGTGATCTGACCGGGCACCGCCACGAAGAACTCGTCCTCCTCGAACCGCGACTCGTAGATCACCGTCGAGGCCACCGCCGCCAGCGCCGGCGCCGGCAGGCCCTCCCAGATGCCGTCGCGCAGGCACTGCGCGACCAGCAGGTCGGTCTCCACGAACAGGTTGCGCAGCAGGCGGCCCGCGTCGGTGACGGTCTCGCCTTCGAGGTACCCGAACTCGGTGAGGACCTCGCGCACCGCCGTGAACTGGCGGGCGAGAGAGTGCTCGCGGCGCTCGGAGCGGTGTCGCAGCAGCTCCTCCTCGCGTTTGAGGCGGGCCCAGCGCGACGCGTGCACCGTGTGCTGCCCGGCGTCGGGGCAGGTGCGGCACGGGTGCGCCTTGACCTCCTCACGCAGCCGCGCGATCTCGGGCGTGGCGGCCGAACCGCCGCGCCGGGTCGGGCGGGAGCGGTCGCGGGTGGCCTCCCTCAGGCTGGAGGCGAGGTCGGAGCGGGACTTCGCGTCGCGGCGGTCGAAGCGCTTGGGCATGCGGATCTTGGTGACGACCTCGACGCCGCCGTCGAACGCGGAGGTCTCCAGGGTCCCGGCCCAACCGTCGGCGGTGAGCACGGCCCACCGCGGGTCGTGGTGGCGCGAGCCGCCGGTGGGGCGCAGGAACACGGCCCAGCCGGTGCGCTTGCCGCGCGAGATCCACACGACGTCGCCGCCGCGGAGCTGTTCGAGGCGGGTGCGGGCCTCGTCGCGCAGGGCGCCCTTGCGGCGCTTCTGCGCGCCCCGTTCGGCGTGCGAGAGCTGTTGCGTCAGTTCGTAGTAGGCGAGGAAGTCGCCCTGGTCGCAAGCGGCGCCCTTGGCGGCTTCGGCCGCGCGGCGGCCGAGGCTGCGGGCCTGCTCGGCGATGTGGACGGCCTCGGAGTCGGACTGGAACTGCGCGAACGAGGAGGCCAGGACCTCTTGGGCGCGTGCGACTCCGGCGGCGCCGATGAGGTTGACGGACATGTTGTAGGAGGGCGCGAACGAGGAGTTGAGCGGGTAGGTGCGCTTGGAGGCGAGCCCGGCGAGCTCCTTGGGGCGCACGTCCTCGGCCCAGACGGTGACCGCGTGGCCCTCGACGTCGATGCCGCGGCGCCCGGCGCGACCGGTGAGCTGCGTGTACTGGCCGGGGGTGAGCATGACGTGGTCGGAGCCGTCGTACTTGATGAGGCGTTCGAGGACCACCGAACGGGCGGGCATGTTGATGCCCAGCGCGAGGGTCTCGGTGGCGAAGACGGCCTTGAGCAGGCCGCGCTCGAAGAGCTTCTCGACGACTTCCTTGAACACCGGGAGGAGCCCTGCGTGGTGGGCGGCGATCCCGGCCGCGAGCCCGGCGAGCCAGCGTTCGAAGCCGACCGCATCGAGGTCGGCGGGGTCGATGTGGGCGACCGAGGCGGTGGCGTAGTCGAGGATCTCGTCCCGTTCGCGCCCGTCGGTCAGTCGCAGCCCGGCGCGCACGCATTCGTCGACGGCCGCGTCGCAGCCGGCGCGGGAGAAGATGAAGTAGATCGCCGGGAGCAGCGCGGCCTGGTCGAGGCGCGAGACCACGCGGCCGCGGTCGACATAGGGGCGGCCGCGGCGGCGGCCGCCTGAGCGGGCCTCGCCCCGCTCGCGGGCGCGGGCGTCCTTTTTGAGCAGTTCCTTGGAGACGTGGTCGCCGTCGGGTTCGAACAGGTCGAGCAGGGCCCCGCCGACCATCATGTGCTGCCACAGCGGGACCGGCCGGGTCTCGGAGACCACGACCTCGGTGGAGCCGCGGACGCTCTTGAGCCAGTCGCCGAACTCCTCGGCGTTGGACACGGTGGCCGAGAGGGAGACCACGCGGACCTCTTGCGGGAGTTCGATGATGATCTCCTCCCACACGGCGCCGCGGAACCGGTCGGCGAGGTAGTGGACCTCGTCCATGACCACGTAGCGCAGGCCCGCGAGGGTGGGCGAGGCGGCGTAGATCATGTTCCGCAGGACCTCGGTGGTCATGACCACGATCGGGGCCTCGCCGTTGACGACGGTGTCGCCGGTCAAGAGTCCCACGTTTTCGGCGCCGTGGGCCTCGACCAGGTCGTTGAACTTCTGGTTCGAGAGGGCCTTGATGGGGGTGGTGTAGAAGCACTTGCGGCCCTCGGCCAGCGCCAGGTGCACGGCGAACTCGCCGACGACGGTCTTCCCGGCGCCGGTGGGGGCGCACACGAGCACGCCGTGGCCGCTTTCGAGGTGGCGGCAGGCTTGGATCTGGAAGTCGTCGAGTTCGAACGGGTAGTCCCCTGCGAAGGCCGCGAGCTCGGGCCAGTGCCGACGCGCGCGGGCGGCGGCGTGGCGTTGTGCCGGGGAGCGGTCGTCGGCGTCAGGCACGTCGGCGGTAACCATGCGCCCAACACTAGTCGGCCGGGCCGACATAAGCACTTCGGTTACCTACCGGCACTCCGTTCACATGCCGCGAGCACCCGGCTGTGACGACGCCTACACGGCCGGGTATCGTCCGTTTGTGCACCGGGATTCCTCACCAGGAGACGACGATGCGGGACGCGGCGCGGTCGACGCGGTCCTGTTCGATTTCCACGGCACCTTGGCGCAGCTCGAACCCTTGACCCGATCGGTCTCGCTGGCCGCCGAGGCCTGCGGGAGTCAGCTCTCGCCGCTCGCCGTGACCGCGCTGGCCGACGCCATCGGCGCTCAAGGCTGGCCCGGTTCGGGCATGGAGCCGCGGGTGCGGCCGCATTTCGCCGACGCGTGGGCTGACCGGGATCTGGACGAGGAGGCCCACCGCGAGGCGTACACCGAGCTCGCGGCGCAGGCCCACGGCGCTTTCGAGGGTCTCGCGGAGGCCTTGTACGACCGGATGTCGTCCCCGGAGGGGTGGGTCGCGTTCGCGGACACGATCGCCACGCTGGTGTCGCTCAAGGCGCAGGGGTATCCGATCGCGCTGGTCTCGAACATCGGGTTCGACGCGCGGCCGATCCTGCGACGGCTGGGGATCGACCGGTTCATCGACGCGTGGGTGCTGTCCTATGAGGTCGGGTACTGCAAGCCGGACGAAAAGATCTTCTACGCGGCCTGCCATGCGCTGGACGTGGAGCCGGGGCGGGTGTTGATGGTCGGCGACTCGATGGCCGACGCGGGCGCGGCGGGCGTGGGGGCCAGGTGCTTCCTGGTGCCGCACGCCGAGGCGGGCCGGGCGGTCGGGTTGGACGCGGTGCTGCGGCTGGTGCGGGCCGGTTGTTAAGCGCGAATAGACGAAGTGAGGGCCCCGGCGCATCGCGCCGGGGCCCTTTCACCGTTCACTTCGGAGGTGACGTCAGGTGATGTCGTCGTATCCGTCCACTCGGCGGCCGAGGCGGTTGCGCCGCTCGGGTGCTGCCGAGGGATAGTCCTCGTCGTCGAGGCCGCTGGCGTTGACGCCTGCGGCCTCGCCGAGGTCGTCGGCCGAGCCGATGTCACCGGCTTCGTCGTCGCCGAGGTTGTCGTCGCCGTACTCGACGCCCTTGCGCTTGTCGTTGAGGTAGGCGACGCCGCAGGCCCCGAGGTAGAGGATGAGCATGCAGATCGCCAGCGCCGTCATGCCGAACGGGTCGGGCGTGGGGGTGAAGACCGCGGTGAAGGCGAAGCTCACCACGACCACGATGCGCCACCAGCCGAGCATCCGCTTGGCGGAGACGAGACCGATCACGTTGAGCATCAGCATGATCAGGGGGAACTCGAACCCGATGCCGAAGACCATCATCACCGAGATGAAGAAGTTGAGGTAGTCCTCGAGGTTCAGCAGGATGACGAATTCCTGGCTCGCCAGGAGCATGATGAATTCCATGCCGTGGGCGACCACGAAGTAGGCGAGGATCGCGCCGGCGAGGAACAGCGGGGCGGCGATGCCGATGAACAGGTACGCGTACTTGCGTTCGTTGCGGTGCAAGCCCGGGGCGATGAAAGCCCACAGCTGGTAGAGCCAGATCGGTGCGGTCGCGACGAGCGCAGAGTACAGCGCGATCTTCAGCATCAGGGCGATGTGCGAGATCGGTGAGTTGAGCACCGCTTGGCACTTCGCGCCGTCACCTCGCTCGGTCAGCGAACCGTCGCCGAGCGCCGAGCAGTACGGGTCGGCCAGGAACTTGATGAGGTCGTCGGCGAAGAAGAACGCGACAATGGTGCCTACGAGGATCGCGATCACCGCGACCATGAGGCGCTGCCGCAGGTCGGCGAGGTGCTCCATGAGCGTCATGGAGCCGTCGGCGGCGCGCTGGAACTTGGTCTTGCGTTTCCTGGCGCGCCGCGGAGGTGCGTCTGCCATCGTGTCGGCCGCGGGCGGGCTAGTTGGTCTTCTTGCGGTCGGCGTCGACGGACTCGCCGTCGATCACGGACTCGGTGACCGGCGCGGGCGGGTCGAGCGGCTCACGGCCGTGCTTGGGCTCGGCGCGGGTGTCGCCGTCCTGCTCGGGGTTGGTGCCGTCCTTCTTCATCGCTTCGGTCTCGGACTTGAGGATCCGCATGGAGCGACCCAGACCCCTGGCCATGTCGGGGAGCTTCCTGGAGCCGAACACCAGCAAGATGACAACGACGAGAATGAGAATGTGCCAGGGCTTCAATGCACCCATTGTTCGGTCCCTCCGGGTATGTGTCGGTGACGTTAACCATCGTATGCCGCACTGGAGGCGGCTGCCACGGTGGCCGAGATCGGGTTCACCCCGAGGTCACCGGCTGTAAGCGCGACTACGACCTAGTCGAGCCGGACAAGCATGACCGACGTTTGACACTTCCGTCAACACTGGAGGCTTCGGGATCGCCGATCTTTATCAGAATGTGGCGGCCGCCGCGGCGGTGTGTCACGTTTTCGCCTGTCGTCGGTGTTCGTGACGCGTCATTCTCCGGGCCGGGCGGTGGCCTTCTTCGCTTCGGCGAGTGTGAGGTTGAGGCGTTCTTGCAGTTCTTGCGCTTGGCCGACGCGCTCTTGGACGCGGTCGAGGTTCAGCCGCAGTTCCTTGAGGCCGCCGCGGAGCCGGGTGGCGGCCACGGCCAGCAGGACCAGCCCGGCGAGTGCGAGCACGACCGATATCGCCCAGATCATCGCCACAGTGTATCGGTGCGTCCCGGCTCGGGGTGGGCGGCCGCGCGGGCGGGTTCAGGCGGCGCTGTAGCGGGCGAGGGCCGCGGAGGCGGTCTGGCGGACCGATTCGCGCAGTTCGGCGGGGGCGACGACTTCGGCCTCGCCGCCGAGGCCGAGCACGAACCGGCGGGCCCAGTCGAGGTCGCGGACCCGCATGGTGACGCGGCGGCGCCCGTCCGCTTCGCCGGTGACCGAGTCGCACGGGTGCGAGTCGACCACGCCTTTCGCGCCGGGGCCCAGGAGCAGTTCGATGCGCGGCAGTTCGGAGGCGAGGAACGCGGTGGGCGCGGGCGGGTTGGTCAGGCGCAGCGGCTCCGAGGGCTCGTCCAGTTCGGCGCAGGCGTCGATGCGGTCGACGCGGAACTGGCGGATCTCCCCTGCGGTGCGGCACCAGGCCCGCAGATAGGCGTGGCCGTCGGCAACGATGACCTCGATGGGGTCGACGACCCTCTCGGAGGTGGTGTCGCGGCTGGCCGAGTAGTAGGTGATGCGGGCGGCGTGCCCGGAGGCGACGAGGTCGGCGTAGCGCTCGGCCCCGGGGCCGGCGGTCTCGCGGACGGTGACGTCGGCGGGGGCCTCGCCAGCGGCCGCGGCGAGCTTGTCGAGCGCGGAGGCGATCGCGGCCCGGTCGCCCACGCCGGGCGTGTCGTCGAGGACCCGCAGGGCCACCGAGAGCGCGAGTGCCTCGTGGGCGGCCAGGCGCACGGGCCGGTCCATCCCGGCGGCGAACAGGACCCGCACGCCGTCGCCGTCGAAGGCGAGGTCGATGAGGTCGCCGGGGCCGTAGCCGGGCAGGCCGCACATCCACAGCATCGTCAGGTCCGACTGGATCTGGTCGGCGGGCACGTCGAAGTCGGCCGCGATCTCGGTCACGGGGACCCCGTCGGGCCGGTTGACCAGGTACGGCACGAGGTTGAGCAGGCGGGCGAGGCGGCTGGTGGACACGTTCACTCCGTTTCCGAGGAGACCGGGCGCTCGGTGTCCGCCAGCGCCTGGAGGCACGCGACGGTCTCCTTGACCAGTTCGGGCGGTTCGAGGACGAGCACGTCGGCGCCGAAGGACGCGAGCCAGGCGGCGGTGGCGGTCGTGTCGTGGAAGGAGAAGCAGGCCTGGTCGCCTTCGGGGGTGCGCGGGCCGATCTGGTCGGCGCGGCGGCGCACGCCCCAGGCGCGTTTGGGCCGGACGAGGACCTTCGCGCGGGAAGGGAGCTGCTGGGCTTCGGACGCGGAGGCGAACGCGAGCACGTCGACGTCCTCGGGGATGTCGAAGGCTCCTTCGGCGCCGGTGAGGCGGACCTTCCCGGTGATACGGGAGAGGCGGAAGACGCGCTGCGCGCCGCGGTCGAGGTCAAATCCGGCGACGTACCAGCGCCCGCGCCAGGCCGCGCAGCCCCACGGCTGGAGGCGGCGCTGCTGGGCGGTCTCGTCCCGGTTGCCGAGGTAGTCGAAGACGACGGCGCGGCGGGAGGCGACCGCTTCGAGGAACGGCGCGAGGGCGGCCTCGGCGCCGGGCAGGGACGTGACCGGTGAGGCGGCGGCGTGGGACTCGACGTCGATGCCGGCGGCGCGGAGTTTGCGCAGGGCTTCGGCGGACCCGGACTGGAGTTCGGGCTGCTGCCACAGGCGGGCGGCGGCGGCCACGGCGGCGGCCTCGGCGTCGGTGAACTCGATCTGCGGGAGCTCGAAGTCGGAGCGGGCGATGCGGTAGCCCGGCTCGGCGTCGCCGATGAAGTCGGTGCCGGACTGGAGCGGGATGCCGATGCGGCGCAGTTCGGCCTTGTCGCGTTCGAACTTGCGCTGGAACGCGTCGTGGGCCTTCTTGTCGTCGGGGTCGTGCTCGTAGCCGGGCACGATCCCGGCGATCCTGCCGGCGGTCTGGAAGCGCCGCGAGGACAGCAGGCAGAGCACCAGGTTCACCAGTCGTTCCGTGCGATCGTTGGCCACCCGCCAAGCCTATGCCCTCGCGGCTCGGGGCCGCCAAAGGCCTGCGGCGAGTACCACTCGGCTCGGTCTCGCGGGCGGGCCCTTGGTAAGGTCCGGGCCGTGATCAGATGGCGATACGGGACCGTCACCGGGGTGCGCGGCGCATGGCGCGGGTGCACCGAGCTGGACGTGGACGTGGAGGCCCGCGAGGGCGAGGACGCGTTCGCGTGCCGGGGCCTGGCCTACGACGCTCTCGTGGGCGTCCCCCAGGTCGGCGACCGGGTGCTGCTCAACTGCAACGCCATCGCGAAGGGCCTGGGTACGGGCGGGTACGCGCTGGTCGTGGCCGTCCCCGACCGGCTCCCGGCCGACGTGGACGGGCCCGGGCACATCGTCAAGGCCCGGTACACCCCGATGCAGGCGATGCGCCTGGCCGTGGACGAGGACGACTCGCCGCACCGGGCGGCCGTGGAGGCCTGCGAGGACCTCGGCGGGATGCCGGTGGTGGTCGCGGACCTGCACTCGGCGCTCGCGCCGGTGCTCGCCGGGATCCATGCCACGGCACCGCAGGCGCGGGTCGCTTACGTGATGACCGACGGCGGGGCGCTCCCGGCGTGGTTCTCGCGGCAGCTCGACCAGCTTTCGGACCGGCTGTGCACGGTGGTGACGGCCGGGCAGTGCTTCGGCGGGGACCTGGAGGCCACGAACGTCCACAACGCGCTCATCGCGGCGCGGGTGGTCGGGAACGCGGACATCGCGATCGTGGCGCAGGGCCCGGGGAACCTCGGCACCGGCACGGTGTGGGGGTTCTCGGGCACGGCGGCGGGCGAGGCGGTCAACGCCGCGGCGGTGCTCGGCGGGCGGCCGGTCGCGTCGCTGCGGATCTCCGAAGGCGATGCGCGCGAACGGCATCGCGGTATCTCGCACCATTCGATGACGGCGTACGGGAAAGTCGCCTTGGCGGCCGCCGACGTCCCGGTCCCCGACGAGCTCCCGGTGGACCTGGAGGCGAAGATCCGCGACCAGCTCCTCGAGCTGCCCGAACGCCACCGCCAGATCGAGATCGACTGCTCCGGTCTGGCCGAGGCCTTGGAGGCGCTCCCGGTCCGGCTGTCGACGATGGGCCGCGGCCTCGACCGCGACCGCGTCTACTTCATGGCAGAAGCCGCAGCGGGTCGCCACGCCGCGCAGATAACGAAACGCCGAGCCTGACCGCTCCCTCGCGGCTGCTTCTCAAGCGGTGCAAGGGAACGCGGCTCCAGTCCGAAGCCGAACGTCGGGTTCTCCGAGCCCGGTGCCCCGCCGGGTCGCGGCCGCGTCGTGCGCCGCCGCGGCCGACTCGATCCCGCTCCGCGCGCACCGGCCGCACTGCGCTTGGCATGGTCCGCTGCTTCGGCTCACAACGCCGTCCTCGCGTCCCCCGACGCATTGGTCCCCACGATGGGGGCGCTGCACGACGGCCACCGCGCGAACCTCAAGCGCGCCAAGGAG